>AP025685.1:304420-608841 GCA_022846635.1 Salmonella enterica subsp. enterica serovar Choleraesuis
CTCTGGCCCGCAGTGGGTGCTCCCGGCGATTGATGGTTCTACCGTGCGTCAAAAGCTTTTCCTGTTAGGGCTGGTGATTCTGGCCGCAGCCTGGCCATTTGTGGTGTCTCGTGGGGCGGTGGATATTGCCACTCTGACCTTAATCTACGTGATCCTCGGTCTGGGGCTGAACGTGGTCGTTGGGCTGTCCGGGCTGTTGGTATTGGGCTATGGCGGTTTTTACGCTATCGGCGCTTATACCTTTGCGCTGCTTAACCATTATTACGGGCTGGGGTTCTGGACTTGTCTGCCGCTGGCAGGCCTGGTAGCCGCCGCAGCGGGCTTCCTGCTGGGGTTCCCGGTGCTGCGTCTGCGCGGTGATTATCTGGCGATCGTGACGCTAGGATTTGGCGAAATCGTACGTATTTTGCTGCTTAATAATACCGAAGTGACCGGCGGGCCAAATGGAATCAGCCAGATCCCTAAGCCAACCCTATTTGGGCTGGAGTTTAATCGCTCAGCACGCGACGGTGGCTGGGATACCTTCAGTAACTTCTTCAACCTCTCTTATGACCCAAGCGATCGGGTTATCTTCCTGTATCTGGTGGCGCTGCTGCTGGTAGTTATCACCCTGTTTGTGATTAACCGCCTGTTGCGTATGCCTCTGGGCCGCGCGTGGGAAGCGCTGCGCGAAGATGAAATTGCCTGCCGTTCGTTAGGTTTAAGCCCCACGCGTATCAAACTGACCGCTTTCACCATTAGCGCCGCGTTCGCCGGTTTTGCCGGTACGCTGTTTGCCGCGCGCCAGGGGTTTGTCAGCCCGGAGTCCTTCACCTTTGCAGAGTCGGCCTTTGTGCTGGCGATTGTGGTGCTGGGAGGGATGGGTTCGCAGTTTGCGGTGATCCTGGCGGCGATTTTGCTGGTAGTTTCACGTGAAATGATGCGCGACCTTAATGAATACAGCATGTTAGTTTTGGGCGGCTTAATGGTATTGATGATGATTTGGCGGCCACAGGGCCTGCTGCCGATGACCCGGCCACAGCTCAAACTCAAGCAGACTGCGGTGAAAGGAGGTGATGCATGAGCCAGCCTCTGTTAGCGGTAGAAGGCCTGATGATGCGCTTCGGCGGTCTGCTGGCGGTCAATAACGTTGCGCTTGAACTGAGAGCTGGCGAAATCGTCTCTCTGATTGGGCCAAACGGTGCGGGTAAAACTACGGTGTTTAACTGCCTGACCGGTTTCTACAAACCAAGCGGCGGTACGATAAAGCTCGGCGATCGTCATTTGGAAGGGTTGTCCGGCCAGCAGATTGCGCGCCTTGGCGTAGTGCGGACCTTTCAGCACGTGCGTTTATTCCGCGAGATGACGGTAATTGAAAATCTGCTGGTGGCCCAGCATCAGCAGCTTAAAACCGGGCTTTTCGCCGGTCTTCTGAAGACGCCAGGTTTTCGCCGGGCGCAGGAAGAAGCGCTGGACAGAGCCGCCGTGTGGCTCGAACGTATCGGCCTTCTGGAGCATGCCAACCGCCAGGCCAGTAACCTCGCCTATGGTCAGCAGCGCCGTCTGGAGATTGCCCGCTGCATGGTGACTCAGCCGGAGATCCTGATGCTGGATGAACCGGCGGCGGGGCTTAACCCGCGCGAAACTCACGAGCTGGATGAGCTTATCGCCGAATTGCGCCAGCAGCACGGTGCGTCGGTATTGCTGATTGAACATGATATGAAGCTGGTGATGGGCATTTCCGATCGCATTTATGTGGTCAACCAGGGAACGCCGCTGGCAAACGGTACACCGGATGAGATCCGCAACAATCCCGATGTAATTCGGGCCTATTTAGGAGAGGCGTAAGATGGAAAATGTCATGCTCTCCTTTGAGCAGGTTAGCGCCCATTACGGCAAGATTCAGGCGCTGCATGAAGTCAGCCTGTTTATTAATCGCGGCGAAATAGTGACGCTTATCGGGGCTAACGGCGCGGGCAAAACGACGCTGCTTGGTACCCTGTGCGGAGATCCGCGCGCCAGCAACGGCCGCATTCTGTTTGATGGTAAAGATATTACCCAATGGCCAACGGCCCAGATAATGCGTGAGGCGGTGGCCATTGTTCCGGAAGGGCGGCGGGTATTCTCCCGGATGACTGTTGAGGAAAACCTGGCGATGGGGGGCTTTTTTACCGCTCGCCAGGAGTATCAGCGACTGCTGGACTGGGTCTACGAGCTTTTCCCGCGCCTGAAGGAGCGCCGCACTCAGCGTGCCGGTACGATGTCCGGCGGTGAACAGCAGATGCTGGCCATTGGTCGTGCGTTGATGAGCCAGCCGCGCCTGCTGCTGCTGGATGAGCCGTCACTTGGCCTGGCTCCCATTATCATCCAACAAATATTCGATACCATTGAACAGTTGCGGCGCGAAGGCATGACCATTTTCCTGGTGGAGCAAAACGCCAACCAGGCGCTGAAGCTGGCCGATCGTGGCTACGTGCTGGAAAATGGCCGGGTGGTACTTGAAGATACCGGCGATGCCCTGCTGGCTAACGAAGCGGTACGCAGTGCCTATTTAGGCGGATAAAGTCGTCATAGTCGCAGGCCGGATGGTGCAATACCTTCCGGCCTGCGAGTTAATAACAGGCCGGGTTAGGCAGTGCTGCCGCCCGGCCTGATAGGTTATTTACCCGCTATACGTGTCGCAGTTCCCATTTTCCTGTCACCGCGCTTTCATCGTCTTGCCATCCCTTTGACGCCTTACTATCTTTTTTTTGTAATAAAAAAGTTATTTTTCTGTAATTCGAGCATGCCATGTTACCCCCGCGAACATAGAACGCGTGAAATCGCGCATCCAGAACAATAAGAGAGATAACCGATGACATCTTTAAGACATACCGCTTCAGGAGTGGCTCTGAGTTTGTTACTGGCCGGCCAGTCCATGGCGGCGACCACCATCCCGTTCTGGCACTCGATGGAAGGAGAGTTGGGTAAGGAAGTTGATTCGCTGGCACAGCGTTTTAACGCCGCCAACCCGGACTATAAAGTCACTCCAATTTATAAAGGCAATTACGAACAGAACCTTAGCGCCGGGATTGCCGCATTCCGTACCGGCAACGCTCCGGCAATTTTGCAGGTCTACGAAGTAGGTACCGCCACGATGATGGCATCCAAGGCCATCAAACCGGTTTATGAAGTCTTTAAAGATGCGGGTATTAATTTTGATGAATCGCAGTTTGTGCCCACGGTTTCCGGTTATTACACCGATGCGAAATCCGGCCATCTTCTCTCTCAGCCCTTCAACAGCTCTACCCCGGTGCTCTATTACAACAAAGATGCCTTTAAAAAAGCTGGCCTGAACCCCGATCAACCGCCTGCAACCTGGCAGGACTTAGCTGCCTACAGTGAAAAGCTAAAAGCGGCTGGGATGAAGTGTGGCTACGCCAGCGGCTGGCAGGGGTGGATCCAGATTGAAAACTTCAGCGCATGGAATGGCCTGCCGGTTGCGACCAAAAATAACGGGTTCGATGGCCGGGATGCGGTGCTGGAGTTTAACAAGCCGGAGCAGGTGAAACATATTGCGCTGCTGGAGGATATGAATAAGAAAGGGACATTCAGCTACGTCGGGCGTAAAGATGAGTCCACCGAGAAGTTCTATAACGGCGACTGCGCCATGACGACCGCTTCGTCCGGATCGCTGGCGGATATTCGCCACTATGCCAAATTTAACTACGGCGTGGGCATGATGCCTTATGACGCGGATATCAAAGGCGCTCCGCAAAATGCCATTATTGGCGGCGCCAGTCTGTGGGTGATGCAAGGTAAAGACAAGGAGACCTATGCCGGCGTCGCGAAGTTTCTCGATTTCCTTGCGAAGCCAGAGAACGCCGCCGAGTGGCATCAGAAAACCGGCTATCTGCCGATTACCAAAGCTGCTTATGACCTGACCCGCGAGCAGGGATTTTATGACAAGAACCCAGGGGCTGACGTGGCGACCCGACAGATGCTGAACAAGCCGCCGCTGCCATTCACTAAAGGTTTGCGCCTGGGCAACATGCCGCAAATCCGCACCGTTGTAGATGAGGAGCTTGAGAGCGTCTGGACCGGGAAGAAAACCCCGCAGCAGGCTCTGGACTCAGCCGTTCAACGCGGCAACCAGTTACTGCGCCGCTTTGAGCAGTCGACAAAGTCTTAAATAGCAAAATGCCGGATAGCGACTGCGCTCCTTTATCAGGCCAGGCCTGATAGATAAGAGCTATCCGGCAGCTCATCTTTAGGAAACTAATCTCCTATGTCTGCATCCAGTCCGGTGTTTCGCTCGCGCTGGCTTCCCTATTTGCTGGTGGCCCCGCAGCTCATCATTACTCTGATTTTCTTTATCTGGCCTGCCGGAGAGGCGTTGTGGTATTCGCTGCAAAGCGTCGATCCGTTTGGGCTATCCAGCCAGTTTGTGGGTTTGGATAATTTTGTTGCGCTGTTCCATGACAGCTATTACCTCGACTCTTTCTGGACCACGATGAAGTTCAGTGCGCTGGTCACGATTTGCGGGCTACTGGTATCGCTATTTTTCGCCGCACTGGTGGAATACATCGTGCGCGGTAGCCGCCTGTATCAAACCTTGATGCTACTTCCTTACGCCGTTGCCCCTGCGGTAGCCGCCGTTTTATGGATTTTTTTGTTTAACCCAGGAAGGGGGCTGATAACCCATTTTCTTGAGCAGTTTGGCTATGACTGGAATCACGCTCAAAACAGCGGCCAGGCGATGTTCCTGGTGGTCTTTGCTTCGGTATGGAAGCAGGTCAGTTACAACTTTCTGTTCTTTTATGCGGCATTGCAGTCGGTTCCGCGCTCGTTAATTGAAGCTGCGGCGATTGATGGCGCAGGCCCGATCCGTCGTTTCTTCAAACTCGCTCTGCCGCTGATAGCGCCGGTCAGCTTCTTTCTGCTGGTGGTAAATCTGGTATACGCCTTTTTTGATACCTTCCCGGTTATCGATGCGGCCACAGCGGGCGGTCCGGTGCAGGCGACCACGACGCTGATTTATAAAATTTATCGTGAAGGGTTTGCCGGGCTGGATCTGTCGGCTTCTGCCGCGCAGTCGGTGGTGCTGATGTTCCTGGTGATTATTTTAACGGTGGTGCAGTTCCGTTATGTGGAAAGTAAGGTGCGTTACCAATGATTGAAAATCGTCCGTGGCTGACTATTTTCAGCCACACCATGCTGATACTGGGAATTGCCGTGATCCTGTTTCCGCTTTACGTCGCATTCGTTGCCGCGACGCTGGATGACCGGGCGGTATTTGAAACCCCAATGACGCTGCTCCCAGGTTCGCACTTGCTGGAGAACATGCATGCCATCTGGGTTAATGGCGTAGGGGCTAACAGCGCGCCGTTCTGGCGCATGATGCTTAACAGCTTTGTGATGGCGTTCAGTATTACGGTGGGCAAAATTACGGTCTCTATGTTGTCGGCTTTTGCCATTGTCTGGTTTCGCTTTCCACTACGTAATCTGTTCTTCTGGATGATCTTTATTACCCTGATGCTGCCGGTTGAAGTGCGCATCTTCCCCACCGTTGAAGTCATCGCTAACCTCAAAATGCTCGATAGCTACGCGGGCTTAACTCTGCCGCTGATGGCTTCCGCCACAGCAACCTTTCTGTTCCGGCAATTCTTTATGACGCTGCCCGATGAGCTGGCTGAAGCCGCGCGGATCGATGGCGCATCGCCGATGCGTTTTTTCCGCGATATCGTTCTGCCGCTGTCAAAAACCAATCTGGCGGCGCTGTTTGTTATCACCTTTATCTACGGCTGGAACCAGTATCTATGGCCGCTGTTAATTATCACCGATATCGATCTCGGCACCGCCGTGGCGGGCATTAAGGGAATGATCGCTACCGGAGAGGGCACTACACAGTGGAATCAGGTTATGGCCGCAATGTTATTAACCCTTATCCCGCCGGTAGTGATTGTTTTAGTTATGCAGCGCGCCTTTGTGCGCGGTTTAGTGGATAGCGAGAAGTAATATGTCAGGACTGAAATTACAGGCGGTAACTAAAAGCTGGGATGGAAAAAACCAGGTGATTAAGCCACTCACGCTGGATGTGGCGGATGGCGAATTTATTGTTATGGTTGGCCCTTCCGGCTGCGGAAAGTCAACGCTGCTGAGGATGGTCGCCGGGCTTGAGCAAGTGAGCAGTGGCGATATCTGGATTGCAGGGCAACGGGTAACCGAGATGGAGCCAAAAGATCGCGGGATTGCGATGGTGTTTCAGAACTATGCGCTATATCCACACATGAGCGTAGAAGAGAACATGGCCTGGGGGCTGAAGATCCGGGGTATGAATAAACAGCTTATCGCGGAGAAAGTGAAAGAGGCGGCGCGGATTCTGGAACTGGATGGCCTCCTGAAACGGCGACCGCGCGAGCTGTCCGGCGGCCAGCGCCAGCGCGTGGCGATGGGTCGGGCCATTGTGCGTGACCCCGAGGTATTCCTGTTTGATGAACCTCTTTCCAACCTTGATGCCAAACTGCGGGTGCAGATGCGCCTTGAGCTGCAACAGTTGCACCGGCGGTTGAAAACCACCTCGCTATATGTGACCCACGATCAGGTAGAGGCGATGACCCTGGCGGGGCGCGTTATGGTAATGAACAACGGTATCGCCGAGCAGGTTGGGACTCCGGTGGAAGTTTACGAAAAGCCTGCCAGCCGCTTCGTGGCAAGCTTTATCGGTAGTCCTGCGATGAACCTGTTGGAGGGTACTATTAATCCCGAGGGGAATAGCTTTGAACTGGATGGGGGAGTTAAGCTGCCGCTTGGTGACTATTATCGGCAGCACGCCGGGCGTAAAATGACCCTCGGCATTCGTCCGGAGCATATTTCTTTAAGCTCCCAGGAACAAGGCGGCGTACCGCTGGCGATGGATACCCTGGAGATGCTGGGCGCAGATAATTTGGCGCATGGCCGCTGGGGTACGCAAAAGCTGGTCATCCGGCTGGCGCATCAGGAACGCCCGCAGGCCGGTTCTATATTGTGGTTACGCTGGCCGGACGATCATTTGCATCTTTTTGATGGTGAAACAGGACAACGAGTATGAGTAACTGGCCTTATCCCCGCGTGGCGGCTCATCGCGGTGGCGGCAAACTGGCTCCGGAAAATACGCTAGCGGCTATCGATATGGGTGCTGAATATGGGCATACCATGATTGAGTTTGACGTTAAGCTTTCTAAAGACGGCGAAATTTTCCTGCTCCATGATGACAACCTGGAGCGTACCAGCAACGGATGGGGCGTAGCGGGCGAGTTGAACTGGCAGGATTTGCTGCGGGTGGATGCCGGCGGCTGGTTTGGCCGAGAGTTTAAAGGTGAGCCTCTGCCACTACTGTCGCAGGTCGCAGAGCGCTGCCGTCAGCACGGTATGATGGCCAATGTTGAGATAAAACCAACCACCGGAACCGGGCCGCTGACGGGGAAAGTGGTGGCGCAGGCGGTGCGGGAATTGTGGCAGGATATGCCGGTTCCGCTGCTTTCATCATTTGAAATTGATGCATTGGAAGCTGCTCAGCAGGCAGTGCCAGAGTTGCCGCGCGGTTTATTGCTGGATGAGTGGCGTGATGACTGGCAAAGCGTAACGGAGAAGCTGGGCTGTATTTCGCTGCATTTGAATCATCAGCTACTGGATGAGCAACGGGTGCAGCAGATCAAGCAGGCCGGGCTCTACATTTTGGTTTATACCGTTAACTCCCCGCGTCGGGCGCAACAGCTACTCAACTGGGGCGTAGATACGATTTGTACCGACAGGATTGATGTTATTGGGCCTGATTTCCCGGCCTGATAAGAGATAAAGGCGGCCACAGAGCCGCCTTTATTATCGGCTTAACTGGTTTACTGATTCAGCATACGTTGCTGGCCGCCACCGTTAAGCATACCGCTACCGTTATTAGGTAAAACTTGCTGCCCCGGCTGGCTGTTAAGCACGCGCTGACTGTTGCTGTTTAGCTGTGACTGTAGCCGCTGCTGCTGCAGGCTGTTGTTGTTAATCACGCTCTGATTGAGCATGCTTTGTTGTTGCAACTGTTGGCTATTCATCTGCTGATTCATGCGGGTCAGCGTTGGGTTTTGATACCCCGGCAGGTTGGGGTTATTCAAAGTGTTGATTGGCTGTGCCAGCGCAACCATCGGCATCAACGCCGCAACGGCGATTAATAGTCTCATCATGCGTTCCTCCTGTGAGGGATATCACTTAAGTTTACTCGCTCCCGCCCCCGTTCGATGACTTTTTTGCGCCTTTGCACCAGGCTTTTGGGTAAGAATTAACCGAAAACAGCAGGGGCAAGGCATGAAAAAAATCAGGCAGGGAGTTGTGTTATTCATCGTGATGCTGCTGGGGGCCGGTAGTCCAATATGGGCTTATGCAGCACCCCCAGTCTCTTATGGCGTGGAGGAAGATACCTTTCATCCGGTGGCTGCGCGCCACGGCATGGTGGTATCGGTAGACGCGCTGGCGACCCAGGTGGGCGTTGATATTCTTCAGCAGGGCGGAAATGCGGTAGATGCTGCGGTTGCGGTGGGATTTGCGCTGGCGGTGACCCATCCTCAGGCAGGTAATCTGGGCGGCGGCGGGTTTATGTTGCTGCGCACCAAAGAAGGTAAAACAACGGCTATCGACTTCCGTGAAATGGCGCCAAAAGGCGCTTCTCGCGATATGTTCCTGGATAAAGACGGGAATGCCGACAGTAAAAAGTCGCTGACCTCTCATTTAGCCTCCGGCACTCCAGGAACGGTGGCAGGTTTTGCCCTGGCATTAAAAAATTATGGCACTCTGCCTTTAGAGAAGGTTATTGCTCCGGCGATTCGCCTGGCACATGATGGATTTACTGTTAACGACGCACTCGCAGGCGACTTACACCAATACGGGAGCGAAGTACTGCCCGACCATCCCAATAGCAAAGCTATCTTCTGGAAAGAGAGTGGCCCGCTGGAGAAGGGCGATAAGCTGGTACAAAGCCAGCTGGCAAAAAGCCTGGAAATCATCGCCCGCCAGGGGCCGGATGGCTTTTATCGTGGGCCGATTGGCGAGCAAATTGTCGCTGAGATGGCGGCGCACGGGGGATTAATCACTAAAGCCGATCTTGAGTCTTATCGCGCCGTGGAGCGGCAGCCGATTAAAGGAAGCTATCGCGGTTATGAAATCTACTCCATGCCGCCGCCCTCATCCGGCGGTATTCATATCGTTCAGATCCTCAATATTCTCGAGAACTTTCCGCTTAGTCAGTATGGGTTTGGCAGTGCCAGCGCGATTCAGGTGATGGCCGAGGCCGAAAAATATGCCTATGCCGACCGTTCTGAATATCTGGGCGATCCTGATTTTGTGAAGGTGCCGTGGCAGGCACTCACCAGCAAGGCTTACGCAAAATCTATCGCCAGCCAGATAGACCTGGAAAAAGCCAGACCATCCAAAGAGATAAAGCCGGGTAAACTCGCGCCTTATGAAAGTAACCAGACCACCCATTTCTCGGTGGTTGATAAAGATGGCAATGCGGTAGCAGTGACTTACACCCTAAACACAACGTTTGGCAGTGGGATTGTGGCCGGAAATAGCGGCATTTTACTTAACAATGAAATGGACGATTTTTCTGCCAAACCCGGTACGCCTAACGTTTATGGGCTGGTGGGCGGTGAGGCGAATGCGATAGGGCCGGGCAAGCGGCCATTATCGTCTATGTCGCCAACGCTGGTGGTTAAGGACGGAAAGACATGGCTGGTCACCGGTAGCCCCGGCGGCAGCCGGATAATCACCACCGTACTACAGATGGTAGTGAACAGCATTGATTTTGGCATGAACATCGCCGAGGCCACTAATGCTCCGCGCTTCCATCACCAATGGTTGCCGGATGAGCTGCGCATTGAAAAGGGCTTCAGCCCGGACACGCTAAAGCTATTGCGCCAAAAGGGTCAGAATGTCTCTTTACAGCCGGCAATGGGCAGCACTCAAAGCATCATTATTGGCCCGGACGGACGATTATATGGTGCCGCAGACCCACGCTCGCCGGGAGACTTAGCGGCGGGGTACTGAAGAAGTAAGTTTGATAGCCCTGTTTTAATTAGGTGATTAACCAGTAATTAATAGCGTTTTTTGCAAAAAAACTCTGGACAGATGCAAATGATAATGATTATTATTGTCATGCGTTCAGGGCACCTCGACGGAGACCTGAAGGCACGACATTGCTCACATTGCTTCCAGTATTTTTAGCCAGCCTTCGCGCTGGCTTTTTTTTATCCCGCGCAAGACGACTGTATACATATCGTTCATATTATTTGAACAGTCCCGTCAATTTTCACCGTTATCATTCACCGATGAATCCCGGCAAACTGATTCCAGAACAAATTTGGAGGATGACGAGATGATCTACTTACGTAAAGCAGAAGAACGCGGCCACGCTAACCACGGTTGGCTGGACTCCTGGCACTCTTTTTCATTTGCCAACTATTACGATCCTAACTTTATGGGCTTCTCAGCGCTGCGGGTTATCAACGATGACGTAATAGAAGCAGGGCAGGGGTTTGGCACCCATCCTCACAAAGATATGGAGATTTTGACCTATGTGCTGGAAGGGGTGGTTGAGCACCAGGACAGCATGGGGAATAAAGAGCAGGTTCCTGCCGGTGAGTTCCAGATTATGAGCGCCGGTACCGGCGTGCGCCATTCGGAATATAACCCGAGCGATAAAGATCGCCTGCACCTGTATCAAATCTGGATTATGCCAGACACTCAGGGCCTGGAGCCGCGTTATGAGCAGCGCCGTTTCGATGCGCCGCAAGGCCGTCAGCTAGTACTGTCGCCAGATGCTCGCGACGGATCGCTGAAAGTATTCCAGGATATGTCTCTGTATCGCTGGGCACTGGCACCGCAGGAGCAGTCGGTATACCAGATTCCGGCTGACCGCAAAATTTGGATTCAGGTAGTGAAAGGCGAAGTATCTATTAATGGTACTCATGCGAAAACCAGCGACGGTATTGCAGTCTGGGATGAGCAGGCCATTTCTATCCATGCAGATAGCGCCAGCGAAATCCTGTTGTTCGATCTGCCACCGGTCTGATTTTCTGATTCTCCGATAATACTCTCAACCTTTGTCATTTCTGGCGAAGGTTGAGCTTCGTCCGTGCTACACTGGGCTGTTAATTACAGAGACGCCTTCAGGACGATGAAAAAGAGAAGACCGGTACTTCAGGATGTAGCCGACCGCGTTGGGGTCACAAAGATGACCGTCAGCCGTTTTTTGCGTAACCCGGAGCAGGTTTCTGCCGCCTTGCGCGTAAAAATTGCCGCTGCGGTGGAAGAACTGGGTTATATCCCCAATCGGGCTCCCGATATTCTATCTAATGCGACCAGCCGCGCTATTGGCGTGTTGCTGCCTTCCCTGACCAACCAGGTTTTTGCCGAAGTATTGCGCGGCGTAGAGAGCGTAACCGATGCTTATGGTTACCAGACTATGCTGGCTCACTATGGTTATAAACCGGAGCTGGAAGAAGAGCGTCTGGAATCAATGCTCTCCTGGAACATTGATGGCCTGGTGCTGACCGAGCGCAGCCATACCCCCCGTACGCTAAAGATGATCGAAGTTGCCGGTATTCCGGTGGTCGAGCTGATGGATAGCATCTCTCCTTGCCTTGATATTGCGGTGGGTTTCGATAACTTCGAGGCGGCGCGCCAGATGACGGCGGCTATTATTAAACGCGGCCATCGTCACGTTGCCTATCTGGGGGCGCGTCTTGATGAGCGTACCATCATGAAGCAAAAGGGCTATGAGCAGGCGATGATTGACGCCGGGCTGACTCCTTATAGCGTAATGGTTGAGCAATCTTCTTCTTATTCTACCGGTGGCGAGTTGCTGCGCCAGGCCCGGCGTGAATACCCACAGCTTGATAGCGTATTTTGTACCAACGATGACCTTGCGGTTGGTGCTGCCTTCGAATGCCAGCGGCTCGGGCTGAAAATTCCTGATGATATGGCCATTGCCGGTTTCCACGGCCATGATATAGGCCAGGTGATGGAGCCACGGCTCGCTTCGGTACTGACTCCTCGTGAGCGTATGGGGCGTATTGGTGCGGAGCGCCTGCTGGCCCGTATCCGTGGGGAGATTATTTCGCCAGTGATGCTGGATTTGGGTTTCACACTCTCACCCGGTGGGTCAATTTAGTTGCCCCATAATTTGACCTAGTTCACACTTATTCACTTTTACTGCCCATGGTTATTGCTTATTTCCTTGGCAGTGGGACAATGTTACCGATAACAGTTACCCGTAACATTAATTTTTTTCAATTCGTGCCAGTTGGAGCAACGTTATGAGCACTACCAATCACGATCACCACGTCTATGTCCTGATGGGCGTTTCCGGAAGCGGAAAATCTGCCGTCGCAAGCGAGGTGGCACACCAACTGCACGCGGCTTTTTTAGATGGAGACTTTCTCCACCCGCGTTGCAACATCGTCAAAATGGCATCTGGTGAACCACTGAACGACCAGGACAGGGTTCCATGGCTTAAGGCCCTGAATGACGCGGCGTTCGCGATGCAGCGCACCAATAAAGTATCTCTTATCGTTTGTTCTGCTCTGAAGAAACAGTACCGTGATATTTTGCGCGAAGGTAATTCAAATCTGTCCTTTGTTTACCTGCGCGGTGATTTTGAACTGATTGAAAGCCGTCTTAAGGCCCGTAAAGGCCACTTCTTCAAAACTCAGATGCTGGTGACTCAGTTCGAAACTCTGGAAGAGCCAACCTCCGATGAACGCGATGTATTGATTGTGGATATCGATCAGCCGCTGGATGGCGTTATCGCCAGCACACTCGCTCTAATCAATGAAGGTAGTGCGCAGTGAGTACCTTAACGCTCGTTCTTACAGCAGTCGGCTCCGTGCTGTTACTGCTGTTCCTGGTCATGAAGGCGCGTATGCACGCCTTCGTAGCGCTGATGGTGGTTTCCATCGGCGCGGGCCTGTTCTCCGGTATGCCGCTCGATAAAATAGCTACTACCATGGAAAAAGGGATGGGCGGTACGCTCGGCTTCCTTGCGGTGGTAGTCGCCCTTGGTTCGATGTTCGGTAAGATCCTTCACGAGACCGGGGCCGTCGACCAGATAGCCCTGAAAATGCTTAAGTCATTCGGTCACAGCCGGGCGCACTATGCAATCGGTCTGGCGGGTCTGGTCTGTGCTCTGCCGCTGTTCTTCGAAGTTGCCGTTGTGCTGCTGATTAGCGTTGCCTTCTCTATGGCTCGCCATACCGGCACTAACCTCGTGAAACTGGTTATTCCACTGTTTGCGGGCGTTGCGGCTGCGGCTGCCTTCCTGGTACCTGGCCCTGCGCCAATGCTTCTGGCATCCCAGCTGCATGCTGACTTCGGCTGGATGATTCTGTTCGGTCTGTGCGCTGCTATCCCTGGTATGCTGATTGCGGGTCCGCTGTTTGGTAACTTCATCAGCCGTTTCGTGCAGCTGGAAGTGCCTGACAACATTACTGAGCCGCACCTGGGCGAGGGTAAACTGCCTTCTTTCGGATTCAGCATGGCATTGATTCTGCTGCCTCTGGTTCTGGTTGGCCTGAAAACTATCGCTGCACCGTTTACCGTCCAGGGTTCCCGTCTGTATGAGTGGCTGGAGTTCATCGGTCATCCATTCACCGCGATTCTGGTTGCCTGTCTGGTCGCTATCTATGGCCTGGCCATGCGTCAGGGTATGGCGAAAGAGCGTGTAATGGAAATCTGTGGCCAGGCGCTGCAACCTGCCGGGATTATCCTGCTGGTTATCGGTGCTGGTGGTGTGTTCAAACAGGTTCTGGTTGATTCCGGCGTAGGTTCCGCTCTTGGCGGCGCGCTGACCGGTATGGGGCTGCCAATTGCACTGACCTGCTTCATCCTGACTGCTGCGGTTCGTATCATTCAGGGTTCTGCAACCGTAGCCTGCCTGACCACCGTTGGTCTGATTATGCCGGTTATTGAGCCACTGCATTATAGCGGCGCTCAAATGGCTGCTCTGGCTATCTGCATTGGTGGTGGTTCCATCGTAGTGAGCCACGTGAATGATGCTGGTTTCTGGCTGTTTGGCCGCTTTACGGGTGCCAGTGAAGCCGAAACTCTGAAAAGCTGGACGCTGATGGAAACTATCCTCGGCACCGTTGGCGCTATTGTTGGTTCTATCGCATTTGTTCTGGTTTCTTAAGTTTTATCTTCGTTGTTAAAAAGCCACTCACCTGAGTGGCTTTTTTATTGCCGCAATCCCACGCTAAAGACCTTTAAGCTTTACCTTCCTTCTCATTTATCTGGCTATTGATACTGGTCTGGACGCGTACGGCTGGGTGTCATACGGCGAACCGGCGACTTCCAGACTTTTCACGGGGCTGAGATGGCGGGACGGTAATAGAGATTTTTGCCTTAAGAAGATTCGCGTTTAATTTGTCGAATTGAGGGATTAAAAAAGCCCGATATTAAATCGGGCGATAGTCTTTGGGTTAGCAGAAACAGCGCCAGGCTATAAACCGTGTATCCAAACTTTAAGGCCGTCGAGGAACATCTGGGTGGCCAGCATCACCAGCACCAGGCCCATAAGACGCTCCATGGCGTTAACCCCTTTCTTGCCCAGCAGTCGCAGGAATAGCGACGATTGCAGCAGAACGGCAACGGTACCGCCCCAGGCCAGCAATAAGGCAATAACCAGCCGGCCCATGTGTTCCTGGTGTTGATGTGATAACAGCATCAGGGTAGCAAGCAGAGTCGGCCCGGCGATTAACGGAATGGCCAGCGGCACGATAAAAGGCTCTTCACCCACCGGGAGGTTGGACTGCCCACCGCTTTGGCTGGGAAATATCATCCGGATAGCTATCAGAAACAGGATAATCCCGCCTGACATTGAGACCGATTCGGTGCGCAGATTGAGAAAGTTTAGGATTTTCTCACCGGCAAACAGGAACACCAGCATGATACCCAGAGCTATCAGTAGCTCCCTAATCATGATGGCCCGGCGGCGTTTTGGTTCGGTGTGTTTTAGTACCGACATAAATATCGGCAGGTTTCCTAACGGATCCATAATCAAGATCAACAAAACAGCCGCGGAAACAATTTCATTCATTAAGATTTTTCCCTGATAATGAGGTAACTTTCTGCTAATTAAGTTCGCTACTGATAAGCCGACGATTATCGATTATTTTCACTTGCGACTTTAGCTGCATTTTGTAAGGTGAAGGGATGTACCCGTGCCAGGAACCGGCACGCGCAAAACGCACACACATCTGCAGGAATAACTCACTATGAAAAATGTTGGTTTCATCGGCTGGCGCGGGATGGTCGGCTCCGTACTCATGCAACGCATGGTTGAAGAGCGCGACTTCGACGCCATTCGCCCGGTCTTTTTCTCAACCTCACAGCACGGCCAGGAAGCGCCGCGTGTGGGAGGCCAGAATTCCGGCGTACTTCAGGACGCTTATGATATTGAGGCACTCAAAGCGCTCGATATCATCGTGACCTGTCAGGGCGGTGATTATACCAATGAAATCTATCCAAAGCTGCGACAAAGCGGCTGGCAGGGTTACTGGATTGACGCTGCTTCCTCACTGCGCATGGCAGATGATGCGGTTATCATCCTCGATCCTGTTAATCAGCATGTTATTTCCAACGCGCTTGAGCGCGGTGTGAAAACATTTGTTGGCGGCAACTGTACCGTCAGCCTGATGTTGATGTCTCTTGGCGGCCTGTTCGCTGAGAATTTGGTGGAGTGGGTGTCGGTTGCCACCTATCAGGCCGCCTCCGGTGGCGGTGCGCGCCATATGCGCGAACTGTTGGCGCAGATGGGCCTGCTGCATAACCACGTGGCTAAAGAGCTACAGGATCCGGCTTCCGCTATCCTTGATATCGAACGCAAGGTAACGGAAATGACCCGCAGCGGTGTACTGCCGACCGATAACTTCGGCGTACCGCTAGCTGGCAGCCTGATTCCGTGGATTGATAAACAGCTTGATAACGGCCAGAGCCGCGAAGAGTGGAAAGGCCAGGCTGAAACCAACAAGATTTTGAATAACCAGCAGCCAATCCCAGTTGACGGGCTGTGTGTGCGGGTAGGGGCGCTGCGCTGCCATAGCCAGGCTTTTACTATCAAACTTAAGAAAGATGTGGCACTGCCAACTATCGAGCAGCTGCTGGCTGGACACAATGAGTGGGCAAAAGTCGTACCTAACGATCGCGAGCTGACGATGCGTGAACTGACGCCAGCGGCGGTCACCGGTACGTTGACCACACCGGTCGGGCGACTGCGTAAACTGAATATGGGGCCGGAATATCTTTCCGCCTTTACGGTAGGTGACCAGCTACTGTGGGGCGCAGCGGAGCCGCTGCGTCGTATGCTGCGTCAACTTGCCTGATATATCTGGGGGCTGAGTCCCCCTTATTCTCTGCGTAATACAAGGAGTGAACGCAAATGTTTATTTTTTTCTCAGGGGTCAGATAAACCATTGACTATGCTTAAGTGTGGGCGCGACTTAGCGCTTGCCCTGTAAGGTTGAACGGTCGGTTTAAGGATAAATGTAACGCCGCCCATTCCGGTCAATATTAAGTGCCATCGTCACGCGCTAACTGCGTGATTTTTTTGGAACTGATGGCATAAACAACAGGAAACTTTCCATGTCTGTTCGTCCAGAAAAAGACGTGATAAATGCGCTATTCGCCGGCCATTTTGCCGATCCATTTTCGGTGCTGGGGATGCACCAATCAGAAGCAGGCCTTGAGGTTCGGGCATTGCTGCCAGACGCAACTGACGTCTGGGTTATCGATCTTAAGACCGGTCGTAAAGTTTCGCAGCTAGTCTGCCTAGACTCGCGCGGTTTTTTTAGCGGGCCCATCAAACGCCGGAAAAATCCGTTTCGTTACCAGCTTGCGGTGACCTGGCATGGCCAGCAAAACCTTATCGACGATCCTTACCGTTTTGGCCCGTTGCTTCAGGAGCTGGATAGCTGGCTGCTGTCGGAAGGCACCCACCTGCGTCCTTATGAAACTTTGGGCGCGCATCCAGATACGCTCGATGGCGTAACCGGTACGCGGTTTAGCGTCTGGGCACCTAACGCACAGCGCGTTTCCGTCGTGGGTCAGTTTAACTATTGGGATGGTCGCCGCCATCCGATGCGCCTGCGCGCTGAAAGCGGTATCTGGGAACTGTTTGTTCCGGGAGCCCACGCCGGGCAGCTGTATAAATTTGAACTGATTGATAACAAAGGCGAGCTGCGGATTAAAGCTGACCCGTATGCCTTTGAGTCTGAAATGCGTCCGGATACGGCGTCGCTTATTTGCGGCCTGCCAGAAAAAACCAAAATCACTCCGGAGCGTGCGGCTGCCAATGGTATGGATGCCCCCATCTCTATTTATGAGGTGCATCTTGGTTCATGGCGTCGCCATACCGACAACAATTTCTGGCTGAGCTATCGCGAACTGGCCGATCAGCTGATCCCGTATGTGAAAAGCATGGGCTTTACCCATCTCGAACTGTTGCCGGTTAACGAGCATCCGTTTGATGGCAGCTGGGGCTACCAGCCAACCAATATTTACGCACCAACCCGTCGTTTCGGCACGCGTGATGAGTTTATCTACTTCATCAATGCGGCCCATGCGGCCGGCCTGAGCGTGATTCTGGACTGGGTACCGGGCCATTTCCCGGAGGATGACTTCAGCCTGGCGCGTTTCGACGGCACTTCGTTGTATGAGCACGAAGACCCGCGCGAAGGTTTCCACCAGGACTGGAACACGCTTATCTACAACTATGGCCGCCGGGAAGTGAGCAACTATCTGGTCGGTAACGCTTTGTACTGGATGGAACGCTTTGGTATCGATGCGCTGCGTGTCGATGCGGTCGCTTCGATGATTTACCGCGACTACAGCCGTAAAAATGGCGAGTGGGTTCCTAACCAGCACGGCGGGCGCGAAAACCTTGAGGCCATTGAATTCCTGCGTAGCACTAACCGAATTATCGGCGAGCAGATGAATGGTGCCGTGACGATGGCGGAAGAGTCTACCGACTTTGCCGGGGTGTCACGTCCACCGTCAATGGGCGGTTTGGGATTCTGGTTCAAATGGAATCTGGGCTGGATGCACGACACGCTGGATTATATGAAGCTGGATCCGGTTTATCGCCAGTACCACCACGACAAAATGACCTTCGGTATGCTTTATAACTATACCGAGAACTTTGTACTGCCTCTGTCTCACGATGAAGTGGTGCATGGTAAGAAATCTATCCTCGACCGCATGCCGGGCGATGCTTGGCAGAAGTTTGCCAACCTTCGCGCTTATTACGCCTGGATGTGGGCCTTCCCTGGTAAGAAGCTGCTGTTTATGGGCAATGAGTTTGCTCAGGGGCGCGAGTGGAACCATGACAGCAGCCTGGACTGGCATCTGCTGGAAGGTGGCGATAACTGGCATAACGGCGTTCAGCGTCTGGTGCGCGATTTGAACCATACTTATCGTCACCACAAAGCTTTGCATCAGTTGGATTTCGATCCATACGGCTTTGAGTGGCTGGTAGTAGAAGATAAAGCGAACTCGGTGTTTGTCTTTGTCCGTCGCGATAAAGAAGGCAATGAAGTAATTGTTGCCAGCAACTTTACCCCGGTACCTCGTCACGATTACCGCTTTGGCATCAATCAGCCTGGCCGCTGGCGCGAGGAGTTGAATAGCGACTCTATGCACTACCACGGTAGTAATGCGGGTAACGGCGGCATTATTGAAAGCCAGGAAATTGAAAGCCATGGCCGCGCGCATTCTCTGTCTATCACGCTGCCGCCTTTATCTACCATTTGGCTGGTTCGGGAGGCTGAATGACCCAACTCCGCACAGGGAAACCTGCGCCGCTGGGCAGTCACTATGACGGCAAAGGCGTCAATTTCACGCTCTTCTCGGCGCATGCCGAGAAGGTGGAATTATGTCTGTTTGACGCTGAAGGCAACGAAGTGCGCCACGAGCTACCGGGGCGCACCGGAGATATCTGGCACGGTTACTTCCCAGGCCTGCGGGCGGGGCAGCGCTACGGATATCGGGTGCATGGGCCATGGCAGCCTGAGGCCGGGCTGCGTTTTAACGCCTGCAAGC
Source organism: Salmonella enterica subsp. enterica serovar Choleraesuis (assembly GCA_022846635.1). Taxonomy (GTDB): domain Bacteria; phylum Pseudomonadota; class Gammaproteobacteria; order Enterobacterales; family Enterobacteriaceae. The sequence continues at coordinate 323,492 of AP025685.1, forward strand.
TCCTGATTGACCCTTGCGCCCGTCAGCTGGAGGGGTTCCTTGGCGATGACCCGCGTCTTCACGGTGGTCATGAAGAACCATGCAGCCGCGATAGCGCGGCTGTAGTACCGAAGTCTATTGTGGTTCATGAGAATTACGACTGGGAAGATGATACCGCACCTCGCATTCCCTGGGGCGAAACGGTGATTTATGAAGCACATACCCGCGGATTGACCCTGCGCCATCCCGAACTGCCGGAAGAGATTCGCGGTACTTATCGGGCGCTGGGGCATCCGGTGATGATTGACTATTTCCAGCGCCTGGGGATTACCAGCCTTGAGCTGTTGCCGGTGGCCCATTTCGCCAGCGAGCCACGCCTGATTCGACTGGGGCTGACTAATTACTGGGGTTACAACCCGCTGGCACTTTATGCCGTAGAGCCGCGTTATGCGACCGGGTGCCAGGCTTCCAGAGCACGCGATGAATTCCGGGATGCGGTAAAAGCGCTGCACCGGGCGGGAATTGAAGTCATTCTCGATATTGTGCTGAATCATACGGCAGAGACCGATCTAGACGGGCCGACTCTCTCCCTGCGCGGAATCGACAACCGCAGCTATTATTGGTTACAGGACAATGGCGATTACCACAACTGGACAGGTTGCGGTAATACGCTAAACCTCAACGCCCCGGGCGGTATGAACCTGGCGTTGGATTGCCTGCGCTATTGGGTAGAGAGCTGCCACGTCGATGGTTTCCGCTTTGATCTGGCGTCGGTGATGGGGCGTACACCGGAGTTCCGCCAGGATGCACCGCTATTTGAAGCGATGCGTAACGATCCGGTACTGCGCGATGTGAAGCTTATCGCAGAACCATGGGATATCGGCCCTGGCGGATATCAGGTTGGCAATTTTCCAGCACCGTTCGCGGAATGGAATGACCATTTCCGCGATGATATGCGCAAATTCTGGCTACAGCAGAGCCTGTCGCTGGGAGCGTTTGCCAATCGTTTTTCTGCCTCTGGCGACGTTTTTCGTCGCGGCGGTCGGGCACCTTCCGCCAGCATAAATCTGATTACCGCCCATGACGGCTTCACATTGAATGATTGCGTGTGTTTTAACCATAAACACAACGAAGCTAACGGTGAAGATAACCGTGATGGTACGGATAACAATCTTAGCAACAACCACGGCTACGAAGGGCTGGGTGGCAATCTGGACACCGTTGAGCGCAGGCGCTCAAGTGTGCATGCGCTGCTTACTTCGCTGCTGCTATCCCAGGGCACGCCGATGCTGCTGGCCGGCGATGAACATGGCCACAGCCAGCATGGGAATAATAATGCCTATTGCCAGGACAATGCGTTGACCTGGCTCGACTGGGAGCATGGCAATAAAGGATTAACGAATTTTACGGCCGCATTGATTCATCTGCGTCGCACTATTCCAGCCCTGACACAGGACGGATGGTGGGAAGAAGCCGATGGCAATGTTCGCTGGTTAAACCAGCATGGAGAGCCGCTTACAGCAGCCGAATGGCAAACCGGTGCGCAGCGCTTACAAATTGAGCTGTCCGGGCATTGGTTAGTGGCTCTCAATGCAACCTCAGAAGTTAGTGAAATCTTATTACCCGCAGGGGAATGGCGCGCCGTACCGCCGTTTGCCGGACACGATAATCCGGTCACGATGGCGGTCTGGCATGGGCCAGCACACGGAGTGTGCGTATTCCACAAGTTATAAATAAAGGAGTCATGATGGTTAGGTTAGATAAGAACGATTCTCTGATGTTGGCGCGTCAGTTGCCTTTGAAGTCCGTAGCGCTGATTCTGGCGGGGGGCCGCGGCACCCGTCTGAAAGATTTGACCACTACCAGAGCTAAGCCTGCCGTCCATTTTGGCGGTAAGTTCCGCATTATCGATTTTGCATTATCCAACTGCATCAACTCAGGCATTCGCCGGGTTGGCGTAATTACTCAGTACCAGTCACATACTCTGGTGCAACACATTCAGCGCGGCTGGTCTTTCTTCAGCGAAGAGATGAATGAATTTGTTGACCTGTTGCCAGCTCAGCAGCGGGTACACGGCGAAAACTGGTATCGTGGCACTGCGGATGCAGTAACTCAGAACCTGGATATTATTCGCCGCTATAAAGCTGAATATGTCGTGATTCTGGCGGGTGACCATATCTATAAGCAGGATTATTCCCGCATGTTGCTGGACCATGCGGAAAAAGGCGCTCGCTGTACCGTAGCCTGTCTGCCGGTGCCGGTTGAAGAAGCTTCAGCCTTTGGCGTCATGGCGGTTGATGAAAATGAAAAGATTATCGACTTTGTAGAAAAGCCGTCTAATCCTCCAACGATGCCGGGTGATTCCACCCGATCGCTGGCCAGTATGGGCATCTATATTTTCAATGCCGACTATCTCTACCAACTGCTGGAAGAAGACGACAAAGATGAGACCTCAAGCCATGATTTCGGCAAAGATATCATCCCGAAAATCACCCGAGCGGGTCACGCTTATGCTCATCCATTCCCGCTTTCTTGCGTGCAGTCCGATCCGGACGCAGAGCCATACTGGCGTGATGTAGGTACTCTGGAAGCCTATTGGAAAGCGAACCTGGATCTGGCATCGGTAACTCCTGAACTGGATATGTATGACCAGAGCTGGCCGATTCGTACCCATATGGAGTCTCTGCCACCGGCTAAATTTGTTCAGGATCGCTCCGGTAGTCACGGTATGACGCTGAACTCGCTGGTTTCAGGCGGCTGCATTATCTCCGGCTCCGTGGTGGTTCAATCGGTTCTGTTCCCACGGGTGCGGATTAATTCATTCTGTAATATCGACTCTGCCGTGTTGCTGCCGGACGTTAAGGTTGGCCGTTCATGCCGCCTGCGCCGCTGCATTATCGACCGCGCGTGTGAAATCCCTGAAGGCATGATTATCGGGGAGAACGCCGAGGATGACGCGCGTCGTTTTTATCGCTCTGAAGAGGGGATTGTGCTGGTGACTCGCGAGATGCTGGCCAAACTTCAGGGTTAATCAAGGAATAAGCTGGCCGCCTTTCTATGCATGAGAGGCGGGCCTCATATCAGACAGGAGCGATAATGCAGGTTTTACACGTTTGTTCGGAGATGTTCCCGTTACTGAAAACCGGGGGCCTGGCGGATGTGATTGGCGCTTTGCCTGCCGCGCAGATTGCCGCGGGTATCGATGCCCGCGTTCTGTTGCCGGCATTTCCGGATATCAGGCGCGGTATAACCGATGCCAAAGTCGTGGCGCGCCGCGATACTTTCGCCGGGCAGATGACGCTGTTATTTGGGCATTTCAACGGCGTGGGCATCTATCTTATCGATGCCCCGCATCTGTATAGCCGCCCTGGCAGCCCTTACCACGACACCAACCTGCATGCCTATCCCGACAATGTTCAGCGCTTTGCGCTGCTGGGATGGGTTGGCGCGGAAATGGCCTGCGGCCTGGATTTATTCTGGAAGCCAGACGTCGTCCATGCCCATGACTGGCACGCGGGCCTGGCTCCGGCTTACCTGGCCGCGCGCGGGAATCCGGCAAAGTCGGTATTTACCGTCCATAATCTGGCCTACCAGGGAATGTTTAATGGCCGTCACCTGGATGAAATCCAGTTGCCATGGTGGTCATTCAATATGCATGGCCTGGAATTTCATGGGCAAATCTCTTTCCTCAAAGCCGGGCTTTACTACGCTGACCATATTACGGCGGTTAGCCCGACTTATGCGCGTGAGATAACCGAGCCGCAGTTTGCCTACGGCATGGAAGGATTGCTGCGCCAGCGCCACAGAGAGGGCCGGCTATCCGGAATTCTCAACGGCGTTGATGAGAAAATTTGGGACCCGGCCAGCGATATGCTGATCGGCACCCGCTACACCCGCGATACTCTGGACGAGAAGGCTGAGAACAAACGTCAGCTCCAGATAGCGATGGGACTGAAAGTAGACGATAAAGCGCCGCTGTTTGCGGTCGTTAGCCGTCTTACCAGCCAGAAAGGGCTGGATATGGTGCTTGAAGCGCTGCCGGGTCTGTTAGAGCAGGGCGGTCAGCTGGCGCTGCTGGGAGCCGGTGACCCGGTATTGCAGGAAGGTTTCCTGGCCGCAGCCGCTGAGCATCCAGGCCAGGTGGGTGTCCAGATTGGATATCACGAAGCGTTTTCCCATCGGATTATGGGCGGTGCGGACGTCATTATGGTGCCGAGCCGTTTCGAGCCTTGCGGGCTGACTCAGCTCTATGGGCTGAAGTATGGAACGCTGCCATTGGTGCGGCGAACCGGTGGTCTGGCCGACACGGTGTCGGACTGCTCGCTGGAAAATCTGGCGGATGGCATCGCCAGTGGTTTTGTGTTTGAAGATAGTAATGCCCTGTCGCTGCTAAGAGCGATTCGGCGTGCTTTCGTATTGTGGTCCCGCCCGTCGCTATGGCGCTTTGTGCAGCGTCAGGCCATGGCGATGGATTTTAGCTGGCAGGTAGCGGCGCAGTCCTACCGCGACCTTTATAAACGTTTAAGCTGAGCCACATTTTGATGGGCAGAGTGAAGAGGCTGATAACACAGACGCACCCGATGAATGTATCGGGCCGTTGTCATGGGCCAGGGATATGGCCTTTGGCGATTCGAGCGGCTGGGTATCACGCCTCTTCGCCAGTCGGTAGCTGATGAATTGTCCGGCAGGTTCAACGGCAGGGTGCCAGAAGCGCGATGCGCTGTGGCACCGTTAAACCGCCAGGACCCGGCAACCGCAGGCGCTGCCTGGAATGATGCGGCACGGAAAGTAGTCAACATCCAGGAATCACTGCTATGAATGCACCCTTTACTTATACCTCACCGACACTGAGCGTTGAGGCGTTAAAGTACTCGATCGCTTATAAGCTGATGTTTACTATCGGCAAAGATCCGGCTATTGCCAACAAACATGAATGGCTGAACGCTACGTTATTCGCCGTTCGCGACCGCATGGTCGAGCGCTGGCTGCGCGCCAACCGCGCTCAGCTCTCTCAGGAAGTCCGCCAGGTTTATTACCTGTCGATGGAGTTTCTGATTGGCCGCACCCTCTCTAACTCACTGTTATCACTTGGCATTTATGATGATGTCAAAAGTGCGCTGCAGGAGATGGGATTAGATCTCGAAGAACTGATTGATGAAGAAAATGACCCAGGCCTTGGCAACGGCGGCCTGGGGCGACTAGCCGCCTGTTTCCTGGACTCGCTGGCGACTCTGGGCCTGCCGGGGCGCGGCTACGGTATTCGCTACGAATACGGGATGTTTAAACAGAACATCGTTGACGGCCGTCAAAAAGAGTCACCAGATTACTGGCTGGAATACGGTAACCCATGGGAATTTAAGCGTTATAACTCACGTTATAAAGTCCGCTTTGGTGGCCGTATTCAGCAGGAAGGCGCTAAGACGCATTGGGTAGAAACCGAAGAGATCCTGGCCGTGGCTTACGACCAGATAATTCCAGGTTATGACACCGATGCGACCAATACTCTGCGCCTGTGGAGCGCGCAGGCCAGTAGCGAAATAAACCTTGGTAAATTCAACCAGGGTGACTACTTTGCGGCGGTGGAAGATAAAAACCACTCCGAGAACGTGTCCCGCGTATTGTACCCGGATGACTCTACCGCCTCAGGGCGGGAGTTGCGTCTGCGTCAGGAGTACTTCCTGGTGTCGTCGACGGTGCAGGATATTTTGCATCGCCATTTCCAGCTGCATAAAACCTATGACAATCTGGCCGACAAGATTGCCATCCATCTTAATGACACGCACCCGGTGCTGTCGATTCCAGAGCTGATGCGTCTGCTTATCGATGAGCACGGTTTTAGCTGGGATGATGCATTTGAAGTGACTTGCCAGGTGTTCTCATACACCAATCATACGCTGATGAGCGAGGCGCTTGAGACCTGGCCGGTTGATATGCTCGGCAAGATCCTGCCGCGCCATCTGCAAATTATCTTTGAAATTAACGACTACTTCCTGAAGACGCTGCAGGAACAGTATCCAAACGATACCGGCTTGCTTAGCCGCACCTCGATTATTGATGAGTCCAATGGTCGTCGGGTACGTATGGCCTGGCTGGCGGTAGTCTCGAGCCATAAAGTGAACGGTGTATCGGAGCTGCACTCAAATCTGATGGTGCAGTCGCTGTTTGCGGATTTTGCCAAAATATTCCCGATGCGCTTCTGTAATAAAACCAACGGCGTTACGCCGCGCCGCTGGCTGGCGTTGGCTAACCCGGCACTGTCGGATGTGCTGGATGAAAATATCGGGCGCACCTGGCGTACCGATCTCAGCCAGTTGTCTGAACTGAAAAAGCATATTGATTATCCGAAGGTAATTCAGTCGGTACGCGAAGCCAAGCTTGAGAATAAGCGGCGGCTGGCAGGGTGGGTAGCCCAGCAGATGGGCGTTGTGATTAATCCTAACTCCCTGTTTGATGTGCAGATTAAGCGTATTCATGAATATAAGCGTCAGCTAATGAATGTGCTGCATGTCATCACACGCTACAACAGGATCAAGGCCGATCCGGATGCTAACTGGGTACCAAGGGTGAATATTTTTGCCGGTAAAGCGGCTTCCGCTTATTACATGGCAAAACACATTATCCACCTGATCAACGATGTGGCGGCGGTGATTAATAACGATCCGCAGGTGAAGGACAAACTCAAAGTTGTCTTTATCCCTAACTACAGCGTAAGCCTGGCGCAGATGATCATTCCGGCAGCCGATCTCTCTGAGCAAATTTCACTGGCCGGTACTGAAGCATCAGGTACCAGTAACATGAAGTTTGCCCTGAACGGTGCGCTAACCATCGGGACTCTCGATGGCGCTAATATCGAGATCCAGGAGCACGTTGGTGAGGAGAATATCTTTATCTTTGGTAACACCGCGCAAGAAGTTGAAGCGCTGCGTGCTAAGGGTTACAACCCGCGTGAATACTACGATCAGGATAAAGAGCTGTATCAGGTGTTAACCCAGATTGGTACCGGTACATTCAGCCCGCAGGAGCCGACTCGCTACCGCGATCTGCTGGATTCACTGATTAACTTCGGTGACCACTATCAGGTGCTGGCGGATTATCGCAGCTATGTGGATTGCCAGGATGCGGTTGATGAGATTTATGCTCAGCCGGATGTCTGGACTGAAAAGGCGATGCACAATATCGCGAATATGGGCTACTTCTCCTCTGACCGTACTATTCAAGAGTACGCGGACGAGATTTGGCACATCAAACCGGTAAGACTGTAATAAAAAACCGGGCGCTTGCGCCCGGGTTTTTTTATCCAGTGACTTTAAAACCACCTCTTAACAAGGTGGTTTTTTCAATCCCGTTCTCAGGACGCCTTTGACAGCAGTTTGCGTTCCTGAAAATCCTTAATCCAGGTCGCGACCCGCGACTGCTGCTCTGCGTTCAGCCACATTCCCAGCTTAGTCCTGCGCCAGATAGCATCATCCAGCCGACGCACCCACTCATGCTCAACCAGGTAGCGTAATTCCGCTTCATATAGCTCATGGCCAAAATGTTCACCGAGATCTTCAATCCGGTTACTTTGGTCGAGAATTTTTTCGCTATTACTACCGTAGGTACGCGCATAATGGCGGGCCAGCGTTTCGGTAAGGAACGGATAACGCTGCCTTAGCTGACGGGCATAATCATCGCGATCGCCGGTAAAATGGCCGCCGGGCAGCTGCGAGCCTTTGGTCCATGCGCTACCGATGTTTGGATACCATGCTGCGAGTTTATCCATCGCGTGTTCGGCCAACTTACGATAAGTCGTCAGCTTGCCGCCAAACACGGAAAGCAGCGGCGCTTTACCATCTTCATCGTGAATATCCAGAGTGTAATCGCGGGTGATAGCCTGCGGTGAGTCAGACTCATCGTCACACAGCGGCCGCACGCCAGAATAGGTCCAGGCAATATCATCGCGGGTAAGCTGTTTTTTGAAGTGTGCGTTATACACCTTCAGCAGGTAGTTGATTTCATTTTCGCTAATCGCCACATTTTGCGGATCGCCGTTGTACTCCACATCGGTAGTACCGATGATGGAGAACTCGTCCATCCATGGAATAACGAAAACAATACGCTTATCTTCGTTTTGCAGAATATAGGCCTGTGACTCGGTATGCACCCGCGGCACCACTATGTGGCTGCCTTTGATCAGGCGGATCCCATAAGGCGATGGGAGGCGCAGACCCTCATCAAAGAAGTGTTTTACCCATGGGCCGGTGGCGTTGACCAGGCCGCGGGCCTGCCAGGTATGCGTGACGCCGGTGTCCAGATCTTCTGACTCTACCACCCACAGGCCGTTGACGCGGCGGGCAGAGGTGACTTTAGTGCGGGTATGAACCTCACCACCTTTTTCGGTAACCATCTGCGCATTGGCCAGAACCAGCCTGGCATCATCTACCCAGCAGTCAGAATATTCGAAACCGCGCGTTAGCTCTGGTTTCAGAACCGAATTCTCTCCAAAACGCAGGCCAGCTGAGCCCGGCAGACTGGTACGTTTGCCCAGGTGATCGTACATAAATAAGCCAATGCGGATCATCCAGGCCGGGCGCAGATGCGGCTGGTGCGGCAGACGAAAACGCATAGGAAAGGCAATATGCGGGGCCATTTTCAGCAGAACTTCACGCTCCGCCAGCGCCTCGCTGACCAGGCGGAATTCGTAATGTTCCAGATAGCGCAGGCCGCCGTGGATAAGCTTAGAACTGGCCGATGAAGTGGCGCAGGCCAGATCGTTGGCTTCGAGTAACACCACAGATAAACCACGCCCGGCTGCATCCGCCGCGATCCCGGCACCGTTGATACCGCCCCCTATCACTATCAGATCTTTGGTTTCCATGATGTCCTCTTTTGCTTTCGTTAAAGCGCTAAAATGTTCGTTATCGCTCATTCTAGCAATAAAACGCATGTCTTGTAACAACGGAAAAACAAATTGACGTGATATGCATAACATTATGGCGTTTATATACCGGTAACCGGTAAACTCGGAACGGATAAAAGGTGGGAATTCGTTCTGCGCCACGGCCCGAAAATTAAATGAGTGAGAAGATGGAAACCTTTGAACGTATAAATGTGAATCAGGCGCATGAGCAGCTGAACCAACATTCAGCGGTGCTGGTTGATGTTCGCGATCCGCAGAGTTTTGCTATCGGCCACGCGCGTGGGGCATTTCACCTGACCAATGACAGCCTGGTTACCTTTATGGAACAAACCGATCCGGATACGCCGGTGTTGGTCATGTGCTATCACGGTAATAGCAGCCAGGGAGCAGCGCAGTATTTGATTCATCAGGGATTCGATCGGGTCTATAGCATTGACGGTGGTTTTGAAGCCTGGCTGCGCCAGTACCCGGAGGAAGTGGCCGCCATCGGCGGTTGACGCATTAAAGCCTGGACAACATTAATCCGGGCTTTTTTCCCGCAGGCTGTCGATCGTTCCTGGTTTGTTTCCGGTCAACAGGTTTGGTGTACTCATTGGATGCGTTCCTATAACGCCTTCGTGCATCTCAAAATCCATTGAGTATATACTGGCTTCTTTTTACAGGAATTTTCCGGCGAACACCTTATGTTGATGATTACCTCTCTTGCCAATCCTCGTATGGCGCAGGCGTTTGTCGATTACATGGCGACTCAGGGCGTCGTGCTTACCCTTCAGCATCATCAGACGACCGATATCTGGCTAGCCGATGAATCGCAGCTCCCTTTGGTGGAGCGTGAACTCGAGGCTTTTCTCGCCAATCCTAATGATTCGCGCTACCTCTCCGCCAGCTGGAAAACGGGTCAACTCAATAGCGGCTTGCGCTATCAGCGCTATCCATTTCGCAAGGCTATCGCTGAACGCGCCGGGCCTCTGACTCTGGCTGGGCTTGCTGTTAACATCCTTATCTTTATTCTGATGCAATCGCTGGGCGATCAGCCGGTCATGATTTGGCTGGCATGGCCATGGGCAGGCGAGCTACGTTTTGAAGCATGGCGCTATGTGACACACGCACTGATGCACTTTTCAGTACTGCATTTACTGTTTAACCTCATTTGGTGGTGGTATTTGGGCGGTGCGGTAGAAAAACGGCTGGGAACCGGCAAACTATTTACCATCTTTTTGGTGGCGGCGCTGGTAGGCGGCTTTATTCAGAACGCTTTTAGCGGCCCGTGGTTTGGCGGTTTGTCCGGTGTGGTATACGCCCTGATAGGTTATGTCTGGCTGATGGGTGAACGCGCGCCAGACAGCGGATTGTATCTGCAGCGTGGAGTCTTTATCTTCGCGCTATTGTGGCTGGTAGTGGGATGGTTCGATAACCAGTTTATTTCAATTGCTAATGCCAGCCATGTCAGCGGATTGCTGATTGGCCTTGGAATGGCCGCGGTTGATCTTTTCAATGCTCGAAAACGAGCATAAAAACGATATTCAGTTCAGGAGTGGAAACGTGAAGCAAACTCAGCGGCATGATGCCATTGTCGAACGTGTTAAGAAACAGGGGTACGTCAGTACCGAGGAGCTGGTTGAGCAGTTCTCTGTAAGCCCGCAGACCATTCGTCGCGATCTTAACGAACTTGCTGAACAGAACGTGATAATGCGCCACCACGGCGGTGCGGCGCTGCCATCCAGCTCGGTGAACTCTTCCTGGCAAGATCGTAAGGCAACCCTGGCGGCAGAAAAGGCCGGAATTGCCCAGCGCGTTGCCAGCGAAATTCCGGATGGCGCTACTCTGTTTATTGATATCGGAACTACGCCAGAAGCGGTTGCTCACGCGCTGCTAAATCATAATAACCTGCGGATAGTGACCAATAACCTGAATGTCGCAACCACGTTGATGGCGAAGGAAGACTTCCGGATTATTTTGGCCGGTGGAGAACTGCGCAGCCGCGATGGTGGAATTATCGGCGAGGCAACCCTGGATTTTATCTCTCAGTTCCGCTTGGATTACGGCATTCTGGGGATCAGCGGCATCGATGGTGATGGTTCGCTGCTGGAGTTTGACTATCACGAAGTACGCACCAAGCGGGCGATTATTGATAACTCCCGTCACGTAATGCTGGTAGTCGATCACTCTAAGTTTGGCCGTAATGCGATGGTTAATCTGGGTAGCATCAGCCTGGTGGACACGGTATACACCGATGAACTGCCACCGGCAGGCGTCCTGGAAGTGATTAACGAGAATCGGGTTAAGCTCGAGTTATGCCGCCCGATTACCGGCGAAATGTAAGCCTGCGTCAGCCTATTCAAAACACTGTATATTCCGGGGTGAAGCACTAGCCATAACCCTCAAACCTTGTCAGGCTGGTGCTGTAGCACCGGCCATTCCTCTGCCGGGGGCGATGGAACGCCTTTTCGCACGTTTTCTACGGCGCATTGCGCTAATTCAGCCTAACTTTAACCTCTAAGGGTTTTTATTACCGCCTGCGCAAATTCAGGCGCAGGCAGGTTGCGCCCTGCGCACCATTGCGCCTTGTGACAGATGGATTTCACTCACTTACAGGATTGCACCGTGATGCCTCAGCCGACATTTGATTCCCAACAGTTTATTAATGCCCTGACTCGTCAATGGCAGCATTTTGGCCTCGATAGCGCCCAGAATATGACCTCTCACCAATGGTGGCAGGCGGTCAGCGGTGCACTGGCAGAGCTGCTGGCGACACTTCCTTCTCCTCAGGCCGCCGAAGGGCAGCGCCGGGTAAACTATATCTCAATGGAATTTCTTACCGGTCGGCTGACGGGTAATAACCTGATGAATCTCGGCTGGTATGAGCCGGTAAATAAAGTGCTGACCGAACAGGGGGTCAATCTGAGTGACCTGCTGGAGCAGGAAACCGATCCTGCTTTGGGCAATGGCGGGCTGGGGCGTCTCGCCGCCTGCTATCTGGATGCTATGGCTACGGTCGGGCAGGCGGCTATAGGCTATGGACTTAACTATCAGTACGGGTTATTCCGCCAGTATTTTGAAGATGGTCGTCAGCGGGAGAATCCTGATGACTGGCAGCGCGAGCGTTATCCATGGTTCCGCCATAACGAAGCGCAGAATGTTCGGGTAGGTCTGGGCGGTAAAGTAATTACTGAAGGTAAACAGGCGCGCTGGGAGCCGGACTTTTTCTTTACCGGCGAGGCCTGGGATTTACCGGTGGTGGGTTATAACAACCAGGTGGTTCAGCCTTTGCGTTTATGGCAGGCCCGTCATGAACATCCTTTTGATCTTGAGCGTTTTAATGACGGAGAGTTCCTTAAGGCTGAAAGCCAGGGTATTGAAGCTGAAAAACTGACTAAAGTTTTGTATCCCAACGACAACCACCAGGCCGGGAAAAAGCTGCGTCTGGCTCAGCAATATTTTCAATGTGCCTGTTCGGTGGCCGATATTCTGCGACGTCATCATGAGGCAGGCCGCAAAATTGCCGAACTGCCGGATTACGAAACTATTCAGCTTAATGACACTCATCCCACGATTGCGATAGCCGAAATGATGCGGATATTGCTTGATGAGCATCAGCTGGAGTGGCAGGCCGCATGGGCGATTGTCAGCCGGACGTTTGCTTATACTAACCATACGTTGATGCCTGAGGCTCTGGAACGCTGGAGTGAGCGGCTGTTACGGTCTCTGCTGCCGCGCCATTTACAGATTATCAAGACCATTAACAGTGAATTCAAAAAGCTGGTTGCCCAAAAATGGCCAGGTGATAAAGCGGTCTGGGAGAAGCTGGCGGTGGTACACGGCGGTGAGGTCAGAATGGCGAACCTGTGCGTGGTGAGCTGTTATGCCGTCAATGGCGTTGCGGCGCTACATACCCAGTTGATTAAACGCGACCTGTTCCCTGAATACTTCCAGCTATGGCCAGAAAAATTCCATAACGTGACCAACGGTATTACCCCACGCCGCTGGATTGCCCAGTGCAATCCAGCCCTGAGTTCGCTTATCGATAAGACTCTAAAAAAACCGTGGCTTGGTGACCTGGAAAAGTTGCGCGAATTAGAAAAACAGGCGGATAAACCGGCCTTCCGTAAAGCTTATCGGGAGATTAAAGCCCGCAATAAGCAGCGGCTGGCAGAATATGTAAAACAGCGCACCGGTCTTGTCATTAACCCTGAAGCACTGTTTGACGTGCAGATAAAGCGTCTGCATGAATACAAACGCCAGCATCTTAATTTGCTTCATATTCTGGCGCTGTATCACCAGCGATTGGCAGATCCGAAGGCCGACCGTGTGCCGCGAGTATTCCTGTTTGGCGCTAAAGCGGCGCCGGGCTATGTGCTGGCAAAAAACATTATTCACGCAATTAATAAGGTTGCTGAAGTCATCAATAATGACTCGCGCCTTGGTGACAGCCTTAAAGTGGTATTCCTGCCGGATTACAACGTGTCGGTTGCCGAGATGATTATTCCCGCCGCCGACTTGTCGGAACAAATTTCTACCGCCGGGAAAGAGGCTTCCGGTACTGGGAATATGAAGCTGGCTCTAAACGGTGCGCTGACTATCGGCACTCTGGATGGTGCTAACGTTGAAATTGCCGAACAGGTTGGTGCGGAGAATATCTTTATTTTTGGTCACACCGTAGAGCAGGTGCAATCTCTTCTGGAAACCGGGTATCACCCTAAAGCCTGGCGTAAAGAAGATAAGCTGCTGGATGCGATTCTCAAGGAGCTTGAGAGCGGCAAATACAGCGGTGGAGATAAAAAAACGTTTGCGCCGCTGCTGGATAGCCTGGGCAAAGGCGGCGATCCGTACCTGGTGCTGGCGGATTTTCGCGCCTATCTGGAAGCTCAGGAGCAAGTGGAGGAGTTGTATCGATCCCCTGAAGACTGGACTCGTGCCGCAATTTTGAATACTGCTCGTTGCGGCATGTTTAGCGCCGATCGTTCGATTAAGGATTACCAACAGCGTATCTGGCAGGCGAAAAGAAAGGGATAAAAATGGATAGACAGGCTCTGGAGCACGCTGCCTTTACTGCCGGGATAGCAACCAGCTACATCGATATGCGGGGCGAAGTTCGTGCAATAGGTGAAGACACATTACTAAGCTTACTGGCCGCAATGAACATTGTGGACAAAAGCAATAATGAATATGTACCGCTACCCGTGGTGATGGTTGGTCGTATCGGGGAGATTATTGAATTACCTGTTACGGGGCATGGTGATTATCATTGGGAGCTGTTGCGCGAAGATGGTCGCCGCCATTCTGGTCAAGTGGCCGGTAACACCCGGCTTCGTCTTCCCCGGCTGGATGCCGGTTATCACCAGCTTACGCTTTCTCAGGATGATACCGAATGGCAGTGTCAGGTTATTGTAGCCCCCAAACGCTGCTATCAGCCTTCGGAGCTGGATGCCGGGCGGCGGCTGTGGGGCGCCTGTGTTCAGCTTTATACCCTGCGTTCAGATAACAACTGGGGAATTGGCGACTTTAGCGATTTACGCACCATGTTGCGTGAAGTGGGGCTGCGTGGCGGCGATTTTGTCGGCGTTAACCCATTGCATTCGCTCTATCCCGCTCGTCCAGATTTTGCCAGCCCTTATAGCCCTTCATCCCGTTTGTGGCTTAATCCGCTGTATATAGACGTTAGTGCAATTGAAGATTTTGCCGCCAGCGCAGAGGCGCAATCGTGGTGGAATAAATCTGCGACCCGTAAGGCCGTGGAGACGGCCCGTAGCGGTGAATGGGTGGACTATCCGCTGGTTACACGGCTTAAACTTCACGGTTTGCGCCTGGCATGGCAGCAGTTTAATACCCGGGCGGGTGACGATAGCCAGGCTATGGAATTTGATACGTTTATTCTCCGGCGTGGAGATAGCCTGTATTGGCAGGCGGCTTATGATGCGCTATGCCAGTATCAGAGTGCCGATCTGCCTGAATCTGAAGGCTGGGGCGACTGGCCGGGGGAATATCAGGATATACACAGCTCCCAGGTCGCCATTTTCTGTCGTGAGAATGGTATGGAAATCCGCTTTTGGCAGTGGCTACAGTGGCAGGCTTCCCGCCAGCTGGAGGCATGTCAGGAAGTGACCGAACAGGGCGGAATGGCTATCGGTCTGTACCGGGATTTGGCCGTTGGCGTTTCCAGTGGAGGAGCCGATACCTGGTATGATCGTAAACTGTATTGTCTCGATGCCTCAGTAGGTGCGCCGCCAGATGCGCTTGGTCCACAGGGGCAAAACTGGAACCTGCCGCCGCTCGATCCGCAAACGCTTCGCGCCCGGGCTTATCAGCCATTTATTCAACTGATTCGGGCTAACATGGCCTGTTGCGGTGCGCTGCGTATCGATCACGTTATGTCGCTGCTGCGGCTCTGGTGGATCCCGCGCGGTAAGGGAGCGGATGCCGGAGCGTATGTTCACTATCCTGTGGACGATCTGCTGGCTATCCTTGCACTTGAGAGTCAGCGCCATCGTTGTCTGGTGATCGGTGAAGATCTCGGTACTGTGCCTGAAGAGATTATCGACAAGCTGCGATCCAGCGGAGTTTATTCATACAAAGTGCTCTATTTTGAACGAACCCGCAGCGGGGCATTTCGCGCCCCCGGGCAGTGGCCTGCTCAGGCTATCGGCGTAACCTCCACACACGACCTGCCTACATTACGTGGTTACTGGCAGGGGGGAGATCTGGCTTTAGGTAAAGAACTGGGAATATACCCGGATCAACCGGTGCTGGATGCTCTCTACCGGGAGCGTAGCCAGGCGCGTCAGGCGTTGCTGGATAATTTGCATCGCTATGGTTGCCTGGCGAAGAAAACGGGCCATCTTGCCAGTCGTATGGCGATGTCGCCAGCCTTAAGCCGCGGTATGCAGCGTTATGTTGCGCTAAGCGCGAGCCGATTACTGGGCCTGCAGCCTGAAGATTGGTTAGGTATGTCGACCCCAGTAAATGTGCCGGGTACCAGTAATGAATATCCAAACTGGCGGCGGAAGTTAACCCGCTCGCTGGAAGAAATGTTTGCCGATGCTGAAATCAACCGTTTGCTAAAAGATCTGACCCGATATCGGCACAAGTAGCGCCCGATAATATCTGCACACGCGCCTTTCTTATGGGTTATCGGTAGAGGCCGATAACCCTCGCGGCATGAATAATCTCCCTGCTGATTCTTTTCTGGAGACGCTTTCACAATTCTGCTGCCGTTTTCCGCTCTCATTTTGCTTATTGCTACTCTGGCGCTACGCCGGGGAGCCGCTTTATTTCGGGTATCCGGCGTATCTCGTTGACAATCGTTGTTGATATTTAATCTGTTGACGTTTGTCAACATGTGGCGTATGGTCGAATTGTCGGAGGTTAATGACGAATCATCCGAATAAGCACATTCAGGCTGCAATTACGTATGCTCTGGAGCATGGCTGGGTATGGGTTAATGCCGGGAAGTCAGCCCACTGTTTCTGTAAATTACGCTGCGGCAATCCCGATGTACTCCATCGGGAACACCATATGAGCATTTGGTCTACGCCTCGCAACCCGGAGGTGCATGCCTGGCAAATCAGGAGGAAGGTAGACGGCTGTATCCGATGCTCGGGATAAGGATAACCCGGCGGCGTAAGCCGCCTTTTAGACTCAGCGAGGCGTATTATGATTTTTAACTTCACGCTCATGCTTTCTGGCGTTGCCTATGATACCGAAGGCCTGGAGGATGCTCTGTTCACCGCAGGATGCGATGACGGGTTGGTTTGTGCTTATGGTAACTCCGTCTATCTCGTATTCGATCGCGAGGCGGCAAACCTGGATGCGGCTATCTCCTCAGCGGTAGAGCAGATAGAGGGGGCGGGTATTGGTGCCAGGGTGCAGTCGGTTGACTCTGATATGGTTGGATTGAGTGATATTGCCGAGATTTGCGAGCTTTCTCGTCAGTCGATAGCCATGCTTAAAGATGGGCTGCGGGGTGAAGGCCATTTTCCGAGCCCCGTGCAGCGTATAACCGGCAAATCACCACTCTGGAGCTGGGCTGAAGTGGCCGTATGGCTGGTTAAGAATGGCCGCCTTGACGCTGATTCGGTATTAGTCGAAAACGCGAAAACTTTGCACCGCTGGAATCTGGCTTTGCAGATGAGCGGTTCGCCGCAGGCATGGGAGATAGAAGCCCTGGCTAAAAGCCTGAACGCTCGCAGAGAACGGCAGCAAAAAGGACTAGCTTAACGTTGGTGGAGTTAAGCGCCTCAGGAGAGGCGCCAGAACAGGTGGGGCTGACTTAGTAGAAAGAGTGCTCGCCACGTTCGTGTTCAGTCAGGTCACGCACGCCTTTCAAATCCGGGAATTCAGCCAGCAGCTGTTTCTCGATCCCTTCTTTCAGGGTGACATCGACCATTGAACAGCCGTTACAGCCGCCGCCAAACTGCAGGATGGCGTAGCCTTCGTCAGTGATTTCCATCAGCGATACGCGGCCGCCGTGGCCTGCCAGCTGAGGGTTAATCTGGGACTGAATCATATACTCTACGCGCTCAATCAGCGGCGCATCATCAGCGACTTTACGCATCTTGGCGTTTGGCGCTTTCAGCGTTAACTGAGAGCCCAGTTGATCGGTAACAAAATCGATCTCTGCGTCTTCAAGATACGGAGCGCTCAATTCGTCCACGTAAGCGGTCAGCTGCTCAAAAGGCAGGGCGGTGTCAGTAGCTTCTACCGCATCTGGTGGACAGTAGGACACTCCGCACTCCGCATTTGGGGTACCCGGATTAATAACGAATACGCGGATTTGCGTTCCTTCTTCCTGACTTGCCAGTAGCTTGGCAAAGTGGGCTTGTGCGGCATCGGAAATACGGATCATAACAATCGCCTAATAGTTGACTATTTTACCTGGATATAATACGCCCTACGCCCGGGGTCTACAAGGTGCGGCACAGACACCATATTTGGATCGTGGCTGCTCCGTGGCGTATCAGTAAGCGAGCAATTTCCCCCGCAGTCCCGCCGGTGGTCACTACATCGTCAATGATAGCGATATGGCGACCAGCGACCGGCATTTCAAGGCTAAATGCGTTGGCCATGTTGCGTTTTCTGGCTTTGGCTCCCAGTTTATGCTGAACCCGGGTTGCCCGATTACGCACCAGGGCTTGCGGCGCATAGTAAATATTCAGCCATTTACTCACCTGGCGGGCCAGAAGGTCACTTTGGTTAAAACCGCGATGCCAGGCTCGCCGATGATGCAGTGGCACTGAAAGCAGCAGATCGGCTCTGGGAAGACGATAGCGTTGCTCCCTAATTTTTAAAACCATCAGCCTGGAGAGTGCCAGGGCCAGGGCAGTCGCGTTTTGGAATTTTAGGCGTTGTACCAGGGTGGAAAGTGGTGGCTGGTAATCGCTAATCGATACTATATGGTGCCATGGCGGTGCCTGGAGCTGGCAGCGCCCACAAGGTAAATTTCCACCCATTGCCGGCAGACCGCAGCGCGGACAGCAAGGGTGTTCGACAAACAGCGCCCGCTGGCAATAGCTACAAATACCCCAATGCTCCACGGCAAGCGGGGAGAGACATAGCCAACAAAGGCCAGAGATTGTTAGCATAGAGCCTCCTGTAATTAATTCGGAAACAATAGCGGATGAACAATCTCTGGTGGGAGACCCTGGGGTCAGAGAATCACCATCTTGT
This sequence comes from Salmonella enterica subsp. enterica serovar Choleraesuis, assembly GCA_022846635.1. Lineage (GTDB taxonomy): Bacteria > Pseudomonadota > Gammaproteobacteria > Enterobacterales > Enterobacteriaceae. The sequence goes on from AP025685.1 coordinate 342,033, forward strand.
GCTGCTGCATGGCTGGGGACTGAATGCCGAAGTATGGCGGAGCGTTTTACCTGAATTGAGCGCACATTTTACCGTCCATCTGGTAGACCTGCCGGGTTATGGCCGCAGTCAGGGATTTGGCGCAATGTCGCTGAGCGAAATGGCAGAGAGAGTGCTGGCTCAGGCTCCTAGGCAGGCCGTATGGCTGGGCTGGAGTTTGGGTGGTCTGGTGGCAAGCCAGGCTGCGCTTATGGCGCCAGAGCGCGTTAGCCGGCTTTGTACCGTCGCCTCATCGCCTTGTTTTAGCGCCCAGGAAGACTGGCCCGGTATTCGTCCTGATGTACTGGCAGGGTTTCAGCGTCAGCTGAGTGAGGATTTTGAGCGTACGGTTGAGCGCTTCCTGGCACTGCAAACTCTGGGTACCGAAACAGCCCGCCGCGATGCCCGGGCGTTAAAATCCGTGGTACTTGAGCAGCCAATGCCGGCGGTAGATGTATTAAACGGTGGGCTTGAGATCCTGAAAACTGCAGATTTGCGCACTCCGCTTGCGTCCATTTCACAGCCGTTACTACGCATTTATGGCCGCCTTGATGGGCTGGTTCCGCGCCGGATTGCCGCTATGCTGGATGAACAATGGCCTGCCAGCCGCTCGCTGATTATTGATAAATCGGCCCATGCGCCGTTTATCTCTCATCCGGACGAGTTTTGTCGCGCAGTGATTGATTTTGCTCGCTAAAAGTTAGAAGAATTTCCTAAGGGCTGGCTGCAACCTATGCTTTAAAAGGCTATGGCGGATTTGCGGCCAATAATTGAATAGCGTTGTTGCTATCTGCGGGAATAAAAAAAGGGGATGGTTAACCATCCCCTTTTTCTCAGGTATCAGGACATAAGCGTCCATTGCTCGGTAGCGCAGCGCTTGCTTTCCGGACAACCGCGACAGCTTCCGCTGTAGCAGTTATCGCTGGATGCAACGACCCGGGCGACTTTGCCCATTGCCTCCATCCTCTCCAGCATAGCCTGAACCAGGGCGGGGGACGCCTTAAGCTGGTGGCTGATGGCCGAGCTATCCATACGGCCTTGCAGCGCCAGAACGTCTCGAATTGCCAACATACTCACCATCTCAAATCCCCTTAGTGGCAGTGACTGCTGCTGGAGCAGCAGTCCATGTTTGGACGACTCTGAGCTACCAGGTTCAGATCCAGGCGGCTACGCATCCGACGCAGTACGCTAATCAGCGCAATATTAAATACCAGCACACAGGCGATTGCCGTAAGGCTGAAGCCAGGATGCTGGGAGTAGCTTACGGTCTGGTAGTAGAGCGTCGACAGCGAGTAGGCGATGTTCAGACCCCACAGTACGGAGAACATCATCCAGCCGCGGCTTGCTTCGCGCGCTACGGCACCCATTACAGAGATGCATGGGATGTACAGCAAGACGAAGATGAGATAGCTATAGGCCGCCGACGGACTGCCGAACTTGCTGGCCATAACCCCCATCGCACCGGTGCCGATTTCCCCATCGCCTTTACTGGCTTCAATTGGGTTCGCCAGAACGCTGAGGCTGAAAGTGTCTTTCAGTCCGTCCCAGGTTTCGGTAACTGCATCACCAAGTTCGCTCCACAGGCTGAATTCTTGAGGATTGAACTCAGCTTCATGAAGGTCTTCAGCGGTGTACAGCGTGTTGAGAGTACCGACAACAACCTCTTTCGCCATTGCGCCGGTGAACAGCCCAACGGTGGCCTGCCAGTTATCTTCATGAACGCCAATCGGCTTCAGGAGTGGGGTAAAGGTCTTACTGACGGAGGCCAGCGCCGAATCATTAATGTTATCGACGGCCTTACCGCTCAGCGAGAAACTGTTAAGTGCGCCGATAAAAATACTCACCACAATAATGACTTTACCCGCACGGATGATGAACCCTTGCAGGCGCTGCCAGGTTTGCATTAACAGGCTTTTCAGATGCGGAATATGGTAAACCGGAAGCTCCATAATAAATGGCGTTGCTTCCCCGCGCATCAGGGTGTGTTTGAGCATCAGGCCGGTCAGAATGGCCATCACGATGCCCAGAATATAGAGTGAAAACACGACCAGCGCACCCTGTTGACCGAAGAAAGCGGCAGAGAAAACGGCAAAGATAGCCAGGCGTGCGCCGCAGGACATGAACGGTGCCATCATAATTGTCATCAGGCGTTCACGCGGTGCATCCAGGGTACGAGCGCCCATTACCGACGGCACGTTACAACCGAAGCCAACAATCAGCGGAACGAACGATTTACCGGGCAGTCCCAGAGCCTGCATCAGGCGGTCAACGACAAAGGCGGCACGCGCCATGTAACCGGAGTCCTCCAGGAAGGACAGGAACAGATACATCATCCCGATTTGCGGAACCAGCGGCAGAACGGTGTTGATACCGCCGCCAATTCCTTGAGCCAGGAAAACCGTCAGCCAGTATGGGAAGTGCAGCGTAGCGCCAATCCACTGAATACCGTGAACAAATATCGCAACCGAGCCAACATCAAACAGAGGCTGTAATGCGCCGCCGATGTTGATAGCCAGGAAGAACATCAGGTACATCACCAGTAGGAAAATTGGCAGCCCCAGAAAACGGTTGAGGATGACTTTATCCAGCATTACGGTCAGCTTATGGCGCTCGGCGGTAATGCTGTTGCTTACGGCGTCGCAGATGGTGGCAATACTCTGATAACGAGCATCAGCAATATGCAGAGCCGGATCGTCCAGTTCTTCCTGTAGCAACGCCTGGGAGCGGGTGAGTTGCTCCTGAGCTTCTGGCGCGCGCGATAGGCTGTAGATATCGCCTTCCAGCATTTGCAGTGCCAGCCAGCGGCGCTGGTTATGAGGCGTATTGGGTGAAATTGTTTCGGCAATATTTTCCGCTTCGCGCAGCAGTGGCTGAGCGTAATGCACCAGTTTTACCTGGTCATTTTTACGATGGTTATCAATTGCCGTTTTAAGGCCATCAATACCGCGCCCGCGGGAGGATACCAGCGGAATAACCGGGCAGCCCAGGCGAGCAGATAGCGCGTCGACATCGATTTTAATATTTTGTTTGTCGGCGATATCCAGCATGTTCAACGCAACAATGCAGGGAATACCAAGTTCCAGCAGCTGCAGCGTGAGGTACAGGTTGCGTTCAAGGTTGGAAGCATCAACGACATTAATCAGCAGGTCCGCTTCACCGCTCAGGATGTAGTGACATGCAATTTGCTCATCAAGAGAGGTCTGGGCGGATATGGTGGTTAAAGAATAGGTACCGGGAAGATCGACCAGCTTTACCTGATTGTCGGTCGTTTTAAAGGCACCCTCTTTACGCTCGACGGTCACCCCGGCCCAGTTGCCTACCCGCTGGCGTGCACCGGTAAGCTGGTTAAATAGGGTTGTCTTCCCCGAGTTTGGGTTGCCAATGAGTCCGATTGTCAGTGTGTTCATTTTATTTTCCGTTCTTCACTGCTGCGGTTGGGCGAGCATGCGAGGCTCAGGCTGCTTCTAGCTGCAACAGTGAGATATCTTTTTTGCGCAATACCAGGTTAACGCGACGTGTTTCTATCTGGATAGGGTCACCGAGAGGGGCGACGCGCACGACAAGAAAAGAAGCGCCAGGGAGCATGCCGAGTGACAAAAGCTTTTGGCGATAGGCCGGGCTGATATTGCTGTCGAAACCGGTTATTTTCCACGCGCTATTTGGAGTGAGCTGCATAGAATGACCCTCGATGTGATTAGCCATAACGTGAGAGCCGCGAAAGCGGCAAAAGTGGCGCAGTTGCCAAAGAAAAAGTATACAGGTGGGATGATAATAAGAATGGTTATTATCTTCAACCACTGTTGGAAGTGAAAAAGTATTTATGTGATGGCTGCGGCCATTTATGCCAATTGAGTAATTATCTTTTAAAATTAATATATTACATGTTGTTTATTTGCACTTAATATCTGATTAACACGCCGTGTGCTAATAATGAAACGCAAAAGTTAAATAAATGAAAACTATTGCTGATAGTTAAAAAATATTAAATATAATCAGCCAGTAAAAAAGGACTAATTTGCTAAAGAGAATGCGCTAATTGAATGAAAAGTGTTATTTAGCAGGCAAGTTTTTTGAAATGAACAAATAGTGCGGTATAGGCTAAAAAATAGCCCCGCAGTGCGGGGCTATTTTATTACAACGGTCTATTTAGCGCTTTTTCCCAAATGCGGCGGCCAGCGCATCACTCATAGCGCTGTTACCTGCCGGAGTTTTTTCCGGTCTGGCTTTTGGCCGGGCAGCAGGGCGCTCATTAGTGCGCGGCGCTGAGCTGCGGCGGTTGTTACCTTCACCTGGTTGTTCATCCAGGCGCATGGTCAGGGCAATGCGTTTACGTGCCATATCTACTTCCAGCACTTTTACTTTAACGATATCGCCTGCTTTCACCACTTTATGAGGATCGTCCACAAACCGGTCTGCCAGCGAAGAGATGTGTACCAGACCATCCTGGTGAACGCCGATATCCACAAACGCGCCAAAGTTAGTCACGTTAGTGACCGCACCTTCCAGAATCATTCCGGGCTGCAGGTCATTTAAGGTTTCGACTCCCTCTGCAAACTTAGCGGTTTTGAATTCAGGACGCGGATCGCGGCCCGGTTTCTCCAGTTCACGAATAATATCGGTCACAGTGGGCAGGCCGAACTGTTGGTCGGTAAAATCGCGGGCGTTAATATCGCGCAGAGCGCCAGCGTTGCCCATTAAGTCATTCAGCGCCTGATGGGTGGCTGTCAGGATCCGTTCCACCAGTGGATAGGCTTCCGGGTGAACCGTTGAGGCATCTAGCGGGTTGTCGCCATGATTAATACGCAGGAATCCGGCGCACTGCTCAAAGGCCTTAGGCCCCAGACGCGCAACTTTCAGAAGCTGCTGGCGGTTCTGGAAGCGGCCATTCTCATCGCGCCAGGTCACGATATTTTGGGCGATCATCCGGGTCAGACCGGCAACTCGGGTCAGCAAAGGAACTGAAGCGGTATTCAGGTCAACGCCAACGGCGTTTACACAGTCTTCAACCACGGCATCCAGCTTTTTAGCCAACTGGCTCTGGCTAACGTCGTGCTGATACTGACCAACCCCGATAGATTTCGGATCGATTTTAACCAGCTCTGCCAGAGGATCCTGGAGGCGACGGGCGATAGATACAGCCCCACGCAGCGAAACATCTAAATCAGGGAATTCCAGCGCAGCCAGTTCAGAAGCTGAATAGACTGAAGCGCCAGCTTCACTCACGATAACTTTCTGGCCGGTAACTTCTGGGAATTTTTTCTGCACATCCAGATAGAAACGCTCGGTTTCGCGAGATGCCGTTCCGTTGCCAATAGCTACCAGCTCAACTTTGTGTTTAATACATAACGCGGCGACGACTGCGGCGGCTTTAGCTTCCTGCCCAGTGTGAGGATAGATGGTGTCGGTAGCGACCAGTTTACCGGTCGCATCCACCACGGCCACTTTTACGCCGGTACGCAGGCCGGGGTCGAGGCCCATCGTTGCGCGCAGTCCGGCAGGTGCCGCCATCAGCAGATCGTGAAGGTTACGGGCGAAAACATTAATTGCTTCATCTTCCGCGCGCTCACGAATGCTGCCCATCAGCTCAGTTTCCATGTGCATCAAAACTTTGATACGCCATGTCCAGCTAACTACCGCCCGACGCCAGCTATCGGCCGGAGCGTTGTTCAGGCGGAGCCCCAGGTGGTCGATAATTATCTGTTCGCAGTGGCTTTCTTTTGGTGGCTCATCAAATTGCGGGTCAGGATTTAGCGCGAGTTGCAAAATCCCCTCATTGCGGCCACGGAACATAGCCAGCGCGCGGTGCGATGGCACCTGAGACAGCGGCTCATGGTGAGCGAAGTAGTCGCGGAATTTAGCGCCTTCATCTTCTTTACCGCTGACCACGGTAGAGACCAAATGCGCATTACGCCACAGGTAATCACGCACTTTACCCAGCAGCACGGCATCTTCAGCGAAGCGCTCCATCAGAATGTAACGCGCGCCATCGAGCGCCGCTTTAACATCGGCAACACCGGCTTCGGCATTAATAAAGCGCTCGGCTTCCTGCTCCGGTGAGTGCTGCGGTTCATTCCACAGCAGGTCGGCCAGCGGCTCAAGCCCGGCTTCGATGGCAATCTGCCCGCGGGTGCGGCGTTTAGGTTTATACGGCAGGTATAAATCTTCCAGCTCAGTTTTGCTGAGGGTGCCGTTGATGGCTGCGGCTAGCGTATCGCTAAGTTTTCCCTGCTCATCAATCGATTTAAGAATGGCCTGGCGGCGATCATCCAGCTCGCGCAGATACCCTAAGCGGGTTTCAAGCTGGCGCAGTTGAGTATCATCCAGGCCACCGGTGACCTCTTTACGATAACGGGCAATAAAAGGTACCGTGTTGCCTTCGTCAAGCAGACGAACGGCGGCCACCACCTGTTCATCACGGGCCTGCAATTCGCTGGCGATAATGCGGCAGAGAGAATTATTCATCATGTTTATTTCGTCTGGCGTATTCAAAAAGAGATGGGGGACAGTTATACGGTCTGGAGGCGGAAATTGCCAGCCACACGCGCCTGCTTGCAGGGTTTCAGACTGTTCCTGACAACGCCGTACGCAATGTGCTATCACAATCAGCAACAGGGATATTAAGCAGGTAATAAACAGACATTATGGCCACCAAACTTATCACCCGAGCCGGGTACAACAAGCTGAAGCAGGAACATGACTATCTTTGGAACGAGAAGCGTCCGGAGATAACCAAAATAGTCTCCTGGGCGGCGAGCCTTGGGGATCGTTCGGAGAACGCCGATTACACCTTTAATAAGCGCATTTTGCGAGAGATTGACCGCCGGGTCCGTTATCTGCGTAAGTTGCTACCGGCATTGCAAATTGTCGACTATTCGCCACAGCAAGACGGGCGAGTATTTTTTGGGGCCTGGGTCGAAATTGAGAATGACGAAGGAACGGTAAAGCGTTTTCGTATCGTCGGCCCGGAGGAGATTTATGGCGATCGTAAAGACTACATCTCAATTGATTCCCCAATGGCGCGAGCATTGTTGAAAAAACAGGTTGATGAAGAGTTCGTAGTGTGCACGCCGGATGGTGAAAAACAGTGGTTTATTAATAATATCGAATACGAACAGGAATCTGAGGATAGTGGCGATGATCAATAAACGGCTGAGTATTGCTCTGGCGCTGGCGGCCATGATAGGTACGCCTGTGGCGATGGCCCTCGAGAGCCAGAAGCCGGGGAGCGATTCTGCTAATCATATTCAGCACCAGATGGTGCAACAGCTGTCGGCGCTGGAGAAAAGCGCTAACGGGCGGCTTGGCGTAGCGGTTATCGATACCGGCAGCGGCGCAATTGCGGGCTGGCGGATGGATGAACCTTTCCCCATGTGCAGTACCAGTAAAGTGATGGCGGTAGCGGCGCTGCTGAAACAGAGCGAACAGACTCCTGAACTTATGAGTCAGCCTCAGCCGGTAGCGAGCGGAGATCTGGTGAACTACAACCCGATAACTGAACGTTTTGTGGGTAAGAGCATGACGTTTGATGAGCTAAGCGCCGCAACGCTGCAATATAGCGATAACGCCGCAATGAACCTGATTCTGGCCAAACTGGGTGGGCCGCAAAAAGTAACGGCGTTTGCCCGCAGTATTGGCGATGATAAATTCCGGCTCGACCGCAATGAACCTTCGCTAAATACCGCCATTCCCGGCGATCTTCGGGATACCAGCACTCCACGAGCTATGGCCTTAAGCCTGCAAAAGCTGGCGCTGGGGGATGCTTTAGGCCAGGTTCAGCGCGAGAAACTTAGCCACTGGTTGCGCGGCAATACCACCGGTGCGGCCAGCATTCGGGCCGGGCTGCCATCGGGATGGAGCGTTGGGGATAAGACCGGCAGCGGTGATTACGGCACAACCAACGATATTGCCGTGGTATGGCCGACCGGCAGACCGCCGCTGGTTATTGTGACTTACTTTACTCAGCCGCAGCAGCAGGCAGAAAGCCAGCGGCCGGTGCTGGCGAAAGCGGCTGCTATCGTTGCCAGCCATTATGTATTGCCTAAAGGCTGATATTACTCCCGACCACGGGTGAAAATTGCGATAACCCGGTCAAGGTGAGCCTTCATCGCTTTTCGGGCAGCCGGGGCATCGCTTGCTTCAATTGCCTCCAGGATTGCCAGGTGTTCTAGTTCTGAAAGGTGCGGCATATCCTGCGGGGTATAACGCTCCTGAAGCAGCCGGAACATTTGGCCGTATCGGTGGCCCAGCAAATGGGCAATGAAAAAACCGTAGGCCGGGTTGCCGCTGGCCTGGGCAATTCGGATATGAAACAGCCGGTCGCCGGGATGGCTGCGTGAACCGGCCTGGTTATCCCGGCAGTTCTGCTCAAAGGCGTTGCGAATAGCCGCTCGCTCTTCTGGTGATGCATGTCGTGCCGCAAGCGCTGCGGCCTCTGGCTCAATAAGCTTGCGGGCCTGGAGCAGAGAGAAGGGCGGTATCTCCGCGCTTAAATCCAGTTCAATACCCAGCTCCCCGTCAGGCTCCAGCCACTGCCCGCGCCCGGCTTGTTCCATGATGGGCTGTGAATCTTGAATTGCGGGCTTTGAGTCGCGCACGATGACGCCATTCCCCACTTTCACATCAACCAGACCAACCACCTCCAGGGCTATTAACGCCTCACGCACTGAAGCCCGGCTAACCTGCAGCTGCTGGGCCAGATCTCGCTCGGACGGCAGGCGACTACCGGGAGGAAACTCGCCGTTTTCAATTAGCGACTTAAGTTGATCTGCTATCTGCCTGTAAATCCTTGGATTTTCTAGTCTGGTGATTGGCATCTATGACCTTCCCTAACAAACTAAGTAGTGACTGAGCGCACAAAAAGTAGCCATTAAACTTGTGTAATTGTTGTGTGAGTGTAAATAAATAGTTACCAAAACGAGGCTGTGTAACAAGTTCAACATACCGGGTTAAACCGGATTTGTCATGTCAAAGGTCGGGCCTTTTTGCCATTTTAATGGCCTGACCATTAGTCCTTTAGACCGGGAGCGGAATATGGATCTGAATGGGAAGCGGGTACTGATAACGGCGGCGGGGCAGGGTATTGGCTTGAGCTGCGCGAAAACTTTCGCCGCAGCGGGTGCTCAGGTATTTGCCAGCGACATCAACATTGAACAATTGGAAGGGCTGGTGGGAATAAAGCCGCTGCGCCTTGATGCAACGGACCCGGCCGCCATCAGCCGCGCCTGCGATGTCACCGGCCCATTAGACGTGCTGTTTAACTGTGCCGGAGTGGTACATAGCGGTTCAATTCTGGAGTGCAGTGAAGAGCAATGGCGCTTTGCGCTGGAGCTTAATGTAACTGCGATGTTCCACACCATTCGTGCCTGGCTTCCGGGCATGCTGGCTCAGGGGCATGGTTCGATTATCAATATGTCGTCGGTCGCTTCCAGCATTAAAGGGGTGCCTAATCGTTTTGCTTATAGCGCCAGTAAAGCTGCCGTTATCGGGCTGACCCGTTCGGTGGCAGCTGACTATGTCACTCAGGGCATTCGCTGCAACGCTATCTGCCCGGGCACCGTTGAATCGCCGTCACTACGTCAGCGCATTGCCACCCAGGCGCGTGAGCAGGGCCTTCCGGAAGATGAAGTCTACCAGGCCTTTGTTGCCCGTCAGCCTATTGGCCGTATTGGCCGTCCGGAGGAGATTGCCCAGCTGGCGCTATATCTGGCCTCTGATGCCAGTGCCTATACCACCGGAACCGTACAGATTATTGATGGCGGCTGGAGCAACTAAGCGCCGCAGTTCAGCTTAATAAGGGGAAATTTATGAAGTTATTACGTTATGGCGATGCAGGTCAGGAGCGCCCCGGAATTTTGGATGCGCAGGGGAAAATCCGCTGTCTTTCGGCACATCTGCCGGACATTAATGGTGGCGCAATCCAGCCAGAAAGCCTGGCCCGCCTGCGTAAACTCGACCTTAACTCCCTGCCGCTGGTTGAAGGTTCGCCGCGTATTGGAGCCTGTGTCGCAGATATTGGCAAGTTTATCTGCATTGGCCTCAACTACGCCGACCACGCTGCGGAAACCGGTGCTGAAATCCCTAAAGAGCCGGTGATATTCAATAAGTGGACCAGCGCGGTCGTGGGGCCAAATGACAACGTCATTATTCCGCGCGGCTCGCAAAAAACAGATTGGGAAGTTGAGCTGGGCGTGGTGATTGGTGAAGGCGGCCGCTACATCAGTGAACAGGATGCCATGAACCACGTGGCTGGCTATTGCGTGATTAATGATGTCTCCGAACGTGAATATCAGCTTGAGCGCGGCGGCACCTGGGATAAGGGTAAAGGCTGCGACACTTTCGGCCCTACCGGACCCTGGCTGGTCACTGCTGATGAAATTCCCGACCCGCACCAGCTTAGCCTGTGGCTCGAGGTAGATGGTCAGCGTTATCAGGACGGTAATACCAACACCATGATCTTCAAAATCCCGCAAATTATTAGCTACCTGAGCCGCTTTATGAGCTTACAGCCTGGCGATGTTATCTCCACCGGTACTCCGCCAGGAGTGGGGCTGGGGCAGAAGCCGCAGCCAGTGTATCTGCGCCCTGGGCAAACTATCCGCCTGGGGATTGAAGGGCTGGGTGAGCAGTGTCAGACCACGGTGGAGGACAAAGCATGACGACAATTACGGGTCTGCGGGTTGAAGATATCCGTTTCCCTACCTCCGAACAGCTGGATGGTTCTGATGCCATGAATCCGGATCCCGACTATTCGGCGGCCTATGTCATCCTCGATACCGATAATCCTGAGTTAAGCGGCCACGGCCTGACATTCACCATCGGACGCGGCAATGAAGTGTGCTGTGCGGCCATTGAAGCGCTGGCTGGTCGCGTGGTGGGGAAAAAGCTGGAGGAGTTCACGGCTGATATGGGCGCTTTCTGGCGCCATATGACCAGCGACAGCCAGCTGCGCTGGATAGGACCGGATAAGGGTGCAATCCACCTTGCCACCGGTGCGGTAGTGAATGCGGTTTGGGATCTATGGGCCAAACAGCAGGGCAAGCCGGTCTGGCAGCTGGTGGCAGATATGTCGCCGGAAGAGCTGGTGCGTTGTATCGACTTCCGCTACATCACCGACTGCATCACCCCTGACGAAGCGCTCAGCCTGTTGCGCGCACAAAGCGAAGGTAAGGAGCAGCGCCTGACGCAGCTGAAAGAGCACGGTTATCCCTGCTACACCACATCGGCGGGCTGGCTGGGCTATAGCGATGAGAAGCTGCGCCGTTTGTGCAAAGAGGCGGTAGATGCCGGGTTCTCCCACATCAAACTTAAGGTTGGCCGCGACCTGGAAGATGATATCCGTCGGCTGCGAATTGCCAGGGAAGCTATCGGACCGGATCGCCACTTAATGATTGATGCTAATCAGGTCTGGGAAGTGAACGAGGCGGCTCCTTGGGTCAATGCGCTGGCCTTCGCTAAACCTTGGTTTATCGAGGAGCCAACCAGTCCGGACGATATTGAAGGGCATCGCAAAATTCGCCAGGCAATTGGCGATGTGAAGGTGGCTACCGGTGAAATGTGCCACAACCGCATCATGTTTAAGCAGCTCATTATGGGTGGGGCCATCGATGTCGTACAAATTGATGCCTGCCGCCTGGGGGGCGTGAATGAGGTGCTGGCCGTTATGCTGATGGCGGCTAAATACCGTCTTCCGGTCTGCCCGCATGCCGGTGGCGTGGGGCTGTGCGAATACGTTCAGCATCTGTCGATGATCGACTATCTATGCATTGCCGGAACTCATGAGGGGCGGGTGATTGAATACGTCGACCATCTGCATGAGCACTTCCTGCATCCGTGTGAGATTCGCGGTGCGGCCTATATGCCACCGCTAGCGCCGGGCTATTCCATTGAAATGTATCCTGAATCTCGTGAGCGCTATCGTTTTCGGCCTCAGGAGCGCGCGTAATGCGTATCGACGCCCATCACCACCTGTGGCCCTATCGGGCGGCGGATTACCCGTGGATTAGTCCACAGATGCCTGCACTACGCCGGGACTTTCTGGCCGCTGACTTTTCCACTCTACTGGCCGAAGAGCAGATGACCGGCAGCGTGGTGGTACAGGCGCGGATGGATAACCGGGAAACTGACTGGCTGGTGAGTCAGGCACAGGAGTTGCCGGGAGTTCACGGCGTGGTGGGCTGGATGGATCCGAGCCGCGGGCAAGGTGAAGTAGAGGAGACACTCCAGCATTGGGATACGCAACCGCGTATTCGCGGGGCGCGCCATCTGGTGCAGGACGAGGCTTCACCTGGTGAATGGCTGGAGCAGGAGTCATTAATTACCGGTATGGGCGCACTCCAGCGGCGTGGCTATGTCTGGGATTTGCTGATTACCCATCGGCATCTGGAAGAGGGCAAGCGTTTTGCGGCTCGCCACGACCAGCACTGGATAGTGCTGGACCATTGTGCCAAACCATGGCTGGAGAAAGGAGCATCCGAATGGATGCGTCAGGTGGCTCCGCTGGCGGCGCTACCCCACGTGGTGTGCAAAATATCAGGTCTGGTCACTGAGGCGCAGGACGGGCGCTGGAGTGACGAACAGCTTCAACCCTTTATCGATGGCGCGCTGGCGCTGTTTGGCCCGCAGCGTTTGCTATTTGGCTCAGACTGGCCGGTTTGCCTGCTGGCCTCCAGCCACCAGCGGCTTCATCAGTTTTATCGCACGGCGCTGACGGCGCTGAGTGTCCATGAACAGCGGGCTATCTGGGGAGAAAACGCCTGGCGAATTTATGGTTTAGCGGAGTGTGAATATGGATCTTAATCTCAAAAATAAGGTTGTTATCGTCACCGGCGGCGGTTCCGGCATTGGCGGCGCTGTCTCCCGGGTACTGGCCGAAGAGGGGGCAATCCCGGTAGTGGTAAGCAATACCGAACCAGAAGCGGTGTTCTGGCAACAGTTGATTAGCCTGCAACCGTCCAGCCACTTCATTCTGGCCGACCTGTGCGATGAAGCGCAGTGTGGGCGGGCGGTGGCTTTAACTATTGAGCGCTTTGATCGTATCGACGGATTGGTAAATAACGCAGGCGCTAACGATGGCGTAGGTCTGGAGGCCGGACGGAGCGCCTTTGTTCAGTCTCTGGAGCGCAATCTGATTCATTACTATCTGATGGCTCATTTTTGCCAGAAGGCACTTGCGGCCAGCTCTGGCGCTATCGTCAATATCTCATCTAAAACGGCGCTCACCGGACAGGGAGGCACCAGCGGCTACACCGCCGCTAAGGGGGCTATCCTGGCTCTTACCCGTGAGTGGGCGGTTTCGCTGCGCCACCAGGGCGTGCGGGTGAATGCTGTGGTACCCGCAGAAGTACTCACTCCGCTGTATGAGCGCTGGATAAATACCTTTGAACAGCCGGAAAAGCAGCTTCAGGAAATATCGCGCCGTATCCCTCTGGGCCAGAGGATGACAACGCCAGAAGAGATAGCGAATACCGTTATTTTCCTGCTTTCTGAGCGGGCATCGCATACCACTGGCGAATGGCTATCGGTGGATGGCGGTTATCTGCATCTTGACCGGGCGCTGCTATGAACCGGCATTTTTGCCAGGCGCTGGATATCGTTACCGACCCGCAGAAAGTTGCCGAATATCGTGCCTGGCATCGGCGAATCTGGCCTGAGGTGGCGGTACACCTGCGGGCGCATGACGTAATAGATATGGAGATTTATCAGCTGGGTGAGCGGTTGTTTATGGTGGTGGAGGTGGGGCCGGAATTTGATGCCGCACGTTTCGATGAGGCCAGCCTGAGCAATCCGGATATTCAGCGCTGGGAGGAGTTGATGTGGCAGTACCAGGTCCCCACGCCCTGGACGCCGCCTGGCGCTAAGTGGGTCATGATGGAACGCATCTTTTCGTTGCAGGAGCAAAAATAACTATCAATCTGTTCCTACGGCGGCCGTCATGGCGGCCCGCGCAGATGCAGAGAGTGAGTGGCGACCATATTGGAAGTTATGGCGCACGGCTCGTTGCAGCCCTGTATTCTGCGCGGCGGTGATTCAAGTCCCCCGATGGAGCAGCACCGTTCTGTACCCTACGAGGATAATAACTATGGCTGTCAATCAGAAAACCGCCGCGATGCCGCGCAGCACAAGTCAGGCATCCAGCGTGCGCTGGGCCTATATGCTGGTCACCACGCTATTTTTTATGTGGGGGCTGTCTTACGGTTTACTGGACGTGCTGAATAAACACTTCCAGGAGACCTTGCACGTTACCCGCGCCCAGTCCGGCCTGCTCCAGGCGGCCTATTTTGGCGCTTATTTTATTGTGGCGCTTCCCGCCGGTATTTTTATGGAACGGCGTGGATATAAGGCGGGAATATTAGTAGGCCTATGCCTGTACGCCCTGGGCGCGCTGCTGTTCGTTCCGGCAGCCAGCGTGAATAGTTTTGGCCTGTTTCTACTGGCGCTGTTCGTTATTGCTCTGGGATTAGGCTGCCTTGAAACTGCTGCCAACCCTTATGCTACGGTGTTAGGCGAGCCGCAGGGCGCAGAGCGGCGGTTAAACCTGGCGCAGTCATTTAACGGCCTGGGCCAATTTATCGGGCCATTGATCGGCGGCACATTATTTTTCTCCGCGACTCAGCAGCAGAGCGGTGACCAGGAAGCGGTGCGGATAACTTATGTCGCTATCACACTGATAGTTCTGGGGATTGCTTTTCTATTTCGTCGCGCTGTGCTGCCGGATATTCGCGAGTCGGAAACCCCAGAGGCCGCAGGCGCGCCAGCACGCGGTCTGTGGGCTCACCGCCATTTTGTCGGTGGTGTATGCGCACAGTTCTTTTATGTGGCCGCGCAGGTTGGCGTCGGCGCGTTCTTTATTAACTACGCTACCGAACACTGGCAGGGAATCTCGAATCAGAGCGCCTCTTATCTGCTGTCGGTTGCGATGATCTGCTTTATGGTTGGGCGCTTCTTTAGCACCTGGCTGATGGGGCGGGTTAAACCGGCGACCCTGCTGGCGGCCTATTCGGTGATTAATATCGCGCTTTGCGCTTTGGTCATGGCTGGGATGGATGGCGTTTCCGTCATGGCGTTGATTGCCATCTTCTTCTTTATGTCGATTATGTTCCCAACCATCTTTGCTCTTGGGGTTAAGAACATGGGCAGCCAGACCAAGCGCGCCAGCTCATTTATGATTATGGCAATAGTGGGTGGAGCAATTATGCCGTGGTTTATGGGACGGATAGCTGACAACGTGAATACTGCTGTTTCTTACGGTTTGCCGCTGGTCTGTTTCGCGATTGTTCTGGTTTATGCGCTAAGTCAACGGCGCACATAACTGGTCGAAATATCATCAAGCAGCCTCAGGGCTGCTTTTTTTATGTTTGCGAGCTAATGCGGCTATCTTGCTGAAAAAGACGTGGATTAACCGTATAACCTGCTGTTAAATATGCTTTGTAACAATTTCGACTAGAATATATACCAGATTTGACTGGCCCTGAGGGCGCGCTTTTTTAGAATACGCAACCACAGGCAGACCTTTGGGAGTTATACCATGCAAGAGAATTATAAGATTCTGGTTGTTGATGATGATATGCGTTTGCGAGCGCTGCTCGAACGCTATCTGACCGAACAAGGCTTCCAGGTTCGTAGCGTTGCCAACGCAGAGCAGATGGATCGTCTGCTGACTCGTGAGTCGTTCCATTTGATGGTGCTGGATTTGATGTTACCGGGTGAAGATGGGCTTTCTATCTGTCGCCGTCTGCGTAGCCAGAGCAACCCAATGCCAATCATTATGGTGACTGCGAAAGGCGAAGAGGTAGATCGGATTGTCGGGCTGGAAATCGGTGCGGATGACTATATCCCTAAACCATTCAACCCGCGCGAATTGCTGGCGCGTATTCGCGCCGTTCTGCGTCGTCAGGCAAATGAGCTGCCGGGCGCACCATCTCAGGAAGAAGCCGTGATTTCCTTTGGGAAATTTAAGCTTAACCTGGGTACTCGTGAGATGTTCCGCGAAGATGAGCCGATGCCGCTGACCAGCGGTGAATTTGCGGTACTGAAAGCGCTGGTAAGCCATCCGCGTGAACCGCTGTCGCGCGATAAGCTGATGAATCTGGCCCGTGGCCGTGAATACAGTGCGATGGAGCGTTCCATCGATGTGCAGATTTCACGTCTGCGCCGTATGGTTGAAGAAGATCCGGCGCATCCGCGCTATATCCAGACTGTCTGGGGATTAGGCTACGTTTTCGTTCCGGATGGTTCTAAAGCATGAAGCGTCTGCGCTTCTCGCCCCGCAGTTCTTTTGCCCGCACGCTGCTACTGATCGTCACCCTGCTGTTTGTCAGCCTGGTGACGACCTATTTAGTGGTGCTCAATTTCGCGATTTTGCCGAGCCTCCAGCAGTTTAATAAGGTCCTGGCTTACGAAGTTCGTATGCTGATGACC
Organism: Salmonella enterica subsp. enterica serovar Choleraesuis; assembly: GCA_022846635.1. Lineage (GTDB taxonomy): Bacteria > Pseudomonadota > Gammaproteobacteria > Enterobacterales > Enterobacteriaceae. Next base: position 358,467 of record AP025685.1, read on the forward strand.
GATAAACTTCAGCTTGAGGATGGTACCCAGCTGGTTGTGCCTCCGGCCTTTCGGCGTGAAATTTATCGTGAGCTGGGCATTTCGCTCTATTCCGATGAGGCGGCTGAAGAGGCGGGTTTGCGCTGGGCGCAGCACTATGAGTTTTTGAGCCATCAGATGGCGCAGCAGCTGGGCGGGCCGACCGAGGTGCGGGTTGAAGTTAACAAAAGCTCGCCGGTGGTCTGGCTGAAAACCTGGCTGTCACCCAACATTTGGGTTCGCGTGCCGTTGACCGAGATTCATCAGGGCGACTTCTCTCCGCTGTTCCGCTATACCCTGGCAATTATGCTGCTGGCGATTGGCGGGGCGTGGCTGTTTATTCGCATCCAGAACCGGCCTTTGGTCGATCTTGAGCACGCGGCGCTACAGGTGGGTAAAGGCATTATTCCGCCTCCTCTGCGTGAATATGGCGCGTCTGAGGTGCGTTCAGTAACCCGCGCCTTCAACCAGATGGCGTCCGGGGTTAAGCAACTGGCGGATGACCGAACGCTGCTGATGGCGGGGGTCAGTCACGATTTACGTACTCCGCTAACGCGTATTCGCCTGGCGACCGAAATGATGAGTGAGCAGGATGGCTATCTTGCCGAATCGATAAATAAAGATATCGAAGAGTGCAACGCCATCATTGAGCAGTTTATCGATTATCTGCGCACCGGCCAGGAGATGCCGCTGGAAACGGCTGATTTGAATGCGGTGCTGGGTGAAGTTATTGCCTCGGAAAGCGGCTATGAGCGCGAAATAGAAACCGCACTGGATAGCCACGAAATGCCGGTGGAGATCCATCCGCTATCGATTAAACGCGCCGTGGCCAATATGGTGGTTAACGCGGCTCGCTATGGCAATGGCTGGATTAAAGTCTCCAGTGGCCGCGAGTTAAATCGCGTCTGGTTTCAGGTGGAAGATGACGGGCCGGGGATTAAGCCTGAGCAGCTCGCGCATTTATTGCAGCCTTTTGTTCGCGGCGATAGCGCCCGTAGTACCAGCGGTACAGGGCTCGGCCTCGCGATTGTTCAGCGCATTATCGATAATCACAACGGTAAGCTGGATATAGGTAGCAGCGAGCGCGGAGGATTGCGAATTCGCGCCTGGCTTCCGGCACCGGCTGGCAAGCTCAGCAATATTAAAGAAAGCTAATATCACCAAATCGTGAGCCACAAAAAAGCCAGCCGTAAGGCTGGCTTTTTAATGTCTTTAAACCTCCTGGAGAGGTTTTACTGCCTATCCCAGGCGCTGGTCGCTACAGATGAGCGGCCAGCGTAGAGAATTAGCGCTGTGGACCGGCTTTAACCAGCGCGGCGCCTGCCGGAGTATCGGTATATTTCTCGAAGTTCTCCACAAACAGCTGTGCCAGGCGGTCAGCTTTTTCCTGCCACTGCTCGGCGGAAGCGTAGGTATTACGCGGATCGAGAATATGAGTATCCACGCCCGGCAGTTCGGTAGGAATCGCCAGGTTGAACATTGGCAGAGTAAAGGTCTCAGCATCGTCCAGCGAGCCGTCGAGAATGGCATCGATAATGGCGCGGGTATCTTTAATGGAGATACGCTTGCCGGTACCGTTCCAGCCGGTGTTAACCAGATATGCCTGCGCGCCTGCGGCCTGCATGCGTTTCACCAGTACTTCGGCGTACTGCGTTGGGTGCAGCATCAGGAATGCCGCGCCAAAGCAGGCGGAGAAGGTTGGGGTTGGCTCAGTAATGCCGCGCTCGGTGCCTGCCAGCTTAGCGGTGAAGCCAGACAGGAAGTGATACTGTGTCTGGTCAGCCGTCAGGCGTGAAACCGGTGGCAGCACCCCAAACGCATCGGCAGTCAGGAAGATTATCTTAGTCGCGTGACCCGCTTTAGACACCGGTTTAACGATGTTTTCGATGTGATTAATCGGGTAGGAAACGCGGGTATTTTCCGTTTTTGACGCGTCGTCAAAGTCGATAGTCCCATCGGCGCGAACGGTGACGTTCTCCAGCAGGGCATCGCGGCGGATAGCGCGGTAGATATCCGGCTCGGCCTCTTCTGACAGACGGATAGTTTTGGCGTAGCAGCCGCCTTCGAAGTTAAACACACCATCGTCGTCCCAGCCGTGCTCGTCATCGCCAATCAGACGGCGTTTTGGATCGGTGGACAGAGTGGTTTTACCGGTTCCGGACAGGCCGAAGAACACCGCGACGTCTTCTTTCTCACCCACGTTAGCTGAGCAGTGCATTGAGGCAATGCCTTTCAGCGGCAGCAGGTAGTTCATGATGGAGAACATCCCTTTCTTCATCTCGCCGCCGTACCAGGTACCGCCGATAAGCTGCATACGCTCGGTAAGGTTAAAAGCGATGAAGTTTTCGGAGTTCATCCCCTGTTCCTGCCACTGTGGGTTAACGCATTTCGCGCCGTTCATTACCACAAAGTCAGGTTCAAAATCAGCCAGCTCAGCGGCCGATGGGCGGATAAACATATTGGTCACAAAGTGTGCCTGCCAGGCCACTTCTGTGATAAATCGCACCGACAGACGCGAGTCAGGGTTAGCGCCGCAGAAAGCATCAACCACAAACAGGCGTTTGGCGGACAACTGTTGAGTTACCAGCCCCTTAAGATGCTGCCAGGTTTCCTGAGACAAGGCTTTGTTATCGTTCTTGCCTTTGCCTTCATCTGCCCACCACAGGGTGTCGCGCGTAGTGTCATCGCGGACGATATATTTATCTTTCGGAGAACGTCCGGTGAAAATGCCGGTATCTACGGAGACAGCGCCAAGCGATGTTAGCGTTCCGCGCTCGAAACCTTCCAGGCCTGGTGCCAGTTCTTCTTCAAATAGAGTTTGGTAATCGGGGTTATGAATGATTTCGCTGACATCTTGAATTCCATATGCCTGAAGATCCTGAGGGGTTATGCCATTCGCGCCCATGTCACTGCTCCTTAGATGTTCCAATACGAGTACTGCCTGAGATTGTAGGGTTGTTTACAGATTGTTAACCGCGACGAGCATCATAGATTTACGAATTAACACGATCCATTACGCTTATATAGGGTGTGAAGCCTGTCACAGTAAGCGACAGAGTATGCCAGCATTTGCGCCGGGCGAGGTGTAAATATTCTTAATATGTTAAAAAACTGTACACTCCAAACAAAAAGTGTGGGTGTAAGCGCATTTATGAGGAAACAAAATGATATGCCCTCCCGGAACTGAGAGGGCATATGGGGAGATTAGTGGATATTCGGATCTGCTGCAGAGGCGTTGTTACGGATTTCACTAATGTCCATAGCGTTGAACACATAGTGATTGCCGCAGTAATCGCAGTGCATATCAATTTCACCATCTTCCGCCAGAATATCATCCACTTCTGATTCTGGAAGGGTTTTCAGAGCATCGGCGCAGCGCTCGCGAGAGCAGGTGCATTTAAAGCATACGTCCTGCGGATCGTAGAGCGTGACTTCTTCTTCGTGATACAGACGCCATAAAACCTCTTTAGTATCCAGGTTCAGGATCTCTTCGGTTTTGATGGTATCGGTCAATGCTACCAGGTGATCGAAATCATCCTGTTGAGCATCCTGAGCCGGCAGCACCTGAAGCAACATGCCGGCAGCGGCTGGTTTGCCGTCCGCTTCACCGGTACGGATGAACAGGCGGGTCGGCAGCTGCTCGGAACGCATGAAGTAATCTTCCAGGCAGGCGGCCAGGGTATCGCCTTCCAGCCCAACCACGCCCTGATAACGTTCGCCTTGTTCCGGAGTAATTGTAATAACCAGATAGCCGTTACCCACTAGGGTTTTCAAATCTGCATTTTCAGGAATATCGCCCTGAACGCGTGCCACGCCGCGCATTTCCTGGCGATTGTTGCCGTTAATAACGGCCAGGGTCATTGGGCCATCGCCCTGCAGCTGGACGGTAATATCGCCGTCAAACTTCAGCGTAGCGGTCAGCAGGCTGGTCGCAACCAGCAGCTCGCCCAGGATTTTCTGAACTGGCTGTGGATATTCGTGGTTATCCAGCATTTGCTGCCAGGTTTCAGATACCGTCACCAGTTCCCCACGAACGGCGCGGTTTTCAAATAAGTAGCGGTGTAACTGGTCATGTGTGGACATAGTGGTCTCTCTTGGGGCGCGCTTAGTCTTGCTCGCCATATTTAAATTTCATCAAATCCCGCCGTTCTTTCTTATCCGGACGGCGTTCCGGATTGGGCATCGACAATGCGTTCATCTTACGTGCCAGAGCAACCTGCTCACGTTTAGTGATGCTTTCTGGCGTTTCGGTATAGAGCGTAACTGCTACCGTTGCCGGGCCGCGCTTATCTGTTATTCCATTGATGATAACCGTGCGCCGGTCATTGCCCTGCTGCAGAGATAATTCGGCATTAAGTTCCACAACTTTGCCAGGCTTGGTACGCTGACCGTTGTAATGAACCTTACCGCCCTCGATCATCTCTCGGGCAATTGCCCGTGTTTTGTAGAACCGCGCCGCCCATAGCCACTTATCGAGGCGGACGGCCTGCGTTGAGTTATCACTCATGGGCGCTCCTCATTAATGCCAGGTATCAGCAGGCGATAATCTCCGATAGCCTGGTGGCGCTGATAGTGCTTATCGGGTAATCCCGAATCCGGGTTGCTAACGCCGAGACAATAACGGATGCCAAACTGGGTGGCGGCATCCAGAATTTGCTCGCTGTCGTCAATAAACAGCGTCCTTTCGGCGGCCATTCCGGTGTGGCGGGTTACCTCCTGCCACAGCACACTTTCCTCTTTCGGATAACCAAATGTGTGGGTGGAAAGTAATAAATCAAGGTGCTCATCTAATCTGGTATGCGCGAGCTTCACTTCCAGGTTGTGCGGATGGGCGTTGGTCAACAAGATCCGGCGCTTGCCCTGGGCCTTGAGCGCCGCAAGAAACGGAGCGGTATCCGCTCGTAATTTGGCATTAGGGCCATGGCGGGTAGTTAAAGCCCTGATGTCGAGGCTCAACCGGTCGCTCCAGTAGTCCAGACAGTACCAGTTTAGCGTATGCTGCTTTTCCTGATAGGCAGCCTGAAGCAGTGCCACGGCCTCAGGCCTGGAGATCTGGCGCTGCCGGCTAAGCTCATCGGGCACTATTTGCTGCCAGAACACGCGATCGAAAGCGAGATCCAGCAAGGTGCCGTCCATGTCCAGTAACACGGTGTCGACATCGCGCCAGGCAATATTGTTAGGCATAAGTTTCCGGACCGAAAGTGATGGGGCGTCAGGGTAGCATATCACCTGACGCCGGAAGTATTACGAGTGGGCTTCGTCAGCAGGAGGCAGCAGCGGAGGGTTAAAGCGCTGGTGGTAGTAATTTTTAATTGCATCCATCCGCAGGTTATGGCGCTGGTAACGACGTACTGCAAGTATGGCATTGACCACAAAACAGGCCAGCATTGCCAGCAGCAGCAGGCAGGTGCCGAGCAGACGGCCCAGGCTAATACTGCCTGGCAGGGTATTGAGCGTGATGTGCTGCGTACCGTTAGCATCTACCTGAATTTGCGTGATGATCCCTTCAGCATGGAAGGAGGTATTCATCAGCATTGATGCCAGCCTGCGGAACTCCTGCCATTGCTGCTGCGGCGGGTAGTCATATAAATTCATGGCCGGGAAGGGATGATTAACCAGCTCTATATCGCTCTCACTGCCAATCATGAACCCGCCAGGGGCCGGGCTATTCAGCTTTTGCGCCGCCTTAGCGGTTTCGCGTACGAAGAATGGCGCAGTGGAGGTATTCACCAGATTCTCGAGAGATTCTGCACTAACCGGGCGCAGTATAACGTTAATCCCGTCAAGGCGGCCATTGCGAGCCCGGCGCACTAAGGTGTCCCAGTTTTTAGTATTGCCCAGGTTGACCAGTGCATTCTTAAGCCGTACGCATTCATGTTTTTCAGTGCATAACGCCGCTGTTTTAATCACGATACCGCTAAAATCATCGACCAGGACCATCCCTGAACGAGCTATCGCGGAGGCCAGCTGGGGATTAACCCGGCTGTCGGGATGATTTTGAGGGTGAAGTTGCAGCGCGACCTCATCGACCAGTGCCTGAGCCTTATTGGTGACGTCTGACTCCGGCAAGGGCAGGGGACGTGCGGTATTCCAGATGATTTGCGAGCAGTCGAACGGCATAAACGGCGAGCGTTTTTGGGTGCCGAGCGGCCCCGGCATTGGGATATTACACATCCCAGTACCGCTAATTTTTACCGTGTCGCCAACCTGAGGTTCCGCTTTCGCCAGCTCTTTTACGCTGGTGGCCTCTATAGTCTGTGAACCTTTTAGCCACGAGAGCGTAAGCTTCATGGGAATATCCAGAGGCATCCAAAACAGCATCATTATCAGGATAATCAAGGCGCTGAGGCTGATAATCAGGCTGCGCATCCAACGCTGAAGTGGGAAGTTTCTCACCTCGTCCTGGAGTGAGAGGAATCGCCCCTGGCGAGTCACCCGGTGGTCAAGATAGAAATCAATATTGGTACTTTGCCCCAGCTCGTAGGGCAGCCATGGCTGCCAGTGGGGAGGGTAGGTCAGGTCAATAACACCCAGCGATATGTTATTGAGCTGGTCGCGGTCGTTTTCACCAAACAGTCCCCAACGCCTCGGAGTGCCGCGCAGACAGTGGATTTCCCGGCGCATAGCATGGCCAGGACGCCCCCAAATTCCCCATAATCCGAGCGCTAACACAAGGCCACCGGCGACGATAAGCCATGGCATCAGGAAATCTGGCCCGGTCTGGCTGCAAAAGAAGAGTAAGAAAGAGAGGCTAACCAGCAGCGCTTCACGCACACCTTGAGGGCGACGCAGATGATATTCCTCTAGCGTTTCCCTGCGGGTATGAAGCAGCTCTATTTGCTCCCCTTCTTTGCCGCTAAATGACGCCTGAGAGGGGAGATTATCTAGCGACAATGCGCGCTCATCACTGCCATCTTCATATTCGAATAGTGAATGATGGTTAAGTGAGATAATCAGCGGCAGCGTATCGGTCTCAATCAGCTCGATAGCATTATCGTTAGAGATATATTGTTCTAAGAACGGCGGCAGAAAAACTTCGACGGCATCGAGATAGTAGCGCCATTTATTCGCATCATCGGTGGTGAGCCCATAACGGGTAATCGCCCGATTAACGCTGATAACGGTATTACTACGGGAATTAAGCACTGGCGGAACGGGAGCGCTGTCGGCACCTGTCGGAGCAATCACCTGTGACTGGCTGCGGGCCAGATAATTTTCTATCGTCTGGCGTTCGTCGTCGGTTAATTTACGGGTTTTAGCCCCGTTAAATGCGGCGAGGTAGCTGGAATTGCGATGATGAATATATTGCCATACTAGCCAGCTTCCTATGGCCAGAACGGCGAGGATCGCCACAGTTAACATTAACAAAGTGCTCATGCTCTCCTCATCAGACAGGCATGTTCGTATCCCGGATACAGCAAATGGCGACCGTCAGAACGATGACAGGATGGCAGTTTGCATCGACGCGGACCAGGCTTTGCCTGCGTTAAAATATGCTAGCAAGTCGGAGTCCGCTGAAATATCAGCAAATTCCTATTTCATTTGCAACTTCCAGTGCCAGATTCTTCGCAACAAAATCAGTTTTTATTTAGGTTAATAAAATGTAAATTGGTGATATGCGCGTTGCCCTGGGCCGACAGCATGTCGCACAATGAGACAATTATTACCAAGGGAACACCTGCCAGATGAGTAAGCCACTTCAAAAACCGACCATTTTAAGCGTAGAAACAGTTGCCCGCTCCCGGCTGTTCAATGTCGAAAGCGTCGATCTGGAGTTCAGTAATGGCGTGCGTCGGGTGTACGAGCGCATGCGCCCGTCAAATCGCGAAGCGGTAATGATTGTTCCTATCGTGGATGACCATCTGATTTTAATCCGTGAATATGCCGTAGGTACAGAATCCTATGAACTTGGTTTTCCAAAAGGGCTGATTGACCCCGGTGAAAATGTGAATCAGGGTGCCAATCGCGAATTGAAAGAGGAGGTAGGATTTGGAGCTGAACATCTTACCTTTCTGAGTAAGCTCACTATGGCACCGTCTTATTTCTCGAGCAAAATGAATATTGTGGTTGCCGAAGGGTTGTACCCGGAATCTTTGCCGGGCGATGAGCCAGAGCCTTTGCCTCAGGTGCGCTGGCCGCTGGCGAATATGATGGCGCTGCTGGATGACCCGGACTTTAGCGAAGCGCGCAACGTCAGCGCACTGTTCCTGGTACGCGAATGGCTGCGTAAACAGGGGCGTATCGATTAATCCGGCAGATTTAAAAGAATAAAAAAAACGCCCCATCGGGGCGTTTTTTATTAGCTGACAGCTTTAGTTGCCTAAGCGTGTCTTTATCAGAACAGCTCGTGGGTCTCACCGTTATCGATAATAGTGGTATCGACCTGCGGCGTTGCCTGCTGGGTTGGCTGAGTCCCTTCAATGAAGTACTCATCGCGGCTATTTCCACCGCTTGCCAATTGCCCTGTCGCCCGGTCTATTTTCACCGTAACTACGCCTGGAGGTGGGGTCAGAGGTTGTTCTGGAACTCCCTGCAACACCGCCTTCATGTAGGCATCCCAAGCCGGTTGTGCCGTTTTGGCTCCGCCTTCATAACCGGTTATCTGATCCTTAATCGCACCAGAGTATGTGGTTCTCCCCAGGTCGCGGCGATGGTCGTCAAAACCAATCCATACCGAGGTGACTACCCCTGGCCCATAGCCCGAGAACCAGGCATCTTTTGAGCTATTGGTGGTGCCGGTTTTACCGCCAATATCATGGCGGCCAATATCCCGACCCGCTCGCCAGCCGGTCCCCTGCCAGCCCGGCTCGCCATAGATATTGGTGTTCATGGCGCTTTTAATCAGGAATGTCAGCGGCGTATTGACCACGTGCGGCGCATACTGGGCCGGAGTGGACTGCGCTACCAGGTCCTTATTAGCCTGCTCAAGCTGCGGCATTGGCACACCGTAGTTTTGCTGGTTTTGCGAGATGGCGACCTCTTCCACATTCTGGCCTTCCAGTACGTTGGATTTCTGGGTGTTGCCGTAAATCACAGGAATATCGCAAGTTGGGCAAGCCACTTTAGGCTGCTCTTCAAAGACCACTTTCCCGGACTCATCCTCAATACGGCTGATAAACCACGGATCTATCAGGAATCCCCCATTAGCCATTACCGCATAACCGCGGGCAACCTGTAACGGCGTAAAGGAGGCGGAGCCTAAAGCCAGCGATTCAGTATGGTTGATGTTGGCTGCCGGGAAACCGAAGCGCTGCAAATACTCGGCAGCATAATCGACGCCCATAGCTCGCATAGCACGTACCATCACCACGTTTTTAGACTGCCCCAATCCCTGACGTAAGCGTATTGGCCCGGCGTACTCTGGCGGTGAGTTTTTAGGACGCCAGTCGGAGCCGGCGCCAGCATCCCAGCGTGAGATGGGGACGTCGTTAAGGATGCTGGCCAGAGTCAGACCTTTATCCATTGCCGCAGTGTAAAGGAATGGTTTGATGTTGGAGCCGAGCTGGCGCAACGCTTGAGTTGCACGGTTGAATTTACTCTGCTCGAAGCTAAACCCGCCCACCAGAGCAATAACCGCACCGTTGTCTGGATTGAGGGATACCAGGGCTGAGTTTACGTCAGGTACCTGAGCGAGCCACCAGCCGCTGTCGGTATTACGTACCCAGATTTGCTGGCCCGTGGCTACTACATCTGTCACTTTACGCGGCGTAGCGCCCTGGGCGGTATCGGAACGCCACGGGCGCGCCCAACGCATACCATCCATCGTTAGAGAAACGCTGGAACCATCGGCCAGTTGAGCCGTAGCCTCCGTTTCACTGGTTTTGGTCACTACTGCCGGTAACAGCGGGCCATAGACAGGTACGTTCTTCAACGCCTCGCTTATCTTCTGGCTGCTCCACGGTGCTTCACCCAGCTTCCAGAGCTGATTTGTCGGACCGCGATAACCATGGCGCATATCGTAGTTAAGCACGTTGGTGCGTAGTGCGCTTTCGGCGGCCTGTTGCACACCGCGGGTCAGGGTTGTGTAAACCTTGTAGCCATCGGTATAGGCATTTTCGCCATACCGCTTAACCATTTCCTGACGCACCATCTCTGCCATATATGGCGCATGGAAAGCGACCTTTGGCGCGTGATAGCTGGCCTGGAGCGAGGCTTTGCTAGCCTCGTCGTATTGAGATTGAGTAATGTAGCCTTCGCTCAACATACGGGACAATACAACGTTGCGGCGTGCGGTAGCGCGGTCAATAGAATACAGCGGGTTAAAAGTAGAAGGTGCTTTTGGCAGCCCGGCGATAGTTGCCATCTCGCTTAGCGACAGGCTACCTACCGGTTTCCCGAAGTAGACCTGAGCGGCAGCGCCTACGCCGTAAGCCCGATAGCCCAAATAGATTTTGTTCAGATATAGCTCGAGGATTTCATCCTTCGAAAGCATCTGCTCAATGCGAATAGCCAGGAAGGCTTCCTTCACTTTTCGCACTAAAGTGCGTTCCGGGCTAAGGAAGAAGTTACGCGCCAGCTGCTGGGTAATGGTACTCGCCCCCTGCGAGGCGTGGCCGGAAAAAAGCGCAATGCTCACGGCACGGAAGATACCAATGGGATCAATACCGTGATGCTCATAAAAGCGGCTGTCTTCGGTGGCGATAAAAGCTTTCACCATCTCTGGCGGGATCTGATCCAGCGTTAACGGAATACGACGCTTTTCGCCGTACTGAGCTATTAATTCGCCCTCAGCGCTATAAACCTGCATCGGAATTTGCAGACGCACGTCTTTCAGCGTCGCGACATCGGGAAGCTGAGGCTCTATGTAGCGGTACATTCCAAATATGGAGCCAACTCCCAGCAGAATGCACATTACTGCAAGGATCAATAAATACTTTACGAACTTCACTCGGTATTTCCCGTTTGGTTTCGATTGGGCAGTTTATAAGCAATAGCGCGGTAGTATAAAGGCAAGCCAGAGCGTTTGACATGTCATTTTAACTACTCACGCCAGGGAGGCGGAACGTTATGGCATTTGGCTGTTGGAAAATAGGTCTTAATATTCAAGATAATGGCGTATACGCCGTAGCACTACTTCCTACCCGGCAGGGCTGGCAGGCGCGCGGCTGGTGGGAGTTTTCGGATACTCCCGAATCTACAAATGCCTCGCTGTGGGCGGTGCCGGAACGTTTGATTTGGCTGCTTAAAGAATGGCGACGCCTGTTGCCCCGCCAGCACCAGCTGGCAGTCTCATTTCCTGCCCTGCAAACCGTACAGCGACTGGTTCCCCAACCTGGAATGCAGCTTAACGAGCCGCAGCGTGAAGCTTATATGGCAATGAACCTCGCCCGTGAGCTGCAACTGGATGCACAGTCTCTGCGTTTTGACTACCGCCAGCTAGCGACAGAATCAGGAGGGTATGCTGTGACAGCAATCCGCCAGTCAATGCTTCAACCGGTTATTGATGCACTGCACAAGCTGCAGCTGGAGCCTGAATCAATAATTCCTGATGCCTGCGCTTTACAGGCATTGTTACCCAGCGTGAATACTTGTGGATACGAAGCCATCGTACAGCAAGAGGCTAACGCCTGGCTGTGGGCCTCGGCTCAAGGATGGGGGGCATGGTCGTGCGGAGAGCTTACCGGACGGGCAGAGGCTAGCCTGGCGCTGGGGCTGCCTGAAGCACGCGTAGCTTTTATCGAACCTCTTAGTGGCAAGGAAGAATGCCAGTACGATCCGTGGCAGATTATTCCCCGCCGTCAACCTCCGTTGCCAGAAAATGGCGGCCACTACACGGTGGCGCTAGCGTTGGCAATAGGGGGCCTGTTATGACGGAACCATTGGTTAACTTGCTGCCGTGGCGGCACCGTAGGTCACAGAAGCAGCGGCTACGTCTGATTTTCTTTGCATTGGCTATGTTAGCGCTGGCGATTGTGATTCCCATGAGTGGTCGCCATGCGCTAAGGGCTGAAAAGCCTGTGCTTGAGCATTGGATTCATAGCGACAAACACATACTGAATGCCATCAGCGAAAAGCTCTCTCGGGAAAAACTCGAGCATCAGCAACTATTAGTCCGTCAGAACGAAATGTGGCGCCGCCAGCAGCGGGCCTGGCGGGTATGGGATCTGGAGCGAGGGCTGGCGCAGGTCATTGAGCTGTTGCCAGCGCAGATTTGGTTAACTCGTATCAACCTTACGGGCCTTGATATGACGGTATCAGGCGTTGCACCAGGAAGTCTCCAGATTGCAGATTGGGAGCAGCGGCTACGTCGCGTCTGGGATGGCCAGGTAGCCCTGCAACATCTGTCTCATGATGAGTCCGGGAGAAATCGATTCCGAATTGCTTTAACGAGAGAGGTGCACGATGCCCTCCTGGAATGAGAAAACCTGGCTGATGGTCATATTGCTATCGGGTGTTTGTGCTATGGCTCTGAGCTGGTGGCTACAGGTGAGTCCGGCCCGGACACAACTGCATCAGCTTCATCAAGATCACCATACTTTATTGAAAAATATTGCCGCCCGTCAGCATCAGTTCCTGGATTTACGCGCACAAAATACCGCTATTACAGATTTATCCAGCGATTTTACTCCGGCTTTTTCCCCACTCGTTTTCAACCAGTTACCTGCGGTGGGCATTGTTAAGTGGTTGCCCGATAAGCGGGGCGGCCAGCTTAGTCTGGCCCTTGACTGGTCGCAGGTTCAGCCGATTTTGCGTGAGCTAATGGAATATGGCGTCAGTCTGAGTCAACTGGTGATCACACGGGAGCGTTCACGTCTCATGATGCAGGTAAAAATTGATGATACTTACGGTAGCTAGAACCTGGTTGTGTATCTTAATGCTGCTGCCAGCATTCGCTTATGGCTCCGGGGAACGCGATCCCTTTATGCCGCTACCCGATCCCTGTACCAGCCCATTAAACCAGGCTGGCTATCGAGGGGTCGTCGTCAGCGGAACCCAACTGATTGCATTAGTTGAAACAGCAAAAGATAGTTGGCAAAGCTGGTCCCGGGGAATGCAACTCACTCCTGGCTGGCAGGTGCGTGAGCTTACACCCAATGTGCTGATGCTTGGCGGCCCGGAAGGCTGCAAACCACAGCCACTCTTACGGTCTGGGCCGATTCTTGCACTCGATGGGCGCGCTATCTTGCAGGCAGGAACGGGCCAGAAAGCGATTCGAGACCAGAGAATTACTCTAGCTGCCGATGACGTCCCTGCATTGCCTTTAATTCAGGCCGTGGCGCTAAGCCAGGCGATTAACATTGCTATCGCGCCAGGAGGGAGCGGCCGGGTATCAATGAGGCTGAGTGAAGTCGGCTGGCAGCAGGCGATGTCTGCGATTACCAATAGCGCCGGTCTGGCGTGGCAGTTAAAAGAGAATATTTTGCAGATACAGCCTGCTACTCAGAGGCCTGCTGCAACTCCGGGCAAACGGGCGGTGGCTTTGATGACCGAAACTTTTAACTTGCGCCATATTCAGGCTCAGGAGCTGATAACGTTGTTAAACAATAGTCACCAGTTATCGCAGGAGGCTGGAGCAAGCGCGGTTGCCGATTCACGAACCAATCGTCTGCTGGTTGCCGATACTCGCGCCGGTATTGCTCGGCTCCGTGGCTGGATAGACAAACTGGATGTACCGCTGGGCCAGGTTGAGCTTGCGGCACATATTGTGACCATGAATCGTCAGAGCCTGAATGCGCTGGGGGTTCAATGGAGCAGAGGTGGACATGATTTACCGACCCGAACGGGAGTGAATGTGAACCTGGAGGCACAAGATGCCAGCAGTTGGGTGGGTTTCAATATTGCCCGTATCGGCGGTCGGGCTCTGGGAATGGCGCTTTCGGCGCTGGAACAAAAGCATCAGTTAGAAATTGTTGCCAGTCCGCGTTTACTGGCCACCCACCAGCAACCTGCCAGTATTAAACAAGGTAGCGAAATTCCTTATCAGGTGAGCTCCGGCAGCAATGGGCGAACTTCGGTAGAGTTTAAAGATGCTGTGCTGGGGATGGAGGTCACGCCCGAAATCCTTGAAGGCCGCCGGATCAGACTGAAATTGCGAATTACGCAAAATATGCCGGGACAAAAACTACGCCAGGCTGATGGAGAAATTCTCACTATAGAAAAGCAGGAGATTGAGACTCAGGTGGTAGTCAATAATGATGAAACCCTGGCTTTAGGTGGGATTTTCCAGCAGAAACAGCATGGCAATTCCGACGGTGTTCCGCTGTTGTCTAAACTGCCATTATTAGGTGGTTTCTTTAGGTATCGCGGAAATGAGCATGAACGCCGTGAGCTGGTTGTCTTTATTACGCCGCGAATTATCTTTGCTCCCTGAGCCACTATAGTTTGGTTATTTTGTCCCAAACCGTGTCAGCCGTTTGACGAAGACGGGGAATTAGCTTACAAGGTTTAACGATTTTACAGGTGGGTGCCGTCCTGGAACGGCTGTGCGACTGCCGCCAGCGACTTATTTTGCTTCGTATGCCGTGTGGCGATTTATTCGGTTGCCAAACTACCTATAGTGTTGAGATAATTTTTAGTCTGACTCTCGCACTATCGCTTAAGAGGTTTCAGTTCATTACCTGCGGCGCCGGAACAAGGTGGAGTGGGTTTATCATCAACGAATTGTCTTAGTAGTACCAAAAAAATGGCAGAGAAACGCAACATCTTTCTGGTTGGGCCTATGGGTGCCGGCAAAAGCACTATTGGGCGTCAATTAGCCCAACAGCTCAACATGGAATTTTTCGATTCTGATCAAGAAATTGAGAAGCGGACTGGCGCCGATGTAGGCTGGGTTTTCGACGTCGAAGGCGAAGAAGGCTTCCGTGAACGTGAAGAAAAAATCATCAATGAACTCACGGAGAAGCAGGGCATCGTTCTGGCTACAGGTGGTGGTTCGGTTAAATCTCGTGAAACCCGCAACCGTCTGTCAGCTCGCGGTGTAGTCGTCTATCTGGAAACTACTATCGAAAAGCAGCTGGCCCGTACTCAGCGCGACAAAAAGCGCCCATTGCTGCAGGTTGATGCGCCACCGCGTGAAGTTCTGGAAGCGCTCGCTGATGAACGCAATCCTCTATACGAAGAGATTGCTGATGTCACGATCCGCACCGACGATCAAAGCGCTAAAGTTGTGGCTAACCAGATTATCCATATGCTGGAAAACAACTAATTTAGTTATACCTCAACGCTGTAAGCGTTTGTGACTATAAAGGTATGGAGCGTCATGGAGAGGATCACCGTTACTCTCGGGGAGCGTAGCTACCCCATCAATATCGCCAGCGGATTGTTCGATGAACCATCCGCTTTCTGGCCGCTTAAAGCAGGCGATCGGGTAATGCTGGTAACCAATGAGACTCTGGCTCCGATCTATCTGGCGCGTATCGAAGCGTTGCTCACGCAAGCTGGTGTTTTGTGTGACAGCGTTGTTCTGCCTGATGGCGAGCAATATAAGTCGCTGGATGTTCTGAATACTGTCTTTACAGCGTTACTGCAAAAGCCTCACGGGCGCGATACTACCCTGGTAGCGCTCGGTGGCGGCGTGATTGGTGATTTGACTGGTTTTGCTGCGGCCTGTTATCAACGCGGTGTGCGCTTTCTCCAGGTTCCTACCACTCTGTTATCACAAGTTGACTCCTCGGTCGGTGGTAAAACCGCCGTTAACCATCCCCTCGGTAAGAATATGATCGGCGCGTTTTATCAGCCTGCTGCCGTTGTCATTGATACCGATTGTCTGAAGACCCTTCCTAAGCGTGAGTTTGCCTCTGGTTTAGCCGAGGTGATCAAGTATGGGGTTATTCTTGATGGCGAGTTTTTTAGCTGGCTGGAGCAGAATCTCGACGCATTATTGGCGCTCGATAGCGCAACCCTGGCCCAGTGTATTCGGCGTTGTTGTGAATTAAAGGCCGAAGTTGTCGCCGCAGATGAGCATGAACACGGGCAACGTGCCTTGCTTAATCTGGGCCATACTTTTGGTCATGCTATAGAAACCGAAATGGGCTATGGCAACTGGCTGCACGGTGAAGCCGTTGCCGCCGGTATGGTTATGGCCGCCCGGACTTCAGAGCTGCTTGGCCAGTTTGAACCTCAGCAAACCGAACGCCTGATTAGGTTGCTGGAGCGTGCGGGGCTACCGGTTAACGGTCCGCAGAGCATGGCTCCAGAAACTTATTTGCCGCATATGATGCGCGATAAGAAAGTTTTGTCAGGCGAGCTACGCTTAGTATTGCCGCTGACTATAGGGAAGAGTGAAGTGCGTGCGGGAGTCGCGCATGATGTAGTTCTTAATGCTATCTCCGCCTGTTGGGTGAAGTAGCAACCAGAAAGGTCAGTTGTCGCCGGTCGGCAACATTTTTTTTTTGTGGGTAATGCGCAAATATTTTCGCAGGCATGTGCCTATGAGTGGGGTGTCAAATGGATGAATTCAAACCGGAAGACGAGCTTAAGCCCGATCCAAGCGATCGCCGTGCTGGTCGTACACGTAAATCAGCCGATCAAGATAATGAGCCGAAACTGAACATCGACGATGTTGATTTTGAGGACGATGATGATCGCCGTGCGCCGCGTAGAAGTCAGGAACGTGAGCGTGATGAAGCGCCGGAACTGTATGAAGCCGAAGACGATGAGCCACTAGAAGATGAGGACGAGGAAGAAGCCGCAGCGCGTCGCCCACGTAAACGTCAGAAAGCCGCTCAGCCGAAGAAAACCTCACGTCAGCACATTATGATGGGCGTTGGGATCCTGGTCCTATTGCTACTGGTTATTGGCATTGGCTCTGCACTGAAGTCACCTTCAGAGCAGTCTACAACTGCCGATAATAATGGTGGCGAGAAGAGCATCGATCTTTCTGGTAGCGCTAATGGCGATACCACTAATACCTCAGGTGAAAGCCAGGTACAGCCTCAGACCGCTCAGAACGGCCAGATGGCAGGACAGACTGATGCCTCTGGCGCTCAGAATGGTCAGCCGGCTACCGGCGATAACGGTCAGGATATCTCTTTACCGCCAGTTTCTTCGACTCCAACCCAATCTCAGGGAATGGCGTCGAACGGCAACCAGGACTCTCAGCGTCGCGTTGAGCTTCAGGGTGACCTAGGGTCTTCCCTGAGCGGCCAGCAGGATAATAACGGCACTACCGCTGCCGCGAATAGCACACCAGCATCCGCTGCACCGGTTTCTAGTTTACCGACTCAGCCTGCAACCGTTGCCCATGTTAATGGCCGCAGCGAACCGGCGGTAACGAGCGAACCTCGCCAGCCGGCGCGTACCGTGACCCACACGACACCTACGCACAAAGCTCAGCCAGAGCGCACTGCTGAACGTCAGACGGCTAAAACCACTGTGCCTGCGGTACCTAAAGTCACTGAAACTAAGGCCAGCACCAGCAAAGCCGTTGAGCAGAAAGCAGCAGCGCCAAAAGCCACTCAGACAGCCGCAGCATCTGAGCCTAAAGCTGCCACGACGACTGCGACTAAAACCGCAGCCGCCACTGAAACTAAAGCAGCAACCGCAGCTACTAACGCACCGGCTGCTACTCAGACTGCAGCTGCAGGCGCGGGTAGCATCGGTAATGTAGGCGCCCTGAAATCTGCGTCTGGTAGCAGTTACACCCTGCAGTTGAGCAGTTCTTCTAACTTCAGCAACCTGAGCACCTGGGCTAAGAAAGAAAATCTGCAAAATTATGTGGTCTATCAGACCAAGCGTAATGGTCAGCCATGGTATGTGCTGGTGACCGGGGTTTATGGTTCTAAGGACGAAGCTAAACGCGCAGTAGCGTCATTACCGGCTGGCGTACAGGCTAAAAACCCATGGACTAAACCTATTCATCAGGTTCAGGCCGATCTCAAGCAATGAGAAAAAGCGCAGTAATGCTGTTGGAGAGTATCCACAGCTGGAGAGTAGTTGGATAGTCGGGCAGCATGAAAAAACATCGCGCTTTTTTGAAATGGGCAGGGGGGAAATACCCCCTGCTGGATGATATTCGCGGGCACCTTCCGGCAGGAGAGTGCCTCGTCGAACCTTTCGTTGGTGCAGGCTCCGTTTTCCTGAATACCGACTATGAGCGTTATATCCTTTCCGATATTAATAACGACCTCATTCGCCTGTATCAGCTTGTCGGTCAACGCACTGATGAGTTCGTTAACGAAACCCGTAAACTATTTACCGCAGAACATAATCAGGCAGAGGCCTATTATGCGCTGCGTGAAGAGTTTAATCGTAGCCGTGACGCTTTTCGCCGGTCGCAGCTATTCCTATATTTAAATCGCTTTGGTTACAATGGCCTATGCCGATATAACCTGAGCGGTGAGTTCAACGTCCCATTTGGACGTTATAAAAAACCTTATTTTCCGGAAGCTGAGCTGTATTACTTTGCTGAAAAAGCGCAGCGTGCAACGTTCCTGTGCCAGTCGTATGACGTAAGCATGATGAATGTCACCGAGAATTCTGTAGTTTACTGCGATCCTCCTTATGCACCGCTTTCTGCCACGGCGAACTTCACGGCGTACCACACCAATAGTTTTAGCCTCGAGCAACAGCAGCACCTGGCGCAATTAGCTGAAGAGCTATATGCCCGCCATATTCCGGTATTGATTTCTAACCACGACACGGCTTTGACGCGTGAGTGGTATCAACAGGCCGCCCTTCACGTGGTGCGCGTTCGGCGCAGCATCAGTAGCAAAGGCGGTGAACGTAAGAAGGTGGACGAACTTCTGGCGCTCTATCACCAGGTCTGAACTGTCGCCCACCGCAGCGGACAATTTTAAATTGGAGTAGCGGATGAAACAGTATTTGATTGCCCCCTCGATTCTCTCAGCCGATTTCGCTCGTCTGGGCGAGGACACGGCGAACGCCCTGGCTGCCGGTGCCGATATCGTTCATTTCGATGTGATGGATAACCACTACGTTCCTAACCTGACTATTGGCCCAATGGTGCTTAAATCGCTGCGCGATTACGGCATCACTGCGCCGATTGACGTGCATCTGATGGTTAAACCGGTCGACCGTTTGGTTCCAGACTTTGCGGCGGCAGGGGCGAGTTACATCTCGTTCCATCCGGAAGCCTCTGAGCACGTCGACCGCACGCTACAGCTAATTAAAGAACACGGCTGTAAAGCAGGCCTGGTGTTTAATCCGGCTACCCCTCTGAGCTACCTCGATTATGTTATGGATAAGCTGGATGTCATTCTTTTGATGTCAGTAAACCCAGGCTTTGGTGGTCAGAGCTTTATTCCGCACACGCTGGACAAGCTGCGCCAGGTGCGCGAACGTATTGATGCGTCTGGTTATGATATCCGTCTGGAAGTCGACGGTGGCGTTAAAACCAGCAATATCCGCGAAATAGCCGCCGCGGGTGCGGATATGTTTGTCGCGGGCTCCGCTATTTTTGGCCAGCCGGACTACCGCAAAGTAATTGATGATATGCGCAGTGAACTGGCAAAGGTAAATCATGAGTAAGTCTAATATTGTGCGTGGCGTGGCTTTCGATCTCGATGGGACGCTGGTTGACAGCGCTCCGGGGCTGACGTCCGCGGTCGATAAATCGCTGTATGCGCTTGAACTGCCTCAGGCCGGGGAAGACCGCGTAGTGACCTGGATTGGCAATGGCGCCGAAGTGCTGATGGAGCGCGCGCTTAACTGGGCGATGAATGAAAAGCATCCGGGTAAAACCGTGGATGAACATCAGTTGCGGATGATGCGTAAACTGTTTGATAGCTACTATGCCGAAGAAGCGCAGGAAGGAAGCTTTCTGTTCCCGGCGGTAGCCGACTCGCTTGCCGCATTAAATAAGGCTGGGATCCCATTGGCTGTCGTCACCAATAAGCCGACGCCTTTTGTCGCACCGATCCTGGAGTCGCTGGGCATCGCCAGCTATTTCGATATTATTGTGGGTGGGGACGATGTCACCCATAAAAAGCCACATCCCGAGCCTATTCTCAAAGTGCTGGAACAGCTCAAGCTAACGCCTGAATCGCTGGTATTTGTCGGTGATTCGCGTAATGACATTCAGGCGGCCCGTGCTGCCGGCTGCCGTTGCATTGGTTTGAGTTACGGATACAACTACGGTGAATCAATCAGCCTTAGCGAGCCGGATATTGTGCTCGACGAGTTTCAGCAGCTTCTGCCCGCGCTCGGGCTTTCCAAACAGGACAATCAGGAATTAACACATGAGTAAGCCCATTGTATTTAGCGGCGCACAGCCGTCAGGTGAATTAACTATCGGTAACTACATGGGCGCGCTGCGGCAGTGGGTTAACATGCAGGACGATTACCACTGCATCTATTGCATCGTTGACCAGCACGCCATCACTGTTCGTCAGGACGCTGAGAAACTGCGTAAAGCGACGCTGGATACGCTGGCGCTTTACCTGGCCTGTGGTATCGACCCGCAAAAGAGCACCATCTTCGTTCAGTCTCATGTGCCTGAGCATGCGCAGTTAAGCTGGGCGCTCAACTGCTACACCTATTTCGGCGAGCTGAGCCGTATGACTCAGTTTAAAGATAAATCCGCTCGCTACGCGGAAAACATCAACGCCGGCCTGTTTGATTATCCGGTGCTAATGGCGGCAGATATCCTGCTTTATCAAACTAATCAGGTACCGGTTGGCGAAGACCAGAAACAGCATCTGGAGCTGAGCCGCGATATTGCCCAGCGTTTCAACGCGCTGTATGGCGAAGTGTTCAAAGTGCCGGAGCCATTTATTCCTAAATCTGGTGCGCGCGTTATGTCGCTGCTGGAGCCGACGAAAAAAATGTCGAAGTCTGATGACAACCGCAATAACGTCATTGGCCTGCTGGAAGACCCGAAATCTGTCGTTAAGAAGATTAAGCGTGCGGTAACCGACTCCGATGAGCCACCGGTAGTTAAATATGACCAGGTTGCTAAAGCCGGTGTTTCAAACCTGCTGGATATCCTCTCTGGCGTGACTGGCCAGAGCATTGCCGAGCTGGAAGCTCACTTTGAAGGCAAAATGTATGGTCATCTGAAAGGCGAAGTTGCTGAGGCAGTTTCCGGCATGCTGAGCGAACTTCAGGAACGTTATCATCGTTTCCGTGATGATGAAGAGCTGCTGAATCAGGTCATGCGTGACGGCGCGGCCAAGGCTAGCGAGCTGGCGGGTGCAACTCTGCGTAAGGTATACGACGTTATTGGCTTTGTTGCTAAGCCATAAGTCGAAACCGATGGATAAAAAAACCACCTCTGGCAGGTGGTTTTTTATTGGCTGCAATATCTCAATTTAGTGGTTAGAGAACCAGTTAAGCTTATCCCGCAGGCCTACTACGCGGCCTACGATTATCAGGGCCGGGCTTTCAACCTGTCCGGCCAGCTCAGCAAGCTCAGCAAGCTTTCCTGCCACCACCCGCTGGCGCACCGCGGTGCCATTTTCAACCAGCGCCACCGGCATATCATCCTGCATTCCATGTTTTATCAGGTTTTCCTGAATGGCTGCTGCCTGACTTAGCCCCATATAGAACACCAGGGTTTGTTTCTCTGCGGCCAGGTTATGCCAGTCCAGCGTCCCCTCTTTTTTCAGATGACCGGTGACCAGGCGCACGCTCTGTGCATAATCGCGGTGAGTGAGTGGAATACCTGCATAGGCAGAGCATCCGGAAGCTGCGGTGATGCCTGGAACGACTGAGAAGGGAATTCCCGCATCGCACAGGGTTTCCAGCTCTTCGCCACCGCGCCCGAAGATAAATGGATCGCCGCCTTTCAAGCGTACGACTCGTTTACCGCGTTTCGCTTCACGCAGCAGGATCTGATTAATCTCCTCCTGCGGGACGCAGTGATAGCCAGCGCGTTTACCCACAAATACCCGGTCGGCATCGCGTCGCACCAGATTCATAATTTCATCGGAAACTAAACGGTCATACACCACAATATCTGCCTGCTGGATCTGCTGTAATCCTTTCAGGGTTAGCAGGCCGGGGTCGCCAGGGCCAGCACCCACTAAGACGACCTCGCCACGGTGATCCAGAGGTTCAGAGAATAACTGCTCGGTGACTTCATTGATGGCCTGATGGTCATTATTTGCCAGTGACTGAGCAAGGCGATCGTTAACAAAAAACTTTTCCCAGAAGCGACGTCGCTCACCCATTGAGCCAAACGTTTCTTTAACTCGTTTACGCAGGCCGCCGGCATAGTGCGCAACTAAACCCTGATGCTGAGGCAACAGGGCTTCTAGTTTTTCACGCAGCAGGCGGGCCAGTACCGGTGAAGTACCGCCCGAAGAAACGGCCACCATTAGCGGTGAGCGGTCAATAATCGATGGCATTATAAAACTTGCCTGTCGCGGTGCGTCGACCACGTTGCAAAAGATTTGGCGTTGTTCAGCTTCCTGACTGACCCGCTGATTCACCTCATCATCATCGGTCGCGGCAATCACCAGCCAGCACCCGTCCAGCAAAGCAGGCTCGAACTCGCCCGTTTTCAGCGTCAGCTGCCCGTCCTGTTCCCAGGCATGAAACTGTGGGCTGAATGCCAGGGCATTGACCGTGAGCCGGGCACCGGCATCAAGCAGCAACCGCGCTTTACGCTCGGCAACATCACCGCCGCCGACCAACAGACAGGCGCGTGAGCGGATTTGGCAAAATATGGGCAGGTGATCCACGGGTATTACCTCAGATATATTCAGAAGTGACAAACAGCGGCTGACGCCGGATCTGGCGCAGTGAGTGCCAGAATAACAATTCGCTGCAAGCTTTAATATGCCAATTGGCTATAAGCTAGAACTGACTTTGGGCGTGGGGAGCCTGAAAAAACCGGCTCAGAAAACTGAGCCGGCAGCAGGTATCAGGCCTGGAGTTGAACCCGGCCCGCGCTGGTGCGCACTGCAAAGTGGGGCACAGAACGGCTTTCATCTTCAAAGCAGCGGCCATCGGACAGGCGGAAGTGCTGCTTTTTCAGTGGGCTGGCAACCCATAGCTCGCTATCCATTTCAACGATAAGACCGCGTGAAAGCACGCTGGCTTCGAAAAATGGGTCGATATTGCTGATGGCAAATACTCGGTCATCGTGCCAAGGGCGGAAGATGGCCACCTGATCGTTATTTAGCAGGGCGCATACGCCGCTGCCTGGCGCGATATCGTCAAGCTGACATACGTCGATCCACTGGCTCATACATTTTCCTCCACGGGTTCCTCGACAAGCGTTACCGGAATGCGTTCGTAAGGGGTCGCCGGACGATGCTGATCGCGCTGAGCGACTACCTGCACATTCGGATCGTGTAGCGGGCTGTTGATAAAGTGATTAAAGCGCAGCGGAGTTTTTGGATCATTCAGCGCTTCCTGCCATTCGCAGGTTACGGTGGCGCGCAGACGAGCCATTTCGCTTTCCAGCTGTGAGTTCAGACCCAGTTTGTCGTCGATGATAACGCTACGCAGGTAGTCGATTCCGCCTTCCATATTTTCCATCCACACGGAAGTACGCTGCAATTTATCGCCGGTGCGAATGTAGAACATCATAAAGCGGTCGAGATAGCGGATAAGCGTAGCTTCATCAAGGTCGGAGGCCAACAGATCGCCGTGACGCGGTTTCATCCCGCCGTTACCGCATACATACAGGTTCCAGCCTTTCTCGGTGGCAATGATACCAACATCTTTACCCTGAGCTTCAGAACACTCGCGGGTACACCCGGACACGCCAAACTTCATTTTATGTGGCGTACGCAGGCCTTTGTAGCGGTTTTCCAGCTGAATACCCAGGCCAAGGCTGTCGCCCACGCCATAACGGCACCAGGAGCTGCCGACGCAGGTTTTAGCCATACGCAGCGCTTTGGCATATGCGTGACCGGTTTCGAACCCGGCTTCAATAAGCTGACGCCAGATTTCTGGCAGATCTTCTTTGCGCGCGCCAAACATAGCCAGACGCTGGGAACCGGTAATTTTGGTATACAGGTTGTATTCGCGGGCGATGCGGCCAACGGCCATCAGACCTTCCGGCGTGATTTCACCACCGGCAGAACGTGGGATTACCGAGTAGGTGCCGTCTTTCTGGATGTTGCCGAGGAAGTTATCGTTACTTTCCTGCAGGGAAACATGCTGTGGTTTGAGAATGTATTCATTCCAGCAAGAAGCCAGCAGTGAGGCGACGGTTGGTTTACACACTTCACAGCCGTAACCCTTACCGTGTTTTTCCAGCAGCTCGTCGAAGGTTTTGATCTCTTCAACGCGAATCAAATGGTACAGCTCCTGGCGAGAGTATGCGAAGTGCTCGCACAGGTTGTCATTAACTTCGATACCCTGTTTGGCAAGCTCAGCGTTCAGCACTTGGGTGACCAGTGGAATACAGCCGCCGCAGCCGGTACCGGCTTTGGTTTCGGCTTTCAGCGCAGCAACGGTATGGCAGCCATTGTTAATAGCGGCGATGAGCGCGCCTTTGGTCACGTCGAAGCAAGAGCAAATCTGAGCGCTATCCGGCAATTTATCTACGCCGATGGCAGGTTTGCCTGCCCCTGCGTGTGCCGGAAGAATCAGCGAGTCTGGGTTTTCCGGGAGTTCAATGGCATTAAGCATCAGTTGCAGCAGGTTGCCATAGTCGCTGGTATCACCTACCAGTACCGCGCCCAGCAGGGTTTTGTTATCGGCGCTAACAATCAGGCGTTTATACACCTCTTTGTTTTCGTCCAGATAAACGTAGCTGCGACAGCCTGGAGTGCGACCGTGTGCATCGCCGATACCGCCAACATCTACGCCCAGCAGTTTCAGCTTGGCGCTAAGGTCAGCACCTTCGAAGCGATTTTCATTGCCCAGCAGATGATCGACGGCAACCTGGGCCATTTTATAGCCCGGAGCTACCAGGCCAAATGCACGGCCTGACCAGCTGGCGCATTCGCCAATTGCATAGATATCAGGGTCTGAGGTCTGGCAATAATCATTGATAACGATACCGCCGCGCTGACCGATACTGAGGTCACATTGGCGGGCCAGTTTGTCTTGTGGGCGAATACCGGTGGAGAACACGATAAAGTCGACTTCCAGCTTGCTGTCGTCGGCAAAATACATTGTTTTACGGGCTTCGGTACCTTCCTGCGCAATCAGCTGAGTGTTTTTACCGGTATGAACGTGAACGCCCATACGTTCAATCTTACCGCGCAGTTGCTCGCCGCCCATCCGGTCGAGCTGCTCGGCCATCAGCATTGGCGCGAACTCAACAACGTGGGTTTCCACGCCGAGGTTTTTCAGCGCGCCCGCGGCTTCAAGACCAAGCAGGCCGCCACCGACGACCGCACCGCGCTTACTGCGTCCGGCACACTCTTCGATAGCGTTAAGATCTTCAATAGTACGATAAACGAAGCAATCCTGAGTATCGGAGCCTTTAATTGGCGGAACCCACGGATACGAGCCGGTCGCCATAATCAGTTTGTCGTAATGTACCGTCTGCCCGCTGCTGGTCTGGATAGTCTTCTGCTGGCGGTCGATAGTCGTAGCAAGTTCGCCAATCAGGATGTTGACGTTATGCTGCTGATAAAAACCATCGGCGACCAGAGAGAGCTCTCCGGCATCATGACTGGCGAAATAGGAAGAAAGGTGCACGCGGTCGTATGCGATGCGTGGTTCTTCGCAAAAAACGGTGATTTCGAACTGGTCTGGTTGCGCTTTTTCAATTAAATCTTCGATGAAGCGATGGCCGACCATGCCGTTACCGATAATGGCGAGTCTGGTTTTGCTCATTTTTGCCTCGATTTCTTTTCTATTACGACCTACCTTAACGATTCAGCAAGTGGGGTTATTGATGTAAGTCAAATACGCTTTTAGCTACCACTTAATGGGTATGGTGCTGATTTCTCAGTATTTTTATAAGTTACGGAATTGACTGGATTTTAATCACCTAAACATTAGGTGTGTTTTTGAACAAAAATAATGCAGGGCATGCTATCTATGTCTGATTAATTTTTGCACCGGATAAAAGAGACAATGGAATCAATTATTCTTATCAACAACGTGCGACTTCACGGTCGTGATGGTTTATGGAAAATCGCTATCCACGAGGGAAAGTTTGGCGAGATCACTCCTGTGACGGGCAGCGTCACGGAAAGCGCTTCGGTGCTGGATGCTCGCGGGGGCCTGGCGGTTACGCCTTTTATCGAACCTCATATCCATCTTGATACCACTCAAACAGCCGGACAGCCGCGCTGGAACCAATCCGGCACGCTGTTCGAAGGTATTGAGCGCTGGGCGGAACGCAAGGCGCTGCTTAGCCATGAGGATGTGAAACAGCGGGCCTGGCAAACGCTGAAATGGCAGATAGCGAATGGTATTCAGTATGTTCGTAGCCATGTAGATGTATCCGATCCTAGCCTCACCGCGTTACGCGCTTTGCTAGAAGTGAAACAGGAAGTTGCGCCCTGGGTGGACTTACAACTGGTAGCGTTTCCCCAGGAAGGCATTCTTTCTTATCCGCGCGGCGAGGAGCTGCTTGAGCAGGCTCTGGCGCTGGGTGCTGATGTGGTCGGGGCTATCCCTCATTTTGAATTCACCCGGGAATATGGCGTCGAGTCCCTTCATATTGCTTTCCGGCTGGCGAAGAAATACGGCAAACCGCTGGATATTCATTGTGATGAAATAGATGACGAACAGTCGCGCTTTGTGGAAACCGTGGCGGCACTGGCGCTGAAAGAGGGTATTGGCTCCCAGGTAACCGCTAGCCACACCACGGCGATGCATAGCTATAACGGCGCTTACACCTCGCGGTTATTTCGCCTGCTGGCGCTGGCAGAGATTAACTTTGTCGCCAATCCTCTGGTGAATATTCATCTTCAGGGCCGTTTCGATGACTATCCGAAACGTCGTGGTATCACCCGGGTTAAAGAGTTGCTGGGGGCCGGAATGAATGTCTGTTTTGGCCACGATGATGTTCTCGACCCATGGTATCCGCTGGGCACCGGCAATATGCTCCAGGTGCTGCATATGGGGCTGCATGTCTGCCAGATGATGGGCCAGCCGGATATCGAGAATGGGCTGCGGCTGATAACTGAAAATAGTGCCCGAACCCTGGGATTACAGGAGTACGGTATTGAAACCGGTAACGCGGCAAATTTGGTGATTTTGCCTGCTGAAAACGGGTTTGAGGCCGTGCGGCGTCAGGTACCGGTTCGTTGGTCGATTCGCCATGGACGGGTTATAGCAACTACGCAGCTGGCGCAGACCTGGATAAAAATGGATGGTGATAATGTGGAGCAGGTTGATTTTAGCCGGCCCTCTGCCGAAGCTTGAGGGCCGGTAATTTAACCTGATTTAGTGACTGGCGTTGTGGCTACGGTGGCGACGATGTTTGGTCACAAAACCCAAAATAAAGCACATCACGAACACCACGACATACAGGCCGTTGGCAGTCAGCAGTGCTGCCAGCGGGCCGCTATGAGCGACAATCGGGCCGGTGACGATAAAGGTCAGCATGGTGCCAATGGTGCCGCAGGTCAGTACGAAGTTAACCAGCTTCGGTGAAGCCTCCTGGGTTTGCAGCGAAGCCAGAGTGATGATGGAGGTATAAATAGCGCTGGAGAAGAAGCCCAGAGCAAGGATATACCACGGCAAATGTGCATTATCGCCATGAATAAATCCATACATCAGTACCGCCGCAAGGCCTGCCAGCACGGTCAGGATACGCTGTAGGTCGAAGAAGCGCAGGAAGTAGCTGAACGCCCACATCCCGAACATGTAAGACATCCAGAAGTTTGAAACCAGCTGACCTGCCTCATTGAGGTTCATGCCCAGGCTTTTAGCGTATTCCGGCACCCAAGAGATAAAACCAAGCTGACCCAGGATGTAGCACAGCGCGGCCAGCGACAGAAATAGCACGCCAATGCCCCATTTTTCCCGCTCAACTGGTTTGCCTTCTGCTTTTGCGTGCTTACCTAATGCCGGGAATTCGCAGCCAAAAGTTAGAATGAAAATCGCGACGTAAACCAGCCCGATGCAGGCATATACCCAGTACCATTCAATAGTACGTGCCAGCAGCCATGCGGCGACGATAGGGAAAATCATTCCGGCCATACTGAAAAATGAATCGGTAAACAGCAGACGAGATCCGCGCTGGCGACCTTCGTACATATGAGTAATCAGGAAGGTACCGATAGACATGGTAATCCCGCTCACCAGTCCCAGAACGAACATGGCGGCCGAGAACAGCGCCAGGCTATGGCTTAGCATCAGCCCGGCGACGGCCAGCACCATCAGCACGAAGCCGAAGCGTAACTGGGTTTTAAGGGGGATAATTTCCATTAACCATGCGTTGAGGAAAATGGAGATCAAAATGCCGGCGTTCAGAAAAGTAAATGTATTACTCATGCTGGAGACGGGCAGGTGGAAATAGTCGGCAATATTACCCATCACCATACCGGTGACGATAACTAATGCACCGGTCAGCGCGTAGGAAAAAAAACTAATCCACGTCAGCTTGATACGATTGCTACTGGTCATAGAGAGCCTGTTTTGTGAGGAGTTCGCGCACGCTGGGTGCGTTTGCGGCCAGATTTTAGCCATGAATGTGATTCATTTAAATCTTTTATGAATTTATTGCAGAGTTATTCTGTAATTTTCATGACAACAGTCACAAAGATGTAAAAGCCCGTTTTTGAAAAATGCCTGCTGTAGCACGTAAAACTGAGTAAATCTCTGGCATGCGATGGATAGCCTCTTTAGAATCAATCCACTTGCATTGTTTCGCCTTAGTTAAAGGAATTCGCATGCTTAAATCTACACTGGCAGCCGTTGCGACGGTATTTGCCATTTCGTCTACGGCATTCGCCGCCGCTCCTGCTAATCCCCACGTACTGCTGACCACTTCTGCTGGTGCAATTGAATTGCAGCTGGATAACCAGAAGGCACCGGTATCAGTTAAAAACTTTGTGGACTATGTGAATAGCGGTTTCTATACCAACACGACGTTCCATCGTGTCATTCCAGGTTTTATGATTCAGGGCGGTGGCTACACTGCGGATATGCAGCAGAAGCAGCCGCTGGCGCCAATTAAAAACGAGGCCGATAATGGCCTGCGTAATACCCGCGGTACTATCGCCATGGCGCGTACTGCTGATAAAGATAGTGCGACCAGCCAGTTCTTTATTAACGTAGCGGATAACGCGTTCCTGGATCACGGCCAGCGTGATTTCGGCTATGCGGTATTTGGTAAAGTTGTGAAAGGTATGGATGTTGCCGATAAGATTGCCCAGGCGGCGACCCATGATGTTGGTCCGTTCCAGAATGTCCCAACAAAACCGATAGTTATCCTGTCTGCGAAAGTTCTGCCTTAATGATATCCGTGGGGAGATTCATCTCCC
Source organism: Salmonella enterica subsp. enterica serovar Choleraesuis (assembly GCA_022846635.1). Lineage (GTDB taxonomy): Bacteria > Pseudomonadota > Gammaproteobacteria > Enterobacterales > Enterobacteriaceae. The sequence continues at coordinate 387,737 of AP025685.1, forward strand.
CATCTGATTGTTCCTCCGCCATCTCCTTCCTTCAGTGCGTCATAATGCTGTTTATACTTTAGGCATTCATCCTCTTGTGCCTGGGGAACCTTATGGCCAGTAAACTCACCGATAAACAAAAAGAACGCCTGTGGGCCCAAACCCGCAGCCCTAACTTCAAGGCCAGCAGTCGACTCGAAGATATCGAAGTGGAAGTCATCACGCTGGATGAAAAAGAGATTAGCGAACGCATCGCGGCGTTAAGGAGCCACTATGAGCGATAAATTTGGCGCTGGCCGCGATCCCTATTACTGGTCGGGTATTGCGGTACTCCGCAATCGGCTCGATATCCGCGAGAATAGTCGCCTGATGCAGGCTGAGCGTGAGTTTACCGCGCTGCGAGCCGCCAGCCTGCCGTTAGGCCCGGCACAGCGCGGCCTGCCACATCTGTGCGCCATCCATCGATTTCTGTTTCAGGACGTATATGCCTGGGCAGGGGAAATGCGTAAGGTTGATATCTACCAGGGGGATACTCGCTTTTGCCACTTTGAATATATTGAAAAAGAGGGCAACGCTTTAATGCAGGCGCTGGAAGATGAGCGTTATCTTAGCGGGCTGGAGCGCAGTGACTTTATCCGTCGTCTTAGCCACTTTTATGGTGAGATTAACGTTCTGCATCCATTCCGTATTGGCTCAGGCCGCGCCCAGCGTATTTTCTTTGAGCAATTGGCGATACATGCGGGTTATGTTCTTGACTGGTCACGGGTTGAAACCGGCGCCTGGCGCTATGCGAATCAGCAGGCGGCACTGGGGCGCCCCCAGGAACTGGAGGCCATTTTTGGCCAGGTTATCGGTGAGGCAGAAGCTGGAAAGTAATTCAAAAGTCGTCCAGCCGTCTAAGTAAAAAAAGGAGCCTGCAGGCTCCTTTTTTATCGTTAGTTCCAGGTTAAACCATCACGTTAGCAAGTGCGGTTAGGGCTGGTTTTTTGCCATTATGGGGCTGGCGCAACATTCTTTGCAGGTTTTACGGCCGGAGAAGTTGTTTTGCCTTTGGTTATGCGGCGGTTATACATCGCAGTCAGTATTGGTACCAGGATGGCTGTAACAATGACGCAGGTCGCGACCAGTGCGGTAGCAGACTGAGCCGCTGGAGCAAATGCCGGGTTCATCTGGGCAATAATTACCGGGTTCGCAACCGCAGCGCCTGCCGTTGAAGATGCGGCTACACCTGCAGTACCGTTACCTCCGCCAATCCAGCGGTCGGCAAAAATCAGTGGAATACCAGTAATGATGATGACCGCAACGCCCAGCATCAGGCCCAGCAGGCCGGTATCGATGATAACGCTGAAGTTGATGGTGTTACCCAGCGCAAAACCGAAGAATGGGATCAGGGTAGTTGTGGCTTTGCTGAAGAAAGCTTTCAGATCCGGGTCGAGGTTGCCGAGGGCAAAACCGATAAGGAACGGCAGAATCGCACCCACGAAGTGGTGAGGTTCAAAGCTGGCAAGACCGGCAGAACCCAGGATAACCATGGTCATCAGCGGGCCAGATTCCACGGACATCAGAACGAAAGCGCCGGACTCTTCTTTAGTACCGTACTGATTCATCAAGCTGGCATACAAGCCACCGTTGGTCATATCCATGGCGGAAACCAGTGCCAGCGTGGACAGGCCTGCCAACATACCGGCCTGAATGCCGTGTTCCGGCATTAATTTTGAGGCAATGATAGCGACAACCCAGGCGACGGCCAGTTTGGTCACAACCAGAATCCCGGATTTACGTAATACGGTGCCGGTAGCGCGTAAATCAATGGATGCACCAATACAGAAAAACCAAACGGCCAGAATAGGAACAGTACCGCTAATCATTCCTTTAGTAAACGAGCCGTAATATTCTCCGGTATTTGGTGCGAAAGTATTTAATGTGGCACCAAGTAATAAAGGCACCAGCATTAAACCGCCGGGAATTCTGTCCAGAGTTTGTTTGATTTTCATAAAAGCCTCATTGGTACTAATTTAAAAAATGGAGCTATCTGCATAAATGCAAATAAGCAAAATTATTGTTGTGCTAACCAATCTTTACAGACTTTAAAAACAACCTTGCGAATAGACTGCGGCTGGCTGACCTGGCAGGTTGGCCGGTGTACTTCACCTGGGAAAAAGACGGCATAATCACCAGGCGTGAGGGTAATACGCTGCTCAACGGGGTTGTCATCGATAAAAATCAGATCTGGTGCGGTTTCCGGCAGTTGCGGTGCTTCATCCGGCAGCGGACCGGTGGCGATAACTTCATCCCCGGATAGCAATAACTGGATATCGATATACTGGCGGTGAAATTCACTTTTTATTTCTGATTCATGGCGGGTGGTAGGACTGCTAATAATATAAAAGAGACTGTCGTCATGAATATTATATTTGCCATCAGGCTGCTGACTTAATGCTTCCATGCCAAACCTATCATTACCTAACAATGCGGCTAAAGCCGATGGTAATAGATCAGGGGCAGTACCATTAATATTGCCGATAATCATGATGAGAGTCCTTTGTGATAAAGTTTTTAATTCAATGAATAAATTAAATATGAGTCCGTTTTATATTGCCGCCGTATTCCATCAGGTTTCGGCGGCATTAAATAAGTATTGCTGTGTGCTAAATCTTTTTTAGGATGCGCAGGCAAACTCATCATCGGCATCTGTTACTGGCATTGCGCTGGCAGGAATAACCGCTCCGCGATGCTGAATAACCGTGCCGGCTAACAGATGGGCATAGCTGGCAGCACTTTCCTGCGGCAGACCCGCCAGGCGGCGTGATAAATAACCGGCGCTGAAAGAGTCTCCAGCCGCGGTGGTATCAATAATGTGTGTCGGGTCGATCCGCAGAGCGTCAACTTCACATTGGTTTTGACCACTCACGATAAGACAGGCTTCAGAGCCGCGTTTCACGACAATTTCAGCTACACCCAACGCCTGAGTGCGCGCCAGAGTTTGGCTAACTTCGGTATCGCCCCAGAGAGCAAATTCATCATCCAGGGTCAGGAAGGCCAGATCGGTCTGAGTCAGCATGGAGCGGTAAGTTTCCTGAGCCGCCGCGGTGCTTTCCCACAGACGTGGCCGGTAATTATTATCAAAGGCAACTTTTACGCCCTGAGCGCGGCACTCGGCGATACGCGCTATCAGAGCCGTGCGGTCGGCTGCTGACAAAATGGCGAGGCTGATACCGCTAAGGTAGATATAGTCAAATCCGGCCAGCTCACGACAGATCTCATCGGCTTGGGTGGTTTGCAGCCAGAAACGCGCCGCGGCGTCATTACGCCAGTAATGGAACTTCCGCTCACCGTGGGCATCGGTTTCAATCATATAAAGGCCCGGCAGTTTGTCGGACATACGTTGAACCAGATGAGTATCGACACCTTCTGAACTCCAGCTATCAACCATCTGCTGGCTCATAGCATCGGTGCCGAGGGCAGTTACGTAACTAACAGTCAGCTCAGGATTAGCGCGTTTCAAGTAGACCGCTGTATTGAGCGTATCGCCACCAAAACCACGCTTGATGCTGCCGTTGTTTTCCGTCAGCTCAATCATGCACTCGCCAATCACTGCCACCTTTAACGTCATCTTTGATTCCTGCGTCTTAATCTGGGCTATGTGGATTATTGAAATACAAAACCCAAAGAAATTAAAACGCCATTTCATTAAATTGTGATAGGGCGCATAAGACATTTCTTCGTTTGGTTTTGCCAGTCACAAAACCAGGGTTTAGTTAGAGGAATTATGGGGAGTCAAAAATGGGGAGAACCCCGCTGTGAACAAGGGTTTCTGAGGGGATGTGGCTGGAAATGAGGTACCGAAGGTCATTGATTGCACCGCTGTTTTAAATATACTAAAACATCGAAATACAAGGAGACACTATGACAGTAGCAACCGAGAACGCCCCTGATTCCGTCTCATCCGTTATGAAGGTGTTTGGCATCTTACAGGCGTTGAGCGAGCAGAAAGAGATTGGCGTCACCGACCTTTCCCAACGCATCATGATGTCTAAAAGTACGGTCTATCGCTTTCTACAAACGATGAAAACGCTGGGCTACGTCACCCAGGAAGGGGAGTCTGATAAGTACGCGCTTAGCCTAAAGCTGTTTGAGCTGAGCGCCCGTGCACTTGAGCATCAGGATTTGATTACTATTGCCGATAGCGAAATGCATCGTCTGGGGCGCTTAACCAAAGAAACCTTACATCTCGGCGCACTGGATGGGGATAGCATCGTCTATTTGCATAAAATGGACTCAGAGTACAACCTGCGTATGTATTCGCGCGTAGGCCGCCGCTGCCCGCTTTACAGCACCGGGCTTGGCAAAGTGATAATGGCCTGGCTTCCGGAAACTGAGATTCGCCAGCTGCTTGATGGCGTTACTTTTACCCGCTTCACCGATAAAACCCTGCCAAACTTTGATGCGCTGCTCAGTGAGCTGGAGCAGGTACGTGAGCAGGGCTATGCGGAAGATAACGAAGAGAACGAGCCGGGTTTGCGGTGCTTTGCTGTACCAATTTACAACCGTATGGGGCGCATCCTGACCGGGCTTTCGCTTTCTCTGCCAACGGTACGTTTTGAAGAAGAAAAGCGCGACTGGCTGGTGGGATTACTGCATGAGGCTGCTGCCAATATTTCGGCAGAGCTTGGATTCTACAACTATCCGTTTATTGCTAAAAAGGCCGGTTAACCGGCCAAAATAAAACTGGCGCCCTGAGGCGCCAGCAATCAGGCTTAGCGGGCCAGCCAGCCGCCGTCAACGGCAATGGTATAGCCATTGATGTAGTCGGAAGCGCTGGATGCCAGGAATACTACCGGCCCCATCATATCTTTAGGTTCACCCCAGCGGGAAGCAGGGATACGCTCCAGGATGGCAGCATTACGATCTTCATCTGCACGCAGAGCCGCAGTGTTGTTAGTCGCCATATAACCCGGTGCGATGGCGTTAACGTTGATACCTTTGCTGGCCCATTCGTTAGCCATCAGGCGGGTAATGCCCATTACGCCGCTTTTCGATGCGGTATAAGAAGGGACGCGGATACCGCCCTGATAAGAAAGCATCGATGCGATGTTGATAATTTTGCCTGCACTTTCCTGAGCCATAAACTGGCGAGCGACGGCCTGAGACATGAAGAAGACGCTCTTGATGTTGATGTTCATCACGTCGTCCCAGTCTTTTTCGCTGAAGTTGATCGCATCTTCACGACGGATGATCCCGGCGTTGTTAACCAGAATATCAACACGACCATAGTGAGAAACCACCTGATCAACCAGGCCTGCCAGAGCATCAGTTTTGCTCACGTCGGCTTTGATGCTCAGGAAACGGCGACCCAGGGCTTCTACCTGAGCAATAGTATCGGTTGGTTCGGTGATGTTAATCCCGGCGATATCACAACCAGCCTGCGCCAGACCCAGCGCCATGCCCTGTCCCAGACCTGTATCGCAACCGGTAACGATGGCGATTTTTCCCTGTAAATCAAATGAATTCAGAATCATTAGTATTGGTTCCTTAAGCGCCGTCTTATGACGACGCTATGATGGTATCGAGGTAGAAATCAGCCGCAGGCAGCGACCAAATTAACGCAGATCGCTAATGGCTACGTGGTCCATATCATCGAAGACCTGGTTTTCGCCAACCATGCCCCAGATAAAGGTGTAAGCCTTGGTGCCAACGCCTGAATGGATTGACCAGCTAGGGGAGATAACCGCCTGCTCGTTGTGAACCAGAATGTGACGAGTTTCAGTTGGCTGGCCCATCATGTGGAATACCGCAGAGTCATCGCTCATGTTGAAGTACAGATAAACTTCCATCCGGCGTTCATGGGTGTGGCACGGCATTGTGTTCCACAGGTTGCCTTCGGCCAGTTGAGTCATGCCCATTACCAGCTGGCAGGTAGGCAGCACGTCTGGTACCAGGTATTTGTAAATGGTGCGACGGTTGCTGGTGGAGTTATCGCCGAGGGTTACTGGCGATGCTTCTTCCTGAGTGACTTTACGCGTTGGGTAGGTCATATGCGCAGGTGCGCTGTTGTAGTAGAACTTAGCTGGCTTATCAGCGCTGACGCTGGAGAAGCTCACGTCTTTGGCGCCCATACCGATATACAGTGCCTGCGCATTGCCGATTTCGTAAGTGGTGCCATCAACCACCACCAGGCCCGGTCCACCGATGTTAATCAGGCCCAGCTCACGGCGCTCCAGGAAATAGCTCACGCCGAAGGTTTTACCTAAGTCGCCGGTAAACGCCAGTGCCTGAGTCGTTGGCATGATACCGCCGAACACGATGCGGTCGATGTGGCTGTAAGTCATGGACACCTGTCCGGCCACGAAAATCTCTTCAACCAAAAACTCGCGACGCAGGCCTTCGGTATCCAGGTGTTTAGCATGATCGCTGTGAATGCTTTGACGTGTTTGCATGTCGCTCCTCACTGACGCTTAAAGGGGGAAATTAGGGCAGCTTTGCTGCCGAGTGGTATCACCATATCAAAGCAAAATAACAAATCAAAACTATGTTTCATTTTTTGTGATTGGATGTCGATATTTATAAAACTGTTTGCTGCAGATGGGATATCAAGACAGGAATCAGTTGATTTAGAGGATTTCCTTGCGGGCCACCGTAGCGCTGCGTTAGCGTACTGGCGAATTTATGAATTGCCGGAGAAATTGCGTGCTGTTGCTTATTGATAACTATGATTCATTCACCTGGAACCTGTATCAGTATTTTTGTGAACTGGGGGTTGAGGTGGAAGTGCAGCGCAATGATGTACTGAGCCTGGCGGATATAGAAGCTTTGAGGCCGAGCCATATTGTTATCTCGCCAGGCCCCTGTACGCCTGATGAAGCGGGTATTTCGCTGGCGGCGGTGCGCCATTTCGCGGGCCGTCTGCCATTGATGGGGGTCTGCCTGGGTCATCAGGCTATTGCTCAGGCGTTTGGGGCAAAAATTGTTCGTGCAGCCCAGGTGATGCATGGCAAAACCTCGCCGATCATTCACCAGCAAGAGGGCGTGTTTGCGGGCTTGAATAATCCGTTAACTGTGACTCGCTATCATTCATTGCTTATCGATCCGCCAACATTACCTGATTGTTTCAAAGTGACGGCCAGAAGCGAAAGCGGGGAGATTATGGGCATACGCCACCGCGACTGGCCGCTAGAGGGGGTACAGTTCCACCCGGAAAGTATCCTCAGTGAACAGGGGCATCAGCTGTTAGCTAACTTTTTGCGTGAATGAATTTTTATTGCCATAAAGTGATTTATTATGCATATTCTGTGGTTGTATTTTCACCATTGAATATCGACGATTACGGATGGCAGACTCATGAGTGCAGATAAAATGGCGGTCAACCGCCAGGACTTCGATAAAGTTATTTTGCCTGTTTATTCACCCGCAGCGTTTATTCCAGTAAAAGGTCGCGGCAGCCGGGTCTGGGATCAGCAGGGACGTGAATATATCGATTTTGCTGGCGGCATTGCGGTAACTGCTTTGGGTCATTGCCATCCGGCGCTGGTGGCGGCTTTGAAAGAGCAGGGCGAGCAGTTGTGGCATACCAGTAACGTATTCACCAATGAACCAGCGCTGCGCCTGGGCCAGAAACTGATAGCCGCAACTTTTGCCGAGCGGGTACTGTTTGTTAACTCTGGTACTGAAGCCAATGAAACGGCTTTTAAGCTGGCCCGTCATCATGCCATTACCCGCCACAACCCATATAAAACTAAAATTATCGCTTTTCGTAATGCCTTCCACGGGCGATCGCTATTCACCGTGTCGGTAGGTGGACAGGCGAAATATGCCGACGGGTTTGGCCCGAAACCGGCAGATATTATCCATGTGCCATTTAACGACCTGGCAGCCGTGGCGGCAGTCATGGATGAAACTACCTGTGCCGTTGTGGTTGAACCCGTTCAGGGGGAGGGCGGCGTTACGGCGGCTACTCCGGAGTTCTTAACCGGTCTGCGTGAGCTGTGCGATCACCATCAGGCATTGCTGGTCTTTGATGAAGTGCAGTGCGGAATGGGCCGTACCGGCGACCTCTTTGCCTATATGCACTATGGAGTGACGCCAGATATTCTCACCAGCGCCAAGGCGTTGGGCGGTGGGTTCCCGGTGAGCGCCGTTCTTACCACCGAGCGGGTTGCCAGCGCATTCCACGTCGGTTCGCACGGTTCGACGTATGGCGGTAACCCTTTGGCCTGTGCGGTTGCCGAGGCGGCATTCAATATTATTAATACTCCAGATCTACTACACGGGGTTCGCGCGCGCCGTCAGCAGTTTGTGGAAGCGCTGGAGGCGATTAACCGCCAGTATCAGGTATTCCGTGAGATTCGCGGTATGGGGCTGTTGATTGGTGCCGAGCTGAAAGAGCCTTTCCACGATCGGGCGCGGGATATTCTGCATGCCGCCGCTGAGGCAGGAGTGATGGTGCTTAATGCCGGGCCAAATGTTCTGCGCCTGGCTCCTGCGCTGAATATCGAGCAGGATGAAATTTCTCAGGGCATGGGGCGTTTGGGCCAGGCGATCGCCAGCATTGCTTAACCGCGGCGGCGTGACAGCCAGATGCCGTGATGCGGGCGGGAGCGCCATGCCAGCGACGAAATAGTGAACATACTGCTTAGATGACCGAGTATGCGCCGCAGGTGCAGCTCGGTTACGCTAAGAGGCTCGTTTCCTGAAACTTCGAAGGTTGCCAGGATATCGCTGTCTTTCGTTTCCCCTGGTTCATCGTAATTAAGGCGCTGCTGGCAGCGCTGAAACGCCACCTCGCACTGCATCAGGTAGCTTTCGGCCAGATCGGGAGTCAGCATCGTGTGCTCACGGGCAAGCGTAGTCATCGCGTTTATGTGTTCGACAATAAATTGACTGTGAGTCACCCACAGCTTCATATCTGCCAGATACCGGCTATTGAACGCCGGTTCTTTCATTGCCTGGTTCAGCGCATTATAAAGGGCGTTATGAGCCTGATTAACCTGCATTCGTTGCCAGGCCAGTGGCCCAGCCTGCGGGTCGGCACTTAATATCAGACGCACCGCCTGTTGCTCGGCTTCCAGCGCTTCCCATGCATTGTTACGCAACTGCCCGCTTTGCCACTGTGGCCATAGCCAGACCATACCGCCAAAAGCTATCAGGCAGCCAAGCAGCGTATCGATTAGTCGCGGCAGGATAAACATCTCTCCATTGAATGACAGTAGCTGCAGGGTATAAACCCCGGTTACCGTAAATCCGATGGTTGCCCAGGCGTAATATTTTCGGGTTATCAGATAGCTCAGCAGGGTAAGTACCAGCATAGCGGCCAGAGTGTAGCCTTCAGGAACGTGGAAATGCAGAGTAGTAGCAGCCACCAGCAGACCTATCATAGTGCCCGTTGCCCGGTGGAAAATACGCACTCGGGTAGCCCCATAGTTGCTTTGAGTGACAAACATTACCGTCATCAATATCCACCATGGCTTAGGCAGTTGCAGGGTCTCCCCCATTAGCGCCGCCAGTGCTAGCATAATCCCGGTTCGGGATGCACCGCGTAGTCCTGGGGATTTGAAAGATAAATAACTTTTCAGCGCTCGAAGCAACGGCAGATGACGCTGGCGATCGGCCATAAGGTCACGGGCGTACAGCGGTCTCTGGGTAGTCAGCACTTTAGCGATACGGCTGAAATGGTACTGACAGAATTGCAGCAGAGTGCTATCAGGATAATGGTGTGTGGTTTTCTCCAGCGCCGCCAATGGTTCATCCATATCGAATGCTGACGGGTATCGATGGTAGAGAATATCATCGCTCAGTACGCGCAGGCGCTCCGCAATGATGCGCGCATTCCAGCGTACAACGGCTCCGGCGTGGCTGTGAGCAATCTCTTTCTGGCCTTCTTCCGGCTGCGACAGCGATACCGAAATATGCTCCTGCAAATCCAGCCCCACCTGAAATACCCGCAACAACCGTTTATAACCCCGATATTTACGACCAGAAAGCATGTGAAGCTGCTCATAACACTGGTTAATTAAATCCACGACTTTCTGCTGGTGAGTCAGCAGTGGCGGCAGGCCCGCCTGCGGATCGGTGCGATGAGTTAAAAGTGCGTACTTATCTTCGCAATAACGCGCCATCTCCCTATACAGCAGGCTGAGCGTTTCACGCATGGGCTGTTCGCGCCATAGCCACAGCCAGAAGCTATTGAATCCGCCATACCATAAGGTGCCCAGAACATAGATAGCCAGGGGCTGCCACAGCGGCATATTACCGGCAAGGCTCAGAGTAAAAATGGCGGCGACCAGAGAGGCGGGCATCAACCTCGCGTGCAGGGGGCTTATTTCTGCCGTAACGCCTAATAATAGGGCCAGCCCTAAAAATAGCAGCGGTAGCGGAAGATGATATAGCAGCAGAATTTGCGTCAGCAGGCTACAGGTCGCAAACAGCGTTGCGCCGACAATTAACCGCTTTACAAAACGTTTATGAGGAGTATCTAGTCCGGCCATATTGCAGCAGGCGGGAACTAAGGAAAACAGCAGGCCTAGCTTGAGGTTGCCGAATATCAAACCAACGGCCACGGGCAGGCACAGCACCAGAGTCTGGCGAAGGGCGTAGTTGACTTCAGGATGGTATATCAGTCGACGCCACATAACCTGCAGAGACAAAAAAGGCGCGCCGCCTGGAGCAGTGCGCCTTATGAGTGATTAACGAGTACCGTAAACCACGATAGTTTTACCGTGGGCGGAGATCAGGTTCTGATCTTCGAGCATTTTCAAAATACGGCCAACGGTTTCACGAGAGCAGCCAACAATCTGACCGATTTCCTGACGAGTGATTTTGATCTGCATCCCGTCTGGGTGGGTCATTGCATCCGGCTGTTTTGCCAGGTTCAGAAGAGTTTGCGCTATCCGACCGGTAACATCCAGGAATGCAAGGTTACCTACTTTCTCGGAAGTTACCTGGAGGCGGCTCGCCATCTGAGAGGAGAGGCGCATCAGGATATCTGGATTCACCTGAATGAGCTGACGGAATTTTTTATAGGAGATTTCAGCAACTTCACACGGGGATTTTGCCCGAACCCAGGCGCTACGCTCCTGGCCTTCTTCAAACAGCCCCAGTTCGCCGATAAAATCACCCTGATTCAGGTAGGAAAGGATCATCTCCTTACCTTCCTCATCCTTAATCAGCACGGCAACAGAGCCTTTAACGATGTAATACAGCGTTTCGGCTTTTTCGCCCTGGTGAATTAGCGTGCTCTTCGATGGATACTTATGAATGTGGCAATGAGACAAGAACCATTCAAGAGTCGGGTCTGTTTGCGGTTTGCCAAGCACCATGCGCGGTATTCCTCTGTTATAAACTGTCGTCAGAAAATGAAGCGCATTTTCTGGCTTAGTAATCAACGATAATTCCCGTATTCGGGAGAGTGATTTACAAGTTAACTAACCGAAATCACTAATATATTTATCTTCTGCATACATGCATAACATCAATGTATTTTTGCAGCATCGACCATGTTGTAGCATAGCTTTATCTGAGTGTCTCGTGTTGTCTCGCTTCAGCTTGACCAGGATCGCCTTTGCTGAGACTTTTCCACCAGGCGCTATATCTGTTGACCTGATAAGCCGGGAGGAAACCGCATGCAGGCACGTATCAAGTGGGTTGAAGGACTAACTTTTGTCGGGGAGTCGGCTTCTGGCCACCAGGTGATGATGGACGGGAACTCCGGCGATAAATCACCCAGTCCAATGGAGATGGTTTTACTGGCTGTGGGCAGCTGTAGTGCGGCTGACGTGGTTTCGCTGCTACAGCAGCATCAACCGATTACCGATTGCGAGGTGAAGCTCACCTCACAGCGCCAGACCGCAAGCCCCAGAATGTTTACCCAGATAAACCTGCATTTTATTGTCACTGGCCGCAAACTAAAGGCGCAGGCGGTGGAGCAGGCTATTCAGTGCTCATTAGAGAAGTATTGTTCAGTAGCATTAATGCTCGAGAAAACGGTAACGGTTAGCCACTCTTATGAAATCGTGACCTCTTGAACTCAGGCATTCTCCCGGGCTTCGATCAGCCTTTTCACCAGCGGCCCCATAATCAGCTCCATGGCCAGGCCCATTTTGCCGCCCGGAACCACCAAAGTATCTACGTGGGAAATGAATGAGCCATTCAGCATGGCCAGCAGCCAGGGGAAATCAATTTTGCCAAGGTTGCGGAAGTGAATAACCACAAAGCTTTCGTCCAGAGAAGGAATCGCCTTGGCGGCAAATGGGTTTGAGGTATCTACCGTTGGTACCCGCTGGAAGTTAATGTGGGTACGGGAGAATTGCGGCGTAATGTAGTTAATATAATCTTCCATGGAGCGTACCACCGAGTCCATCACCGCTTCGCGCGAGTGCCCGCGTTCGCTCATATCGCGCACCAGTTTCTGGATCCACTCCAGGTTGACGATAGGAACAACGCCCACCAGCAGGTCTACGTGGCGAGCCACATCGTGATTTTCCGTTACTACGCCACCGTGTAGCCCTTCGTAGAACAATACATCAGTAGGTTCTGGCAATGGCTGCCATGGGGTGAAAGTGCCGGGAACCTGGTTCCATGGCACCGCTTCATCGTAGGTATGCAGGTATTTTCGCGACTGGCCACGCCCTTCAGCTCCGTAGCGGGAGAAGGTTTCCTCAAGCAAGCGAAAATCATTGGCTTCGGAGCCGAAGTAGCTGATGTGTCGCCCCAAATCCCTGGCTTTGCGAATTTCCAGATCCATCTCAGGCCTGGTATAACGGTGAAAGCTATCGCCCTCCAGTTCAGCAGCGCGTAGCCCAAGCTGGTGGAATATTTTACGGAAGGCCAGGCTGGTGGTAGTGGTTCCGGCTCCGCTGGAACCGGTGACGGCAATAACAGGATGTTTCACTGACATAGAGTACGGCTCCTGAACAACGAAATGTTGACGTGCAGCCGTGCCCCAGAGACGAAGAGAACCTGCGAATTAACGCTGGATGAAACTAACCGCGGAACTGATTGCGGGGCATGATATTGACTGTCTCATGCAACTCAGACCACACCAGAACCGCCTCTCCGCTGGCGAGCTGCCGTTTCACGTCGGCTACTTTCTGAGCGAGCGATTGCTCCTGCTCACCATAATCGGTTCCTTCACGTAACACAAAGGATTCAATTAGATTTTCCAGCGTTTCTGCCGGTATATCTTGCCAGGGGATTATCATTTTTCCTGCTCCAGGAAGGCGGTCAGCCAGTCGGGAATACGACTTTCCAGCCACATTTCCGGATGGCGCAGCGTGCCGCTGACGAAGCCGACGTGACCGCCGTGCTCAGTGAGCTGATATTCAATATTCGCCGGCAGCGTGGTGAGATCGGGGATGACATGATGATCCATAAAAGGATCGTCTTTAGCGTGGATTATCAGCAATGGGCGCGCAATCTCCGGCAGCATTGGCATAGCGCTACAGCGGCGGTAATAGTCCAGAGCATCGTGGAAGCCGTGAATTTTAGCGGTAATCAAATCGTCAAATTCACGAATGCGTTTTACCCGTCGCAGTTGTTTGAGACCAATTGGCAGGGAGCCTGGATAGGCCCGCAGTTTGCGTGCGGCGTTGGCTTTAAGCAGATTCAGCAGATAGTGCTGATAGAAACGAGAAAAGCCCTTGTCCATGTGGTAGCTGCAAGGTTCAAGCATCAGCGGAGCTGAAACGATAACGCCCGCCGTCAGGGTGCATTCCGCTCCCTGGCGCGCCATCAGGCATGCCAGCATATTACCGCCCAAAGAGTAGCCGACCGCCGCGGTGGGTACCGTACCATAACGTTCGTTCAGCCACTCCAGAAAGAAGCTGCCATCCTCGGTTTCACCGGAATGATAGATGCGCGGCAGCCGGTTCGGCTCACCGCTACAACCACGAAAATGCATGACTACACCGAGCCATCCCCGCTGCTTCGCCGCGTGGATCAGACCGTGAGCGTAAGGGCTATGCAGGCTCCCCTCCAGACCGTGAAATACCACCAGACGAGGCTTATGCAGCGCCTGCTCCGGAGGTTCACTCCAGGCGAGATCGACAAAGTCTCCATCCGGCATATCCAGACGTTGCCAGTGTGGGGCGAACTTCAGGCGATGACGCAGTACCCGCGGCAGCATAGTTTGCAAATGCGGATTGCTTACGCCGTGCATAGGGACAAACGACCGGGAGTCGGGCGCCGAAACGTTAAGATCTTCTGGGGTAATATCGGTCATTGACGAGAGCTTTTTCGTGTAAAAACGCCTTACTATACCGTTTGCCGGGCGTGATGTTTAAGGTTTTAGTAACAGCGGCCCGGGGTTTTCCCGTTCCGCCGTTGTTTGAAAAGCATACTATTATTGTGGAAATTAGATGAATCCATCTGTTTTTTGTATCTTTTCGAGCGCGCCGAATTCGGTTGTCGGCCCCGCCTCATTATTCTCCAGTCGCTGAGCATGCTTCTGGCGAAATGCACCCCTGCGCCTTGCCGGGTAGAGAAGAACTCAAGAGGCGTTAAGCATCTGCTCCAGCTGTTCCTGGGCATCCAGCCAGGCCATTTCACACTCTTCAAGCTGTGATTTGGCACTTGCCTGACGCTGCAGATAGTCTGTCAGTTCACTTTTACGTTCCGGAGCATAAAGCTCACTGTCACCCAACGCGGTTTCTACGCTTGCCAGCTCGGTATTAAGCTTTTCCATCTGCTTTTCCAGCCGGGTTATCTCTTTACGCAGGGGCTGGGTTTGAGTGCGCAGTTCGGCTTCCCGACGTTTCTGGTCTTTGCGGGCCTGAGCGCTATTCGACGCGTCTTTTTCGCCGCTTTCTGCCGCATCCTGAGCCGCCGTTTGTTTCTGGCTGTCGCTTAGCCATTGCTGATAATCCTCAAGGTCGCCGGCAAAAGGTTCGACTTTACCGTCGTGAACCAGATAGAGATCATCGGTGGTAGAACGCAATAGGTGACGATCGTGGGAAACCACAACCAGCGCACCGTCGAATTCGATTAAGGCCTCGGTCAGCGCCTGACGCATATCGAGATCGAGGTGGTTAGTAGGCTCATCAAGCAGCAGCAGGTTAGGGCGCTGCCAAACTATTAGCGCGAGCACCAGGCGGGCTTTTTCACCGCCGGAGAAGCGGGCGGTAACTTCGGTAACTTTATCGCCCTGAAAACCAAAGCCGCCGAGATAGTCACGCAGCTGCTGTTCGGTTTCGCGGGGGGCAAGGCGCGTCAGATGCTGTAGTGGCGATTCGTCCGCATGCAGGAACTCAAGCTGATGCTGTGCGAAGTAACCCAGCTTAATGCCTTTTGCCAGGCCAATCTCGCCGTGCATTGGCGCAAGCCCTCCGGCCAGCAGCTTGATAAGCGTCGATTTACCCGCCCCGTTGCGCCCCAGCAGACCGATGCGGGAGCCGGGAACCAGATTGAGCTTAATGGCATCCAGCACGACGCGATCGCCATATCCGGCGCTCACTTTTTCCATGCGTAATAATGGATTAGGCAGGCTTTCTGGCGCGCGGAAGCTAAAGTGAAATGGGTTATCTACATGAGCTGGGGCAATCATTTCCATCCGCTCCAGCATTTTTACCCGGCTCTGGGCCTGCTTGGCTTTGGATGCTTTGGCTTTAAATCGCGCAATGAAGCTTTGCAGATGTGCCACGCGCTCTTGCTGGCTTTCAAACATCGCCTGTTGCTGAGCCAGACGAGTTGCGCGCTGCCCTTCAAAGGAGCTGTAGTTACCGGTGTATTCGAACAGGCTTTCCTGCTCGATATGGATAATTTTATCAACAACCGGGTCGAGGAAATCGCGGTCATGAGAAATTAATATCAGCGTGCCAGGATAGCTCTTCAGCCATTTCTCCAGCCAGATAACGGCATCGAGATCCAGGTGGTTAGTTGGTTCATCGAGCAGTAATAGATCGGAACGGCAAATCAGCGCTTGCGCCAGATTAAGACGCATACGCCAGCCACCGGAGAAATCGCTAACCGGGTTTTCTAGCTGAGCATTAGTAAAACCCAGACCGTGTAGCAGGCTGGCGGCGCGTGAGCGGATAGTCCAGGCGCCTACGGCGTCTAGCTTACCGTGTAGAGTGGCAATTGCGTGGCCGTCGTTGCGCTCATTCGCTTCAGCCAGCTCGGCTTCAAGCTGACGGAACTCCCGGTCACCATCGATGACGTATTCAATAGCAGGAACAGCCAGAGCAGGCGTTTCCTGATTTACCCAGGCAAGCTGCCAGGTTCCCGGAAACGTTACGCTTCCGGCGTCGGCAGAAATGTTATTTTTCAACAACGCCAGCAGGGTCGATTTACCACAGCCATTTTTACCCACCAGACCGACTTTTTGGCCCGGGTTAATGGTAGCGGTGGCGTTATCCAGCAGAACGCGGGTACCGCGACGAAGTTGTAGCGAAGAGAAAACAATCATGACGCGCCGTATGTTTAGAGTATGTTAAATTACATTTATAATCAGGTAACGTATAACCAGGACCTGAACGATGGGCAGCATGGTAGCCCAAGATGAGGACTATACACAAAGCCATTCTGGCAGCATCGGGATGACAGCTCATCCCCGATAGCGCGGACTTATTTACTCGCTAAATAACAACTCTCGTGATGTTCATAGTCTGGTTGGAATTACATAAGCGGTTTGACGCCCTGGAGGGTAATGATGTCGCAGCCACCTAAAGTTTTGCTGCTATATGCCCACCCGGAATCGCAAGATTCGGTAGCCAATCGGGTTTTGTTACAGCCGGCCAGACAGCTGGCTAACGTTACGGTGCACGATCTCTACGCGCATTATCCGGATTTTTTTATCGATATCCCTCATGAGCAGGCGCTGCTTCGCGAGCATGAAGTCATAGTCTTTCAGCATCCTCTGTATACCTATAGCTGCCCGGCGTTGATGAAAGAGTGGTTGGATCGTGTCTTAACGCGCGGATTTGCCAGCGGCGCGAACGGCAATCAGCTGGCGGGCAAGTATTGGCGTAGCGTGCTGACTACCGGTGAGCCAGAAGGCGCTTATCGTCACGATGGGTTAAATCGTTATCCGCTTGGAGAGATTTTACGGCCATTCGAACTGACAGCGGCGATGTGCCATATGCACTGGCTGCGGCCAATTGTTATCTACTGGGCCAGGCGATTGCCGCCAGCAGAACTGCGCAATCACGCTGATGCTTACGCCGAGTGGCTGGCCTCACCTTTGACGCCGGGAGGTCACTAATGGAGGGATCGGACTGGCTGCTGGCCGGGGTTTTATTTCTATTTGCCGCTGTTGTAGCGGTCCCCCTGGCCGCAAGACTTGGGATTGGTGCGGTACTGGGCTATCTGCTGGCAGGAATGGCTATCGGCCCGTGGGGGCTGGCTTTTATCAGTGATGTGGATGAAATTCTGCACTTCTCTGAACTGGGCGTCGTTTTCCTGATGTTCCTGATAGGTCTGGAGTTGAATCCCGGAAAATTGTGGGCATTACGGCGCTCCATTTTTGGCGTAGGGGCCGCGCAGGTAGCGCTAAGTGCTTTGGTACTGGCCGGGTTGCTGATGCTAACTCAGTTTTCATGGCAGGCGGCTGTGATAGGCGGTATTGGGCTTGCCATGTCGTCTACTGCAATGGCTCTGCAGCTGATGCGCGATAAAGGCATGAATCGTAGCGAATCCGGACAGCTAGGTTTTTCGGTGCTGCTATTCCAGGATATCGCGGTAATTCCGGCCATCGCCCTGGTGCCGCTGTTGGCAGGCAATGGTGATGAACACCCAGACTGGCTGCGGCTGGGGCTGAAAGTGCTGGCATTCTTTGCCATGCTGGTGGGCGGAAGATATTTGCTGCGCCCTCTGTTTCGCTTTATTGCAGGTTCTGGAGTGCGTGAGGTCTTTACTGCGGCTTCTTTATTACTGGTGCTTGGCGCCGCGCTGTTTATGGACGCGCTGGGATTTTCGATGGCGTTGGGCACTTTTCTGGCGGGGGTATTACTGGCAGAGAGTGAGTATCGTCATGAGCTGGAAACCGCGATTGAGCCGTTTAAGGGACTGTTGCTAGGGCTGTTCTTTATTTCGGTCGGTATGGCGCTCAATCTTGGCGTGCTCTATACCCACCTGGTGTGGGTTATTTTCAGCGTCATTCTGTTGGTACTGATTAAGATGGCAGTGCTGTATGGATTATCGCGACTATACGGTTTACGCAGTTCTGAGCGGCTGCAATTCGCGACCGTCCTCAGCCAGGGCGGAGAGTTTGCTTTCGTTCTTTTCTCCACGGCCTCTTCTCAGCGTTTATTCCACCACGATCAATTGGCGATGCTGCTGGTGACCGTCACACTTTCCATGATGACCACACCGCTTTTGATGCGACTGGTGGATAAGCTGCTTATTTATCGCATTAAAAGCGCCAGCCCGGATATCGACGAAAAACCTCATGTCGAAGATGATGAACCTCAGGTCATTGTGGTGGGATTTGGCCGTTTTGGTCAGGTTATCGGGCGCTTGTTGATGGCAAACAAAACCCGGATTACGGTGCTGGAGCGGGACATCAGCGCCGTCAATCTGATGCGTAAATACGGTTACAAGGTTTATTACGGTGATGCTACCGAGCTTGAACTACTGCGTGCAGCAGGGGCCGAACGGGCGAAGTCGATAGTGATTACCTGTAATGAGCCGGAAGATGCGATGAAGATTGTGCACCTCTGCCAGCAGCATTTTCCGCATCTGACTATTCTGGCCCGGGCCAGAGGCCGGGTCGAGGCGCATGAGCTGCTACAGGCAGGGGTGAAGCTTTTCACCCGTGAGACTTTTTCCAGCGCGCTTGAGCTGGGGCGAAAGGCATTAGTGACCTTAGGTATGCATCCCCATCAGGCCCAGAGGGCGCAGTTACATTTTCGGCGACTGGATATGCGCATGCTGCGCGAGCTTATGCCGGTACATAGTGATACTGAGCAGATATCCCGAGTGCGAGAGGCCCGCCGCGAGCTGGAAGATATTTTTCATCGGGAGATGCAGCAGGAAAAACGCCAGCCGGATGGTTGGGATGAATTTGAATAGAAAGGTGAGCAATGAAAGAGCGTAAGCGTTTTATTGCCGGAGCTGTGTGCCCGGCGTGCCAGGCCCAGGATTCGCTGGCAATGTGGCGAGAAAATAATATCGATGTAGTGCAATGCGTTAAGTGCGGCCACCAGATGCGTGAAGCCGATAAAGAGGCGCGTGAACACGTGCGCACTCAGGAGCAGGTTATAGGGATTTTTCATCCGGACTAGCGATGCCGGGCACCTTTCTTTAAGCTAATGGGTACACAGGCGTCGATTTCAGCTACAATCGGCGCCACTTTTTTCCTTATGCTCGGGAGATATCATGAAAGTAGCAAAAGACCTGGTGGTCAGCCTGGCTTATCAGGTACGTACAGAAGACGGTGTTTTAGTTGATGAGTCTCCGGTGAGTGCTCCGCTGGACTATCTGCACGGTCACGGTTCCCTGATTTCAGGGCTGGAAAAGGCGCTGGAAGGCCACGAAGTCGGCGACAAATTTGATGTAAACGTCGGTGCTAACGATGCTTACGGTCAGTATGACGAAAACCTGGTTCAGCGCGTTCCTAAAGACGTATTTATGGGCGTAGACGAACTGCAGGTTGGTATGCGCTTCCTGGCTGAAACTGACCAGGGCCCGGTACCAGTAGAAATCACCGAAGTAGGTGATGACTATGTTGTTGTTGATGGCAACCACATGCTGTCTGGCCAGAATCTGAGCTTCAACGTAGAAATCATCGCTATCCGCGAAGCCACTGAAGAAGAACTGGCTCATGGCCACGTTCACGGTGCTCACGGTCACGACCACGATCACGACCATGAAGGTTGCTGCGGTGGCCATGGCCACGATCACGGCGATCATGAGCATGGTAAAGGTGGTTGTGGTGGTAATGGCGGTTGCGGCTGCCACTGATCCGCGTCGTCTTTCGGACCGTGGCTGTGTTGGCTACGCCTTGCCACAATTCGAAATTCATAGCGGCTCGATTTCCGTCGCCTTTCGGGCGATAGCCGCGTTGGCAGCAGTTTAGGGTTTCGGTCACATAGTTATCTATGCTCCCGGGGATCCTGAGCTTTGCCGCTTTGCTACAAAGCTAACGGCTTAGGAAATCTGCACGATGAGAAAGGTCACCTTCGGGTGGCCTTTTTGTTTTTCCAGACATTTATTTCTCAGGAAGAAGAATGCGCGAGCAGGTGAGCAGGCAAGATGCCAGACCGGGGAAAAGCGCAGCATACAAGTAGTATGTGAGCATTTTACGGGAGTGCAGCAACGCCGCCGCAGCGGCGCACAGCCATTCTGAACAGATTAATAGTGGGGAGGCGGCGTCTCTTCCGACTGCGAAGCCACCATCGAAGGCTGGCTGGCCTTTAGTTTTTCTACCAGCAGGCGCAGGTGATCGCGCAGTTTCGCCATTTCCAGCTCGTGGGCGGTAACGGTCTGATTAAGTTCCTCGATAGTAATCTCCTGAAATGCAAGACGGCTTTCGAGTTCGGCCAGACGGGCCTGGATCAATTCGTGCGGCATTGGGCATCTCCCTTCAATGTACGACACCAACGTCGGACGCCGTGATTTTACTTAAATTGCCGGTATATTGCAGCGTATTGCAGGGCTGGTGAGCAGATGTTTACAGAAAATACATCAGAATTTGCCCCAAACTTACTCTCAGCGATTGTGTCGCTTTCTTCCTCGACGTTATAGTAGCCCACTGAGTTTCACAAAACCTGGGGCCAGAGTCCCCAGCTCCGGAGATAATGGATGAAATCACTGTTTAAAGTAACGTTACTGGCAACCACGATGGCCGTTACCCTGAATACCGCACAGGTATGGGCAGCTCCTGCCGCTAAAGCAGCAGATAGCGCCGCGGCATTCAAAAATGACGATCAGAAATCTGCTTATGCACTGGGTGCTTCGCTGGGTCGTTACATGGAGAATTCTCTGACTGAGCAGGAAAAACTGGGTATCAAGCTGGATAAATCTCAGCTGATCGCCGGTGTTCAGGATGCCTTTGCTAACAAAAGCAAACTGACCGATCAGGATATTGAGCAGACTCTGCAGGCTTTTGAAACTCGCGTGAAAACTGCGGCTCAGGCTCGCATGGAGAAAGATGCCGCTGACAACGCCGCGAAGGGTAAAACCTATCGTGAGAAGTTTGCTAAAGAGAAAGGTGTTAAAACCTCTAAAACTGGCCTGATGTATCAGGTAGAGAAAGAAGGTACCGGCGCTGCACCGAAAGATAGCGATACCGTAGTAGTAAACTACAAGGGTACTCTTATCGACGGTAAAGAGTTTGATAACTCTTACACCCGCGGTGAGCCTCTCTCCTTCCGTCTTGATGGCGTGATTCCAGGCTGGACAGAAGGCCTGAAGAACATCAAAAAAGGCGGAAAAATCAAGCTGGTTATCCCACCAGAACTGGCTTACGGTAAAAATGGCGTTCCGGGTATCCCGGCTAACTCTACCCTGGTGTTCGACGTTGAATTGCTTGACGTGAAACCAGCGCCTAAAGAAGCAAAAGCTGACGCTGCAGATAGCAAAGCCAAAGCTGGCGACAAAAAGTAAGTCGCTGAATCAGCAAGCTGTAATAACGCTGCCTCCGGGCGGCGTTTTTTATGGCACAAACAGAATAAAGCTGGTAAGCCAGCGCCGCACTGTATTACCTTAATGGTTTGTTTGCTGTTCGATGCGTGATGAGTCTGCCCCTGGCCCCTTGACTGATGACAGGCTCTCAGTAAAAGGTGGTATTTTTCCATGTCTAATTCGCTACTGACTAATGAAACCAGTGAGCTTGATTTACTGGATCAGCGGCCTTTTGAACCCGGTGATTTCGAAATCCTAAAATCCTATGAGTCCGTGGTGGATGGCCTGGCTATGCTCATCGGCCCACACTGCGAGATAGTGCTGCACTCATTGCAGGACCTTAAGTGCTCGGCTATTCGAATCGCTAACGGTGAAAACACGGGCCGTAAAATCGGTTCTCCTATTACCGATATGGCACTACGCATGTTGCATGACATGACTGGAGCCGATAGCAGCGTGTCCCGCTGTTATTTCACCCGGGCTAAAAGCGGCGTGCTGATGAAATCAGTCACTATTGCTATTCGTAATCGCAATCAGCGTGTCGTGGGGTTGCTATGCATCAACATCAACCTCGATGTGCCGTTCTCTCAGATTATGAGTACTTTTATTCCTCCGGAAACTCAGGAAGTCCCATCATCAGTTAACTTCGCCTCTTCAGTTGAAGACCTGGTGACTCAGACTCTTGAATACACCATTGAAGAGGTGAATGCCGATCGCAGCGTTGCCAACAACGCCAAGAATCGGCAGATTGTGCTCAACCTCTATGAGAAGGGCATCTTTGACATTAAAGATGCCATCAACCAGGTAGCCGATCGGTTGAATATCTCCAAGCACACCGTTTATCTGTATATCCGCCAGTTTAAAAATGATGATTTCAGCGGGCAGGGTAACTAAATGCAGTTTGGATTGATGGTGACCGGGCCCGCTTATGGTACGCAGCAGTCCAGCAGCGCTTTGCTGTTTGCCCGCGCTTTACTGGCTCAAGGCCATACGCTGCATTCGGTTTTCTTTTACCGCGAAGGCGTGACTAACGCGAATAGTCTGACCGCGCCGGCGGCTGATGAGTTTGATATGGTGCGCGCCTGGCAGGAGTTGGGAAGCCAGCACGGTACGGAGCTTAATATTTGCGTTGCGGCCGGTTTACGGCGCGGCATCGTCGATGAGAGCGAGTCGGCTCGCCTGGAGCTGCCGGCGGCCAATTTACAGCAAGGCTTTAGCCTGCGGGGATTAGGCGCACTGGCTGAAGCTGCGCTCACCTGCGATCGGATAGTGCAATTCTGATGAAATCGGTAGCAATCGTATTTACCCATGGGCCTCACGGCGATGCTTCCGGGCGCGAAGGTTTGGATGCATTGTTGGCTATCTCAGCGCTTAGCGATAAGGTCGCAGCCTTTTTTATTGGCGATGGCATTTTGCAATTACAGGCAGGTCAAATGGCGGAGCAGGCGTTATCGCGCAATCATGCCGCCACTTTTAAGGTGTTGCCGTTGTATGACATTGATGAGCGCTGGGTCTGCAAACAGTCGCTATTAGAGCGCGGGCTTTCATCGCAGCCGGAGTGGGTGCTGGATGCCGGAATACTGGAGCCAGACACATTGCGTGACAAGCTGGCGCACTATGATGTCATCCTGACTTTCTGAGGTTGTGATGCTGCATACTCTTCATCTTTCCCCTTTTAATACCGATATTAACTCGCTGTTACGGATGCTCGGCCCGGATGATACGCTGTTACTCATTCAGGATGGCGTCATCGCCGCACTTCAGGGTAATCCGTATCTGGAGTTGCTGAGAGCATCCCAGGCTGAAGTTTGCGTATTGCAGGAAGACGTTGCGGCGCGCGGATTGTCTGGTCAAATTTCGAGCGATATTCCGTTAATCGGCTATACTGATTTCGTGAATCTGGCTCTCAAACATACCAATCAAATGGCCTGGTGATCGGGGAAGTGCTGTATATTTCTTGACACCTTTTCGGCCCAGCCCTAAAATTCTGCGTCCTCATATTGTATGAGGCCGTTTTATTACGTGTTTACGAAGCAAAACCAGGAGCTATTTAATGGCAACAGTTAACCAGCTGGTTCGCAAACCACGCGCTAAGAAAGTTGAGAAAAGCAACGTTCCTGCGCTGGAAGCTTGCCCGCAAAAACGTGGTGTATGTACTCGCGTATATACTACCACTCCTAAAAAACCGAACTCCGCACTGCGTAAAGTATGCCGTGTTCGTCTGACTAACGGTTTTGAAGTTACCTCCTACATCGGTGGTGAAGGTCATAACCTGCAGGAGCACTCCGTGATCCTGATCCGTGGTGGTCGTGTTAAAGACCTTCCGGGTGTTCGTTATCACACCGTTCGCGGTGCGCTTGACTGCTCTGGCGTTAAAGACCGTAAGCAGGCTCGCTCCAAGTATGGCGTGAAGCGTCCTAAGGCTTAATGGTTCTCCGTTAAGTAAGGCCAAACGTTTTAAATTAATGTCAAAACTAAACTCTTTGAGTTTTGGACAATCCTGAATTAACAACGGAGTATTTCCATGCCACGTCGTCGCGTCATTGGTCAACGTAAAATCCTTCCAGATCCTAAGTTCGGATCAGAGTTGCTGGCCAAATTTGTGAACATTCTGATGGTAGACGGTAAAAAATCTACTGCAGAAGCTATCGTATACAGTGCGCTTGAGACCCTGGCTCAGCGCGCTGGTAAAACCGAACTGGAAGCTTTCGAAGTCGCTCTGGACAACGTTCGTCCGACTGTCGAAGTTAAGTCCCGCCGTGTAGGTGGTTCTACTTACCAGGTTCCGGTTGAAGTCCGTCCGGTTCGTCGTAATGCTCTGGCAATGCGTTGGATCGTAGAAGCTGCTCGTAAACGCGGTGATAAATCCATGGCTCTGCGCCTGGCGAACGAACTTTCTGATGCTGCAGAAAACAAAGGTACTGCAGTTAAGAAACGTGAAGACGTTCACCGTATGGCAGAAGCCAACAAGGCGTTCGCTCACTACCGTTGGTAATATCTTCGGTAATTTAGTACCAGGCGGGCGCTTTAAGAAAGGCGCCCGTTTATTGGCACCTAAACTTGAACGTCCCAGGATATAGAGGAATCAAATGGCTCGTACAACACCCATTGCACGCTACCGTAACATCGGTATCAGTGCTCACATCGACGCCGGTAAAACCACCACTACTGAACGTATTCTGTTCTACACCGGTGTAAACCATAAAATCGGTGAAGTTCACGATGGCGCAGCTACCATGGACTGGATGGAGCAGGAGCAGGAACGTGGTATCACTATCACCTCCGCTGCGACTACTGCATTCTGGTCTGGTATGGCTAAGCAGTATGAACCACATCGTGTAAACATCATCGATACCCCAGGACACGTTGACTTCACTATCGAAGTAGAACGTTCCATGCGTGTTCTGGACGGTGCGGTAATGGTTTACTGCGCAGTTGGTGGTGTTCAGCCACAGTCTGAAACCGTATGGCGTCAGGCAAACAAATATAAAGTTCCACGTATTGCGTTCGTTAACAAAATGGACCGCATGGGTGCGAACTTCCTGAAAGTTGTTGATCAGATCAAAACCCGTCTGGGCGCGACTCCGGTTCCGCTGCAGCTGGCAATTGGCGCTGAAGAAGGTTTCACCGGTGTTGTTGACCTGGTGAAAATGAAAGCGATCAACTGGAACGATGCAGATCAGGGCGTTACCTTCGAATACGAAGATATCCCAGCTGATATGCAGGATCTGGCTGAAGAATGGCACCACAACCTGATTGAATCCGCAGCTGAAGCTTCTGAAGAGCTGATGGAAAAATACCTGGGCGGCGAAGAGCTGACTGAGGAAGAAATCAAAGGTGCACTGCGTCAGCGTGTTCTGAACAACGAAATCATCCTGGTTACCTGTGGTTCTGCATTTAAGAACAAAGGTGTTCAGGCAATGCTGGATGCGGTAATCGATTACCTGCCATCTCCAACCGACGTACCGGCTATCAACGGTATCCTGGACGACGGTAAAGATACTCCAGCTGAGCGTCACGCTAGCGACGACGAGCCGTTCTCTGCTCTGGCATTTAAAATCGCTACCGACCCGTTCGTTGGTAACCTGACCTTCTTCCGCGTTTACTCCGGTGTGGTTAACTCTGGTGATACCGTACTAAACTCCGTGAAATCTGCACGTGAGCGTTTCGGTCGTATCGTTCAGATGCACGCTAACAAACGTGAAGAGATCAAAGAAGTTCGCGCGGGCGATATCGCTGCGGCCATCGGTCTGAAAGACGTGACTACTGGTGACACCCTGTGTGACCCAGAGAACCCGATCATTCTGGAACGTATGGAATTCCCTGAGCCGGTAATCTCCATCGCCGTTGAACCGAAAACCAAAGCTGACCAGGAAAAAATGGGTCTGGCTCTGGGCCGTCTGGCTAAAGAAGACCCGTCTTTCCGCGTATGGACTGACGAAGAATCTAACCAGACCATTATCGCTGGTATGGGTGAGCTGCACCTCGACATCATCGTTGACCGTATGAAACGTGAATTCAACGTTGAAGCGAACGTCGGTAAACCTCAGGTTGCTTACCGCGAAGCGATTCGCGCTAAAGTTACCGATATCGAAGGTAAACACGCGAAACAGTCTGGTGGTCGCGGTCAGTACGGTCATGTTGTTATCGACATGTACCCACTGGAGCCGGGTTCTAACCCTAAAGGTTACGAATTCATCAACGACATCAAAGGTGGTGTAATTCCTGGTGAATACATCCCAGCCGTTGATAAAGGTATCCAGGAGCAGCTGAAATCTGGCCCTCTGGCTGGCTACCCTGTAGTTGATATGGGTATCCGTCTGCACTTCGGTTCTTACCATGACGTTGACTCCTCCGAGCTGGCGTTTAAACTGGCGGCTTCTATCGCCTTTAAAGATGGCTTCAAAAAAGCAAAACCTGTTCTGCTTGAGCCAATCATGAAGGTTGAAGTTGAAACTCCAGAAGAGAACACCGGTGACGTTATCGGTGACTTGAGCCGTCGCCGTGGTATGCTGCGCGGTCAGGAATCTGAAGTAACTGGCGTTAAGATCCACGCTGAAGTTCCGTTGTCCGAAATGTTCGGCTACGCAACTCAACTGCGTTCTCTGACCAAAGGTCGTGCTTCTTACTCCATGGAGTTCCTGAAGTATGACGACGCGCCAAACAACGTCGCTCAGGCCGTAATCGAAGCCCGCGGCAAATAAGCTGCTGGGTTAAAACAGTGATCAAGTGCTCTCTCCGGTGGGGGAGAGCACGTTAGTAAGGAATATAGCCGTGTCTAAAGAAAAATTTGAACGTACAAAACCGCACGTTAACGTGGGCACCATCGGCCACGTTGACCATGGTAAAACTACCCTGACTGCTGCCATCACTACCGTACTGGCTAAAACCTACGGCGGTGCTGCTCGTGCATTCGATCAGATCGATAACGCACCAGAAGAAAAAGCTCGTGGTATCACCATCAACACTTCCCACGTTGAATATGACACCCCGACTCGTCACTACGCGCACGTTGACTGCCCAGGGCACGCCGACTACGTTAAAAACATGATCACCGGTGCTGCTCAGATGGACGGCGCTATCCTGGTTGTTGCTGCGACTGACGGCCCTATGCCTCAGACCCGTGAGCACATCCTGCTGGGTCGTCAGGTAGGCGTTCCTTACATCATCGTGTTCCTGAACAAATGTGACATGGTTGATGACGAAGAGCTGCTGGAACTGGTAGAAATGGAAGTTCGTGAACTTCTGTCTCAGTACGACTTCCCAGGCGACGATACTCCAATCGTACGTGGTTCCGCTCTGAAAGCGCTGGAAGGCGATGCAGATTGGGAAGCTAAAATCATCGAACTGGCTGGTCACCTGGATACCTACATCCCAGAACCAGAGCGTGCTATCGACAAGCCGTTCCTGCTGCCAATCGAAGACGTATTCTCCATCTCCGGTCGTGGTACCGTAGTAACTGGTCGTGTAGAGCGCGGCATCATCAAAGTTGGTGACGAAGTAGAAATCGTTGGTATCAAAGATACCGCTAAATCTACCTGTACCGGCGTTGAAATGTTCCGCAAACTGCTGGACGAAGGCCGTGCTGGTGAGAACGTTGGTGTTCTGCTGCGTGGTATCAAACGTGAAGAAATCGAACGTGGCCAGGTTCTGGCTAAACCGGGTTCAATCAACCCGCACACCAAGTTCGAATCTGAAGTGTACATCCTGTCCAAAGACGAAGGCGGCCGTCATACTCCGTTCTTCAAAGGCTACCGTCCACAGTTCTACTTCCGTACTACTGACGTGACCGGTACCATCGAACTGCCAGAAGGCGTAGAGATGGTAATGCCAGGCGACAACATCAAAATGGTTGTTACCCTGATCCACCCAATCGCAATGGACGATGGTCTGCGTTTCGCAATCCGCGAAGGCGGCCGTACCGTTGGCGCGGGTGTTGTTGCTAAAGTTCTGGGTTAATTTATTATCCCTGACTGAAAAGGGCGCTTCGGCGCCCTTTTTTATTGTCTGCAATTTGAAGAGCTACCGTGCGCTCAACAAACAGATGTCTGAAAATGCCGTATCGGGGGTTGCTAAACGAGACGTCATTTCTTGAAAATCAGAAATGACTATGGCAAAAATTTGTGCCATACGGTCTGTTTTTCTGTCCTTGTATTAATCCGTTTGCGCGAATCTTTGGATATTTAAAGACTTAATATCCCTCATAGACCTTTATTCTCTGCTATTGTAATCATAATTATTCTCATTTACACTTTGTGTAAATTTTGACCGGGAGTGATTATGTACGTCTGCTTGTGCAATGGTATTAACGATAAAAAGATTCGTCAGGCGGTGCGCCAGCATCATCCTCAGTCTTTTCAACAACTTCGTCAGTTTATCCCTATCGGTAATCAGTGTGGTAAATGCGTACGCGCGGCGCGCGAGATAATGGAAAGTGAACTATTAACGCTGCCAGAATATAAAGAAATCGCCTGACTGGTTATTTTTTGACTTACTCCGCAGAGGTTCTACGCTCATAAGAGTGTTAGCGGAGGAAGCAAAATGAAAGGTGATACCAAAATAATAACTCATCTCAACAAATTACTGGGCAATGAACTCGTTGCAATCAATCAGTATTTCTTACACGCCAGAATGTTTAAGAACTGGGGATTGATGCGTTTGAACGACGTGGAGTATCACGAGTCCATCGACGAGATGAAGCATGCAGATAAATACATCGAACGTATCCTGTTCCTTGAAGGCATACCTAATCTTCAGGATCTTGGGAAACTGCGTATTGGTGAAGATGTAGAAGAAATGCTGCAATCAGATTTGACGCTGGAGCTGGAAGGGGCGAAAGACCTGAGAGAAGCTATCGCATATGCAGATACCATTCACGATTATGTTACCCGCGATATGTTGATAAAAATCCTCGAAGATGAGGAGCATCATATCGACTGGCTGGAGACTGAGCTAGATCTCATCGGAAAAATTGGTTTGCAGAATTATATCCAATCGCAAATTAAGGAAGATGCCTAACCAGTATTGGCAGGCAGGCTGTAACTAATCCGCCGGCTATTAACATTGGGCCAAAGCGAAGTGGGGTAGACCAGGTCTGCGGCAGACCGATACATAACCTGCCGCAGGCGATTGCCAAACCAGAGAGCGTAGCAATAATAATAATCCCGGGCAGCGATAGCCAACCGTGCCAGGCACCCAGAGCCGCCAGTAGTTTATAGTCCCCGTATCCTATTCCATCACGATGCCGAATGAGTTTCCATAACCAGCCAATAGACCATAAAGAGAGATACCCAGTAATAGCTCCGATTACCGCATCTTGCAGCTGCACGGGATGGAGTACCAGCTGATAAAGTAGCCCAAGCCAAAGCAGCTTTAGGGTGAACCTATCTGGTAATAAACCATTGCGTAAATCCGTGATGCACAGTGTAGAAACCAGCCCCAGATAACCAAGCCAAAACGTAATTTCCATAGCGCCTCCTTGCAGTAAATCCAGCATATCTTTCTCTTACTGAAAAAGTGACCCACGGGTTTGAAAAGCAGAAGCCATCGTCCGAGCTTTTTATGTACATACTTCACGCGCGTAGAAAAGTGTCGGATGGCGCATAAAATTTGCTCATTTTCAGATGTCGGCTTGCCTGCGGCCCAGATTTGCGTATAATGCGCAGGCTCGTCTAAATTGACGGGGGGTTCGCAGAACCCGGGCAGCTTCTTTTAGCCGCCGAACAACGTTCCCGATTGGGGAACTATGCAAGAACGATTACGCTCCCCCATCAATCGTAATGGGTGTGAGTAGTGATCATTTTCGTTTATAAAATAATTGGAGCTCTGGTCTCATGCAGAACCAAAGAATCCGTATCCGCCTGAAAGCGTTTGATCATCGTCTGATCGATCAATCAACCGCGGAAATCGTAGAGACTGCCAAGCGCACTGGTGCGCAGGTTCGCGGTCCTATCCCGCTGCCGACCCGCAAAGAGCGCTTTACCGTTCTGATCTCCCCGCACGTTAACAAAGACGCGCGCGATCAGTACGAAATTCGCACTCACAAGCGTCTGGTTGACATCGTTGAGCCAACCGAGAAAACCGTTGATGCTCTGATGCGTCTGGATCTGGCTGCTGGTGTAGACGTGCAGATCAGCCTGGGTTAATCAGGTCATTGAGCGATTGAGAGGTTGAAACAATGATTGGTTTAGTCGGTAAAAAAGTGGGCATGACTCGCATCTTCACTGAAGAAGGCGTTTCCATCCCAGTAACCGTTATCGAAGTTGAAGCAAACCGTGTTACTCAGGTTAAAGATCTGGCTAACGACGGCTACCGCGCCATCCAGGTTACCACCGGTGCTAAAAAAGCTAACCGTGTAACCAAACCGGAAGCGGGTCACTTCGCTAAAGCTGGCGTTGAAGCTGGCCGTGGTCTGTGGGAATTCCGTCTTGCTGAAGGCGAAGAGTTCACCGTAGGTCAGAGCATCAGCGTTGACGTTTTCGCTGAAGTGAAAAAAGTTGACGTAACCGGTACCTCTAAAGGTAAAGGTTTCGCAGGTACCGTTAAGCGCTGGAACTTCCGTACCCAGGACGCTACTCACGGTAACTCCCTGTCTCACCGCGTTCCGGGTTCTATCGGTCAGAACCAGACTCCGGGCAAAGTGTTCAAGGGTAAAAAAATGGCAGGTCAGCTGGGTAATGAGCGCGTAACCGTTCAGAGCCTGGACGTAGTACGTGTTGACGCTGAGCGCAACCTGCTGCTGGTTAAAGGTGGTGTTCCGGGTGCGACCGGTTGCGACCTGATCATTAAACCAGCTGTGAAGGCGTAAGGGGATAGCAATGGAATTAGTATTGAAAGACGCGCAAAGCGCGCTGACTGTTTCCGAAACTACCTTCGGTCGTGACTTCAACGAAGCGCTGGTACACCAGGTTGTTGTTGCTTATGCAGCAGGTGCTCGTCAGGGTACTCGTGCTCAGAAGACCCGTGCTGAAGTAACTGGTTCCGGTAAGAAACCATGGCGCCAGAAAGGTACTGGCCGTGCGCGTTCAGGTTCTATCAAGAGCCCGATCTGGCGTTCCGGTGGCGTAACTTTCGCTGCGCGTCCACAGGACCACAGTCAAAAAGTTAACAAAAAGATGTACCGCGGCGCGCTGAAAAGCATCCTGTCCGAACTGGTACGTCAGGATCGTCTGATCGTTGTCGAATCTTTCTCTCTGGAAGCTCCGAAGACCAAACTTCTGGCTCAGAAACTGAAAGATATGGCACTGGAAGATGTGCTGATCATCACCGGTGAACTGGATGAGAATCTGTTCCTGGCAGCGCGCAACCTGCACAAGGTTGACGTACGTGATGCAGCTGCTATCGATCCAGTTAGCCTGATCGCCTTCGACAAAGTCGTTATGACTGCTGAGGCTGTTAAGCAAGTTGAGGAGATGCTGGCATGATCCGTGAAGAACGTCTGCTGAAGGTGCTTCGCGCACCGCACGTTTCTGAAAAAGCGTCTACCGCGATGGAAAAAACTAACACCATCGTTCTCAAAGTTGCTAAAGACGCGACTAAAGCAGAGATCAAACTCGCTGTACAGAAACTGTTTGAAGTTGAAGTCGAAGTCGTTAACACCCTGGTAGTTAAAGGGAAAGTTAAACGTCATGGACAGCGTATCGGTCGTCGTAGCGACTGGAAAAAAGCTTACGTCACCCTGAAGGAAGGCCAGAATCTGGACTTCGTCGGCGGCGCTGAGTAAGTCGGAGGAGACAAACAATGGCAATTGTTAAATGTAAACCGACATCTCCGGGTCGTCGTCACGTAGTTAAAGTGGTGAACCCTGAGCTGCACAAGGGCAAACCTTTTGCTCCGCTGCTGGAAAAAAACAGCAAATCCGGTGGCCGTAACAACAATGGCCGCATCACCACTCGTCACATTGGTGGTGGTCATAAGCAGGCTTATCGTATTGTTGACTTCAAACGCAACAAAGACGGTATCCCAGCTGTTGTTGAACGTCTTGAGTACGATCCGAACCGTTCCGCGAACATCGCGCTGGTTCTGTACAAAGACGGCGAGCGCCGTTACATTCTGGCCCCTAAAGGCCTGAAAGCTGGCGACCAGATTCAGTCTGGCGTTGATGCTGCGATCAAAGCAGGTAACACCCTGCCAATGCGCAATATCCCGGTTGGTTCTACCGTTCATAACGTAGAAATGAAACCAGGTAAAGGCGGTCAGCTGGCTCGTTCTGCTGGTACTTACGTTCAGATCGTTGCTCGCGACGGTGCTTATGTCACCCTGCGTCTGCGTTCTGGTGAAATGCGTAAAGTCGAAGCAGACTGCCGCGCTACTCTGGGCGAAGTTGGCAATGCTGAGCATATGCTGCGCGTTCTGGGTAAAGCAGGTGCTGCACGCTGGCGTGGTGTTCGTCCTACCGTTCGCGGTACTGCGATGAACCCAGTAGACCACCCACATGGTGGTGGTGAAGGTCGTAACTTTGGTAAGCACCCTGTTTCTCCTTGGGGCCTGCAGACCAAAGGTAAAAAGACTCGCAGCAACAAGCGTACTGATAAATTTATCGTACGTCGCCGTAGCAAATAATTTTAGAGGATAAACCATGCCACGTTCTCTCAAGAAAGGTCCTTTTATTGACCTGCACTTGCTGAAGAAGGTAGAGAAAGCGGTGGAAAGCGGAGACAAGAAGCCCCTGCGCACCTGGTCCCGTCGTTCAACGATCTTTCCTAACATGATCGGTTTGACCATCGCTGTCCATAATGGTCGTCAGCACGTTCCGGTATTTGTTTCCGACGAAATGGTCGGTCACAAACTGGGTGAATTCGCACCGACTCGTACTTATCGCGGCCACGCTGCTGATAAAAAAGCGAAAAAGAAATAAGGTAGGAGGAAGAGATGGAAACTATCGCTAAACATCGCCATGCTCGTTCTTCTGCTCAGAAGGTTCGCCTGGTGGCTGACCTGATTCGCGGTAAGAAAGTGTCGCAGGCTCTGGAAATCTTAACCTACACCAACAAAAAAGCTGCTGTACTGGTTAAGAAAATCCTGGAATCTGCCATTGCTAATGCTGAACACAACGATGGCGCTGACATCGACGATCTGAAAGTCGCGAAAATTTTCGTAGACGAAGGCCCGACCATGAAACGCATCATGCCTCGTGCAAAAGGCCGTGCAGATCGTATCCTGAAGCGCACCAGCCACATCACTGTGGTTGTGTCCGATCGCTGAGACTCTGGAGACTAGCAATGGGTCAGAAAGTACATCCTAATGGTATTCGCCTGGGTATTGTCAAACCATGGAACTCTACCTGGTTCGCGAACACCAAAGAATTCGCTGACAACCTGGACAGCGACTTTAAAGTACGTCAGTTCCTGACTAAAGAACTGGCCAAGGCGTCCGTATCTCGTATCGTTATCGAACGTCCGGCTAAGAGCATCCGTGTGACTATTCACACTGCTCGCCCGGGCATCGTTATCGGTAAGAAAGGCGAAGACGTAGAAAAACTGCGCAAGGTCGTAGCGGACATCGCTGGCGTTCCTGCACAGATCAATATCGCCGAAGTTCGTAAACCTGAACTGGACGCAAAACTGGTTGCTGACAGCATCACTTCTCAGCTGGAACGTCGCGTTATGTTCCGTCGTGCTATGAAGCGTGCTGTACAGAACGCAATGCGTCTGGGCGCTAAAGGTATCAAAGTTGAAGTTAGCGGCCGTCTGGGCGGCGCGGAAATCGCACGTACCGAATGGTACCGCGAAGGTCGCGTACCGTTGCACACTCTGCGTGCTGACATCGACTACAACACCTCTGAAGCGCACACCACTTATGGTGTAATCGGCGTTAAAGTGTGGATCTTCAAAGGTGAGATCCTTGGTGGTATGGCTGCTGTTGAACAACCGGAACCGGCTGCTCAACCTAAAAAGCAGCAGCGTAAAGGCCGTAAATAAGGAGCGTCGCTGATGTTACAACCAAAGCGTACAAAATTCCGTAAGATGCACAAAGGCCGTAACCGCGGTCTGGCGCAGGGTACGGATGTTAGCTTCGGCACCTTCGGTCTGAAAGCTGTTGGCCGTGGTCGTCTGACTGCCCGTCAGATCGAAGCAGCACGTCGTGCTATGACTCGTGCAGTTAAGCGTCAAGGTAAAATCTGGATCCGTGTATTCCCGGACAAACCGATTACTGAGAAGCCGCTGGCAGTGCGTATGGGTAAAGGTAAGGGTAACGTTGAGTATTGGGTTGCCCTGATCCAGCCGGGTAAAGTCCTGTATGAAATGGACGGTGTACCGGAAGAGCTTGCCCGTGAAGCATTCAAGCTGGCAGCAGCAAAACTGCCTATCAAAACCACCTTTGTAACTAAGACGGTGATGTAATGAAAGCAACTGAGCTGCGCGAAAAAAGCGTTGAAGAGCTGAACACTGAGCTGCTTAACCTGCTGCGTGAGCAGTTTAACCTGCGCATGCAGGCAGCATCTGGCCAGCTGCAGCAGACCCATCTGCTGAAGCAAGTACGCCGTGATGTTGCACGCGTTAAGACTTTACTGACTGAGAAGGCGGGTGCGTAATGACCGATAAAATCCGTACTCTGCAAGGTCGCGTTGTGAGCGACAAAATGGAGAAATCCATTGTTGTTGCCATCGAACGTTTCGTGAAACACCCGATCTACGGTAAATTCATCAAGCGTACGACCAAAGTGCACGTACATGACGAGAACAACGAATGTGGTACCGGCGACGTGGTAGAAATCCGCGAATGCCGTCCACTGTCCAAGACTAAAACCTGGACTCTGGTTCGCGTTGTAGAGAAAGCTGTTCTGTAATTCAGAATACTTTGTCTGTAAAACCCCCGCTTGCGGGGGTTTTTTATTTCCGTAATCTGGCCTGGCACCTGTCAGACCTGCCTGCCTATAACTTCACCATCAATTACCGCCGTAGTCCCGCAGCCCATTCACTGAGGATAAGGTTTTTACATCTTCAGGCCGCAAGGTGGGGGAGGGGAGAGTTGCGATGTATCGCCCTGAATTTTGATGGTTTACGAGCCTTAATATATGACCGGCGGCTCATTACTCCGGCCAGAATCAAATATTGCTGCAAAATAATACGCATATTGGTTGCTACGGCTCAGGCAATTCCCTAGAATACGCCTTCCTCATATCATGGGGATAACCTTACGGCCCAGTCATGGGTCGTTTATTTTTTCTACCCATATCCAGGAACCGGTGTTATAATGCCGCGCCCTTGTTTATGGGGCTTTCTAACGACCTGAAATTTAGGTCCCGAAGTAGTAGTTGACATTAGCGGAGCACTAAAATGATCCAAGAACAGACTATGCTGAACGTCGCCGACAACTCCGGTGCACGTCGCGTAATGTGTATCAAGGTTCTGGGTGGCTCGCACCGTCGCTACGCAGGCGTAGGCGACATCATCAAGATCACTATCAAGGAAGCAATTCCACGTGGTAAGGTCAAAAAAGGTGATGTGCTGAAGGCGGTAGTGGTGCGCACCAAGAAGGGTGTTCGTCGCCCTGACGGTTCTGTCATTCGCTTCGATGGTAATGCATGCGTTATTTTAAACAATAACAGCGAGCAGCCTATCGGAACGCGTATTTTTGGGCCGGTAACTCGTGAACTTCGCAACGAGAAGTTCATGAAAATCATTTCCCTGGCACCAGAAGTACTCTAAGGAGCGAATCATGGCAGCGAAAATCCGTCGTGATGACGAAGTTATCGTGTTGACCGGTAAAGATAAAGGTAAGCGCGGTAAAGTAAAAAATGTCCTGTCTTCCGGCAAGGTCATTGTTGAAGGTATCAACCTGGTTAAGAAACATCAGAAGCCTGTACCGGCTCTGAACCAGGCGGGTGGCATTGTTGAAAAAGAAGCTGCAATCCAGCTTTCCAACATTGCAATCTTCAATGCGGCAACCGGCAAGGCTGACCGTGTAGGCTTTAGATTCGAAGACGGCAAAAAAGTCCGTTTCTTCAAGTCTAACAGCGAAACTATCAAGTAATTTGGAGTAGTACGATGGCGAAACTGCATGATTACTACAAAGACGAAGTAGTTAAAAAACTCATGACTGAGTTTAACTACAATTCTGTCATGCAAGTCCCTCGGGTCGAGAAGATCACCCTGAATATGGGTGTTGGTGAAGCGATCGCTGACAAGAAACTGCTGGATAACGCAGCAGCTGACCTGACAGCAATCTCCGGCCAAAAGCCGCTGATCACCAAAGCACGCAAATCTGTTGCAGGCTTCAAAATCCGTCAGGGCTATCCGATCGGCTGTAAAGTAACTCTGCGTGGCGAACGCATGTGGGAGTTCTTTGAGCGTCTGATCACTATTGCTGTTCCTCGTATCCGTGACTTCCGCGGTCTTTCCGCTAAGTCTTTCGACGGTCGTGGAAACTACAGCATGGGTGTCCGTGAGCAGATCATCTTCCCAGAAATCGACTACGACAAAGTCGATCGCGTTCGTGGTTTGGATATCACCATTACCACTACTGCGAAATCTGACGAAGAAGGCCGTGCTCTGCTGGCTGCCTTTGACTTCCCGTTCCGCAAGTAAGGTAGGGTTACTTCATGGCAAAGCAATCTATGAAAGCACGCGAAGTCAAACGCGTTGCTCTGGCTGATAAATTCTTCGCTAAACGCGCAGAACTGAAAGCTATCATTTCTGACGTGAACGCTTCTGACGAAGACCGTTGGAATGCAGTTCTCAAGCTTCAGTCCCTGCCGCGTGATTCCAGCCCGTCCCGTCAGCGTAACCGCTGCCGCCAAACTGGTCGTCCGCACGCATTTCTGCGGAAGTTCGGGTTGAGCCGTATTAAGGTCCGTGAAGCCGCTATGCGCGGTGAAATCCCGGGTCTTAAAAAGGCTAGCTGGTAATTGTCACCAATTGAATCACGGGAGTAGAGACAGATGAGCATGCAAGATCCGATCGCGGATATGCTGACCCGTATCCGTAACGGTCAGGCCGCGAGCAAAGTTGCGGTCACCATGCCTTCCTCCAAGCTGAAAGTGGCGATTGCCAAAGTGCTGAAGGAAGAAGGTTTTATTGAAGATTTCAAAATCGAAGGCGACACCAAGCCTGAACTGGAACTTACTCTGAAGTATTTCCAGGGCAAAGCTGTTGTAGAAAGCATTCAGCGTGTTAGCCGCCCAAGTCTGCGCATCTATAAGAAAAAAGATGAGCTGCCAAAAGTTATGGCTGGACTGGGTATCGCTGTTATTTCTACCTCTAAAGGTGTTATGACTGATCGTGCAGCGCGCCAGGCTGGTCTTGGTGGCGAAATTATCTGCTACGTAGCCTAATCGGAGGAAAAAATGTCTCGTGTTGCTAAAGCACCGGTCGTTATTCCTGCCGGCGTTGACGTAAAACTCAACGGTCAGGTTATTACGATCAAAGGTAAAAATGGCGAGCTGACTCGTACCATCAACGATGCTGTTGAAGTTAAACACGCTGATAACCACCTGACCTTCGGGCCGCGTGATGGTTATTCAGACGGTTGGGCACAGGCGGGTACCGCTCGTGCACTGCTTAACTCCGTAGTTATCGGTGTTACCGAAGGCTTCACTAAGAAGCTTCAATTGGTAGGTGTAGGCTACCGTGCAGCTGTTAAAGGAAGTGTTGTAAACCTGTCTTTAGGTTTCTCTCATCCTGTAGAACATCAGCTGCCGGCTGGCATCACTGCTGAATGTCCGACTCAAACTGAAATCGTGCTGAAAGGCGCTGATAAGCAGATGATCGGTCAAGTAGCAGCTGATCTGCGCGCTTATCGTCGTCCTGAGCCTTATAAAGGCAAGGGTGTTCGTTACGCCGACGAAGTCGTGCGTACCAAAGAGGCTAAGAAGAAGTAAGGTAACACTATGGATAAGAAATCTGCTCGTATCCGTCGTGCGACCCGCGCACGTCGCAAGCTTAAAGAGCTGGGCGCGACTCGCCTGGTGGTACATCGTACCCCGCGTCATATTTACGCACAGGTAATCGCACCGAACGGTTCTGAAGTTCTGGTAGCTGCTTCTACAGCAGAAAAAGCTATCTCTGAACAGCTGAAGTACACTGGGAACAAAGATGCCGCAGCCGCTGTTGGTAAAGCAGTTGCTGAGCGCGCAATCGAAAAAGGCATCAAAGATGTTTCTTTCGACCGCTCTGGTTTCCAATATCATGGTCGTGTCCAGGCACTGGCAGATGCTGCCCGTGAAGCTGGCCTTCAGTTCTAAGGTAGAGGTGTAAGATGGCTCACATCGAAAAACAAGCTGGCGAACTGCAGGAAAAGCTGATCGCGGTAAACCGCGTATCTAAAACCGTTAAAGGTGGCCGTATTTTCTCCTTCACAGCTCTGACTGTAGTTGGTGATGGTAATGGTCGCGTAGGTTTTGGTTACGGTAAAGCGCGTGAAGTTCCAGCAGCGATCCAGAAAGCGATGGAAAAAGCCCGTCGCAACATGATTAACGTCGCGCTGAACAACGGCACCCTGCAGCACCCTGTTAAGGGTACTCACACTGGGTCTCGCGTGTTCATGCAGCCGGCTTCCGAAGGTACCGGTATCATCGCCGGTGGTGCAATGCGCGCCGTTCTGGAAGTCGCTGGGGTTCATAACGTTCTGGCTAAAACCTATGGTTCCACCAACCCGATCAACGTGGTTCGTGCAACTATTGATGGCCTGGAAAATATGAAATCTCCAGAAATGGTCGCTGCCAAGCGTGGTAAATCCGTTGAAGAAATTCTGGGGTAATTGACCATGGCAAAGACTATTAAAATTACTCAAACCCGCAGTGCAATCGGCCGTCTGCCTAAACACAAGGCAACGCTGCTTGGCCTGGGTCTGCGTCGTATTGGCCACACCGTAGAGCGCGAGGATACTCCTGCTGTTCGTGGTATGGTCAACGCGGTTTCCTACATGGTTAAAGTTGAGGAGTAAGAGATGCGTTTAAATACTCTGTCTCCGGCCGAAGGGTCTAAGCACGCTGCGAAGCGTCTGGGTCGTGGTATCGGTTCTGGCCTGGGTAAAACCGGTGGTCGTGGTCACAAAGGTCAGAAGTCTCGTTCTGGCGGTGGCGTACGTCGCGGTTTCGAAGGTGGCCAGATGCCACTGTACCGTCGTCTGCCGAAATTCGGTTTCACCTCTCGCAAAGCAATGGTTACTGCAGAGATTCGTCTCTCTGACCTGGCGAAAGTTGAAGGCGGTATCGTTGACCTGAACACCCTGAAAGCAGCAAACATCATCGGCATCCAGATCGAATTTGCAAAAGTGATCCTGGCTGGTGAAGTTTCTGCTCCGGTAACGGTTCGTGGCCTGCGCGTCACTAAAGGCGCTCGTGCTGCTATCGAAGCTGCTGGCGGTAAAATCGAGGAATAAGTAGCTGATGGCAAAACAACCGGGGTTAGATTTTCAAAGCGCTAAAGGCGGCTTTGGCGAACTGAAACGCAGACTTTTGTTTGTAATCGGTGCGCTGATCGTTTTCCGTATTGGCTCTTTTATTCCGATCCCTGGTATTGATGCCACTGTACTTGCCAAACTGCTCGAACAACAGCGTGGCACCATCATTGAAATGTTTAACATGTTCTCTGGTGGTGCTTTGAGTCGTGCCTCTATCTTCGCGTTGGGGATCATGCCGTATATTTCGGCGTCGATCATCATCCAGCTCCTCACGGTGGTTCATCCTGCCCTGGCCGAGCTGAAGAAAGAAGGGGAGTCTGGTCGTCGTAAGATTAGCCAGTACACCCGTTGGGGCACGCTCGTTTTGGCTATATTCCAGTCAATCGGTATTGCTACCGGTTTACCGAATATGCCAGGAATGCATGGTCTGGTTATTAACCCAGGCTTTTCGTTCTACTTTGCTGCTGTTGTCTCGCTGGTCACCGGTACCATGTTCCTGATGTGGTTAGGTGAGCAGATTACTGAACGCGGTATCGGTAACGGTATCTCGATCATTATTTTCGCGGGTATCGTTGCGGGTCTGCCGCCGGCCATTGGCCATACCATCGAGCAAGCGCGGCAGGGCGACCTGCACTTCCTCCTGTTGCTGTTGGTTGCAGTGTTGGTATTTGCCGTGACCTTCTTTGTTGTGTTTGTTGAACGTGGTCAGCGTCGTATCGTCGTTAACTACGCTAAGCGCCAACAAGGCCGTCGCGTCTATGCAGCACAGAGCACACATTTGCCTCTGAAAGTAAATATGGCCGGTGTTATTCCTGCTATCTTTGCTTCCAGTATCATTCTGTTCCCGGCGACCATCGCGTCATGGTTCGGGGGCGGTACCGGTTGGAACTGGCTGACAACAATTTCGCTGTATTTGCAGCCTGGGCAACCGCTTTATGTGTTACTCTATGCGTCTGCAATCATCTTCTTCTGTTTCTTCTACACGGCGTTGGTTTTCAACCCGCGTGAAACAGCGGATAACCTGAAGAAGTCCGGTGCATTTGTACCAGGAATTCGTCCGGGAGAGCAAACGGCGAAGTATATCGATAAAGTAATGACTCGTCTGACTCTGGTCGGTGCGTTGTATATTACTTTTATCTGCCTGATCCCGGAGTTCATGCGTGATGCGATGAAAGTGCCGTTCTACTTCGGTGGGACCTCGCTACTTATCGTTGTTGTCGTGATTATGGACTTTATGGCTCAAGTGCAAACTCTAATGATGTCTAGTCAGTACGAGTCTGCATTGAAGAAGGCGAATCTGAAAGGCTACGGCCGTTAATGATCGCCTGAGAAGTTACGGAGAGTAAAAATGAAAGTTCGTGCTTCCGTCAAGAAATTATGTCGTAACTGCAAAATCGTTAAGCGTGATGGCGTCATCCGCGTAATCTGCAGCGCCGAGCCGAAGCATAAACAGCGTCAAGGCTGATTTATCTCGCATATTTTTCTTGCAAAGTTGGGTTGAGCTGGCTAGATTAGCCAGCCAACCTTTTATGTGTCTGTACACTCCCATTTGAGTATCCTGAAAACGGGCTTTTCAGCATGGGGTGTACTAGTTTAATTAGTAGGAGTGCATAGTGGCCCGTATAGCAGGCATTAACATTCCTGATCACAAGCATGCCGTAATCGCTTTACAGTCGATTTTCGGTGTCGGCCAGACCCGTTCTAAAGCCATCCTGGCTGCAGTGGGTATTGCTGAAAATGTTAAGATCAGTGAGCTGTCTGAAGAGCAAATCGACTCTCTGCGTGATGAAGTCGGTAAGTTCGTTGTTGAAGGCGATCTGCGTCGTGAAGTCACCCTGAGCATCAAGCGTCTGATGGACCTTGGTTGCTATCGTGGTTTGCGTCATCGTCGTGGTCTTCCGGTTCGCGGTCAGCGCACCAAGACCAACGCACGTACCCGTAAGGGTCCGCGTAAACCGATCAAGAAATAATCGGGGTGATTGAATAATGGCAAAGGCACCAGTTCGTGCACGTAAACGTGTAAGAAAACAAGTCTCAGATGGCGTGGCTCATGTCCATGCATCTTTCAACAACACAATCGTTACCATTACTGACCGTCAGGGTAACGCATTGGGTTGGGCAACTGCCGGTGGTTCCGGTTTCCGTGGTTCTCGTAAATCTACGCCGTTCGCAGCCCAAGTTGCTGCAGAGCGTTGCGCAGAAGCCGTGAAAGAATACGGTATCAAGAATCTGGAAGTTATGGTTAAGGGTCCAGGTCCAGGCCGCGAATCTACTATTCGTGCTCTGAATGCCGCTGGTTTCCGCATCACTAATATTACTGATGTGACTCCGATCCCTCATAACGGTTGTCGTCCGCCGAAAAAACGTCGCGTATAACGCCCCGTTTTTAGGATAGTTGGAGAAAGAAAATGGCAAGATATTTGGGTCCTAAGCTCAAGCTGAGCCGTCGCGAAGGTACAGACCTCTTCCTGAAGTCTGGCGTTCGCGCGATTGATACCAAGTGTAAGATTGAACAAGCT
Organism: Salmonella enterica subsp. enterica serovar Choleraesuis; assembly: GCA_022846635.1. GTDB lineage: Bacteria > Pseudomonadota > Gammaproteobacteria > Enterobacterales > Enterobacteriaceae. Next base: position 429,627 of record AP025685.1, read on the forward strand.
CCTGGCCAGCACGGTGCGCGTAAACCGCGTCTGTCTGACTATGGTGTGCAGTTGCGTGAAAAGCAGAAAGTTCGCCGTATGTACGGTGTTCTGGAGCGTCAGTTCCGTAACTACTACAAAGAAGCAGCCCGTCTGAAAGGCAACACCGGTGAAAACCTGCTGGGCCTGCTGGAAGGTCGTCTGGACAACGTAGTTTATCGTATGGGCTTCGGTGCCACTCGTGCAGAAGCACGTCAGCTGGTTAGCCATAAAGCTATTATGGTAAACGGTCGTGTCGTTAACATCGCTTCTTATCAGGTTACCGCGAACGACGTAGTTAGCGTTCGTGAGAAAGCTAAACAGCAGTCTCGCGTGAAAGCCGCTCTGGAGCTGGCTGAACAGCGTGAAAAGCCAACCTGGCTGGAAGTTGATGCTGGCAAGATGGAAGGTACGTACAAGCGTAAGCCTGAGCGTTCTGATCTGTCTGCGGACATTAACGAACACCTGATCGTCGAGCTTTACTCCAAGTAAAGCTTAGTACCAAAGAGAGGACACAATGCAGGGTTCTGTGACAGAGTTTCTAAAACCGCGCCTGGTAGATATCGAGCAAGTGAGTTCGACGCACGCCAAGGTGACCCTTGAGCCGTTAGAGCGTGGCTTTGGCCATACTCTTGGTAACGCACTGCGCCGTATTCTGCTTTCGTCGATGCCGGGTTGCGCGGTGACCGAGGTTGAGATTGATGGTGTACTGCATGAGTACAGCACCAAAGAAGGCGTTCAGGAAGATATCCTGGAGATCCTGCTCAACCTGAAAGGGCTGGCGGTGAAAGTTCAGGGTAAAGATGAAGTTATTCTTACTCTGAATAAATCTGGCATTGGCCCTGTGACTGCAGCCGATATCACCCATGATGGTGATGTCGAAATCGTCAAGCCTCAGCACGTGATCTGCCACCTGACCGATGAAAACGCATCAATCAATATGCGTATCAAAGTTCAGCGCGGTCGTGGTTATGTGCCGGCCTCTGCCCGAATTCATTCGGAAGAAGATGAGCGCCCAATCGGCCGTCTGCTGGTAGACGCTTGCTATAGCCCTGTTGAACGCATTGCGTACAACGTGGAAGCGGCACGTGTTGAGCAGCGCACCGACCTGGACAAGCTGGTCATCGAAATGGAAACCAACGGTACTATCGACCCGGAAGAGTCGATTCGCCGTGCGGCAACCATTCTTGCTGAACAACTTGAAGCTTTCGTTGACCTGCGTGATGTACGTCAGCCGGAAGTTAAAGAAGAGAAGCCAGAATTCGATCCGATCCTGCTGCGCCCTGTTGACGATCTGGAATTGACTGTCCGCTCTGCTAACTGCCTTAAGGCAGAAGCTATCCACTACATCGGTGATCTGGTACAACGTACCGAGGTTGAGTTGCTTAAGACTCCTAACCTCGGCAAAAAATCTCTTACCGAGATTAAAGACGTGCTGGCCTCACGTGGTCTGTCTCTGGGCATGCGCCTGGAAAACTGGCCGCCGGCAAGCATTGCTGACGAGTAACCGGATCACAGGTTAAGGTTTTACTGAGAAGGATAAGGTCATGCGCCATCGTAAGAGTGGTCGTCAACTGAACCGCAACAGCAGCCATCGCCAGGCTATGTTCCGCAACATGGCAGGTTCCCTGGTTCGTCATGAAATCATCAAGACGACCCTGCCTAAAGCGAAAGAGCTGCGTCGCGTAGTTGAGCCGCTGATTACTCTTGCCAAGACTGATAGCGTTGCTAATCGTCGTCTGGCATTCGCCCGTACTCGTGATAACGAGATCGTGGCAAAACTGTTTAACGAGCTGGGTCCGCGTTTCGCGAGCCGTGCCGGTGGTTACACTCGCATTCTGAAGTGTGGCTTCCGTGCTGGTGACAATGCTCCGATGGCTTACATCGAGCTGGTCGACCGTGCTGAGAAAGCAGAAGCTGCCGCAGAGTAATCTGTAGCATCGTAAAAAAACCGGGCTTGCCCGGTTTTTTTATATCTAAATTTTGCCCCCTAATTTTCTTGCGCGTATCCTGAAACCCACTTCTGTAATCGAGGTCTTAAAAATGTGGTTACTCGATCAGTGGGCTGAACGCCATATACAACAAGCGCAACAAGACGGTGAATTTGATAATCTCCGTGGCCAGGGGGAACCTCTGGAGCTGGATGATGATTCACATGTCCCGCCTGAATTAAGAGCTGGTTATCGACTGCTTAAAAACGGTGGCTATTTGCCTCCAGAGCTTGAGTTACGCCGTGAGGCAGTGGAGCTAACTTCCTTACTTGAAGGTATTAATCAGGAGCATCCTGACTATCAAAAAGTGAGTAAGCGGCTGACCTTATTAAGGTTAAAGCTCACCCAGGCAGGTATGAGTACTACCTTTTTAGATAGTGCCTATGCGGCTAAGATCCTCAATAAAGTAGATAAGGAGTCCTAATGTATCGTATTGGTGAGTTGGCTCGTTTGGCTGACGTTACTCCTGATACTATCCGCTACTATGAAAAACAGCAGATGATGGATCATGAGGTCAGGACCGGCGGTGGTTTTCGCTTATACAGTGAAAGCGACCTAAAGCGTTTGAGGTTTATTCGCCATGCCCGCCAGCTTGCATTTTCTCTGGATGAGATCCGCGAGCTCCTATCGATCAGAATCGATCCGGAACATCACACCTGTAAAGAGTCTAAAGAGATAGTTCAGGCTCGTCTCAATGATGTGCAGGAACGAATTGCGGAGTTGAAGAGATTGGAGCATTCTCTTCAGATGCTGCACGATGCTTGTTGCGGAAGCAGTCACAGCAGCGTATCTTGCTCAATTCTCGAACTGCTCGAGCAGGGAGAGGTAACATTTACTGCGCCTGCGGCGCACAAACATTGTTAAGAGGCAGATTATGGGCCAGTACCGCCATCAACGTGGCAAAATTACCGATAATGCATTGCAGGCTTTATTACACGACCCGTTATTTAAACAGCGCGTAGAAAAGAACAGGAAAGGAAAAGGCAGCTACCAGCGTAAGGCTAAAAACGGCAAGGGGGATTGGGAGGCCAATGGCAAGAGAGCGAAAGCGGCTTTTACCATTGGCCTTTTAATTTCCGGGCTATCCGTTACTGACGGTTATTTTGCTCTTTAAGCAAATCACGGATTTCGCTCAGTAACACTTCTTCTTTAGTTGGTGCAGGCGGAGCAGCTGGCTCTTCCTCTTTGCTGCGGCGCATTTTGTTCATCAGTTTGATTGCGATAAAAATGGCAAATGCGACGATAACAAAATCGAAAATATTCTGGATGAATACGCCGTAATGCATAATTACCGCCGGGATATCTCCCTCTGCTGGACGTAATGTCCAGGCAAATTGCTTGAAATCGACCCCACCAATAAGTAATCCCAGCGGCGGCATGATGATGTCGGCAACTAACGAAGAAACAATCTTGCCGAATGCTGCACCGATGATTACACCTACTGCCAAATCCACTACGTTCCCGCGCATTGCGAATTCGCGAAATTCTTTCAAAAGACTCATTTTTTATCTCCCGACACCAAGCTGTTTTTTCAAGTCTAACAAAGGATTGGTTATTTGCCATTTTCCATCAGGAGCTGATTAACGATAAAACCCCTGGGGAATTAGGCAGTTATTTAGCTGAAAACTAACCGGCGGCAATTATGCCGCCAGTTGCAGATTAAAGGAAGAAGGGACTTGGCTGGAACAGACGTTCCACATCAGAGACGTATTTTTTATCGGTCAGGAACATAATAACGTGGTCGCCCTGTTCAATACGTAAGTTGTCATTAGCTATCATGACGTCACTGCCGCGAACAATAGCGCCAATAATTGTACCTGGCGGCAGTTTTATATCATCAATCGCCCGGCCAACGACTTTTGAGGTAGTTTCGTCCCCGTGGGCAACTGCCTCAATGGCTTCTGCCACACCACGTCGTAAAGAGGATACCCCAACGATATCTGCCTTACGGACGTGGCTCAGCAGAGCAGAGATAGTTGCCTGCTGTGGAGATATCGCGATATCAATAACGCTACCCTGTACCAAATCCACATAGGCTCGGCGCTGGATAAGCACCATGACTTTTTTGGCACCTAGTTTCTTAGCCAGCATAGCCGACATGATGTTTGCTTCATCATCATTGGTTACGGCAATGAATAGATCGATCTGATCAATGTGCTCCTCTTCGAGCAACTCTTGATCGGATGCATCACCGTAAAAGACGATCGTGTCCTGAAGCATTTCAGCGAGTTCTGCGGCTCGGTGCTGATCGCGCTCAATGAGCTTAACGCTGTAATCTTTTTCTAGTTTACGCGCCAGGCCTGCACCAATATTACCCCCGCCAACCAACATGATTCGCTTATAAGGTTTTTCCAGGCGCTGCAGCTCACTCATTACCGCGCGAATATGTGGGGATGCCGCAATAAAGAATATTTCATCACCGGCTTCAACAATGGTTGAACCCTGTGGCCGAATCGGTCTGTCCTGACGGAATATTGCCGCAACGCGAGTTTCGATATGCGGCATATGTTCTCGCAGGGTCGACAATGCATTCCCTACAAGTGGTCCGCCGTAATAGGCTTTAACTACGGCAAGGCTTACCAGCCCTTCAGCGAAATTTACCACCTGAAGTGCGCCTGGATATTCGATAAGTTTATAAATGTTATCGATAACCAGCTGCTCAGGTGCGATAAGGTGGTCGATAGGGACGGCGTCGGAAGTAAATAACCGTTCAGCATCGCGTACATAGTCAGGTGCGCGGATGCGAGCAATCCGATTCGGAGTATTGAAAAGAGAATAGGCGACCTGGCAGGCTACCATATTAGTTTCATCGGAACTGGTTACTGCAACCAGCATGTCGGCATCATCGGCGCCGGCATCGCGCAGCACTCGTGGATGAGAACCGTGGCCCTGTACGGCTCTCAGGTCAAATTTATCCTGAAGAGCGTGCAGGCGGTCTGCATTTGTATCTACCACGGTGATGTCATTATTTTCACCGACCAGGTTTTCCGCAAGCGTACCGCCTACCTGGCCCGCGCCGAGAATAATTATCTTCATCTGTTATCGCTTCATAAAATGAAAGAGCTGATGTGAGAAAGCCTCACTTCTTGATTAGCTTAGCGTAAAAGAAGCCATCGCCCTGTCCGGCGGCCGGAAGGTGCTGGATCCCCGGCTGCTGTTCGTTGCCTGTACTGACAAGCTCTGCATCAGAATGGCGCAGCAAAAAAGCTTTTACCTGCAGGCTATTTTCTTCCGGCAGAATTGAGCAGGTTGCGTAAACCATGGTACCCCCGCGCTTAAGGCGCGGCCAGATGGCATCAAGAATCTGCGACTGAACCTCAACCAGCTCACTAATATCGCGATCCCGGCGCAGCCATTTGATATCTGGATGACGGCGAATTACGCCAGTGGCTGAGCAGGGGGCATCTAGTAATATGCGGTCGAAAATATCGTCGCCGCACCACTGTTCCGGAAAGCGGCCATCGCCCTGTTTAACGACTGCTTTCATATCCAGACGTTGTAAGTTTTCATGCACGCGCGTAAGGCGCTGGGCATCGAGGTCGACTGCCATAACCCGTGCCTCAGGCGCAGCTTCCAGAATGTGGGTAGTTTTACCGCCGGGAGCGGCACATAAATCGAGAATATACTCCCCATTTTCAGGGGCTAATAATGGGATGCATCCCTGGGCAGAAGCGTCCTGAACCGTGACCCAACCTTTATCGAACCCGGGCAATGCCTGCACCGGTAGCGGTGAGTCGAGCATAACCGCATCGGTAAACTCTGGGTGCGGAGTTGCAGAATGGCCTTCTGCTTCCAGAAGAGCTAACCACTGCTCGCGCGTATTGTGCTGGCGATTAACCCGGAGCCACATGGGAGGACGCTGGTTATTGGCCTCGACAATGTTTTGCCATTGCTGAGGCCATGCTTTACGCAGGCGTTTTAATAGCCACTCAGGATGTAAAAAGCGGCTGTCATCCTGAGCGGCCTGGGCCATTAGTTCTTCCTGTTGGCGCTGGAACTGGCGTAAAACGCCGTTCACCAGGCCTTTTAACTGCTGGCGCTTAAGTGCAACGGCGCCCTCTACCGTTTCTGCCAGCGCTGCATGGGCTGGAATGCGAGTGTAGAGAAGCTGATATAGACCAACCATAATCAGATAATGCAGCGGACGCTGCTTACCCGTCATTGGACGAGCCATCAGTTTATTTACCAGCCAGTCTAGCTGGCTGTAACAGCGTAATACGCCAAAACACAGTTCCTGGAGCAGGGACTTATCTTTTTCGGCCACTTTTTTTTGCATTGCCGGCAGGGCGGCACTGAGTGACTGCCCTTCATCCAGAACCTGCTGAATGACCAGCGCAGCAAGACTGCGAATATTTGAGGATTTTTTCATAGCCAGGCCTGTTTTTACCTGCAATAGAAACAAAAATGCCCGGCAAAGGCCGGGCTATTGAATAGTGGGGATTAGTTCAGCACATTACCAGGAGTAAACCATTCACTACGTGAATTCAGTAAATCCTGGGCCGTCATTGGCTTTTTACCGGCAGGTTGCAGTCGTTCAAGGCGAAGTATGCCTTCGGATGTAGCCACCATGATGCCATGTTTGTCGGCTTCAAGTACGGTGCCTGGAGCGGCAGTGGTTTTGTCATCCATAGCGCTCGCCTGCCAGACTTTTACCGGCGTATCTTCAATCGTCAGATAGCTAACCGGCCACGGGTTAAAGGCTCTTACACAGCGCTCAAGCTGGGCTGCGGAAAGAGTCCAGTCCAGCCGGGCCTCCTCTTTGGACAGCTTTTCAGCATAGGTTGCTTGCTCATCGTTTTGTGGTTCCGGCGTTGCGGATCCCGATGCCAGGCTTTCCAGAGTCTTAATCAGACCTTCTGGCCCAAGAACGGCAAGCTTGTCATACAGTGAGGCGCTGGTGTCATCGGCTTCAATTGCGCAGGTGACTTTAGTGAGCATCGCTCCGGTATCCAGCCCTGCATCCATCTGCATGATGGTCACGCCGGTTTCTGAATCACCGGCCCAAAGAGCACGCTGGATAGGGGCCGCACCACGCCAGCGTGGTAGCAAGGAACCATGCACATTGACACACCCAAGACGCGGCATATCCAGCACAGCCTGAGGCAGAATCAGCCCATAGGCTACGACCACCATGACATCGGCTTGCAGAGATTCAACCAACTGCTGATTTTCCGCAGGGCGCAGAGATGCGGGCTGAAAGACCGGCAGATTATGCTGCTCAGCCAACACTTTTACCGGGCTGGGCATCAGTTTTTTACCGCGACCAGCCGGACGGTCTGGTTGGGTGAATACACCAACTACCTGATGCCCGGATGTTAGAAGCGCATCAAGATGACGCGCTGCAAAGTCCGGGGTACCGGCAAAGATAATACGTAATGAACTGGACACGAGATTCCCTGAAGTTAGTCGTCGTTATGCGCGAGAGTTGAGTCTATCGAGTTTTTCAACCTTTTGACGGATACGCTGACGCTTCATTGCGGAAAGGTAATCGACGAATAGTTTACCTTCCAGGTGATCCATTTCGTGTTGAATACAGATAGCCAGCAGGCCGTCAGCTGCCAGCTCAAAGCTTTTGCCGTCACGGTCAAGGGCGCGAATTTTTACAAATTCGGCGCGTGGTACCAGGGCGCGCTGCTCAGGAACGGACAGGCAACCCTCTTCGATACCGGTCTCACCGCTTTTTTCCAGCAGCTCTGGGTTGATGAGCACGAGGCGTTCATCGCGTTCTTCAGAAACGTCGATAACAATAATCCGCTGATGGATATCTACCTGGGTTGCGGCCAGACCGATACCTTCCTCAGCGTACATTGTCTCAAACATATCATCGACAATTTGCTGAATCTCAGCGTTAACTTCGGCGACCGGCGCGGCGACTTTACGAAGTCGCTCATCCGGAAAATGTAATACATGCAAAACTGACATAATTATCCAGAGTCGTGTTCAATTAAGGAAAGGATTCTTCCCTCTATTCTAGACATTTTCCGCACTGATTGACAGCATCAGTGACCAATCGCAAGGATTGGTTTTAGTGCTTATGGCAAGGGAAAACAGGTGCAAAAGGAAGAGATTTGGCTGCGTTTAATGGCTGTTGGCAACCTTTATGGTGAAGGAATGTTAAGAGTGGCTGATAGCCTCATTAAACAGCCGAATAATGTCAGGCAGGTTCTGAAGCAAGCGGGTTTTAAACCGGCGCAGGTGGCGCGTTTTTATGAGGCAGATATAGTCAGCGCAATGCGCTGGCTGGAAAAGGAAAATTGCCAGCTACTGACCTTAAATGATGCTCACTATCCTGAGCAACTGCGGGCAATTGCTGACCCACCGGGGGCATTAATGGTTTCGGGCCCGTCCCATGTGCTCGCTATGGCACAGCTTGCTATGGTCGGAAGTCGCTCGCATTCATGGTATGGCAAATATTGGGGGGATATTTTTGCCCAGGCATTAGCTCGTTTTGGCATTGTGATCACCAGTGGGTTGGCTTTTGGCATTGATGCGGTGGCTCATCGTGGAGCTCTAGCCGCTGAGGGGACTACTGTTGCAGTGCTAGGTAGTGGGATCGGCGCCATCTATCCACGGACACACATTTCACTGGCGAGAGACATTACCGAGAAGGGCGGGTGCGTGGTTTCTGAGTTTCCCTTTAGTATGCGGCCATGGCCCGGTAATTTTCCTCGCCGCAATCGGATCATCAGTGGTTTGAGCCTTGGGGTGCTGGTGGTCGAAGCGGCTCTGCGAAGTGGCTCTATGATTACCTGTCGTTACGCCCTGGAACAGGGCCGGGATGTTTTTGCCGTTCCAGGGGCTCTTAGCAATCCAGGCAGCGTTGGGCCAAACTGGCTCCTTACCCAGGGAGCGGTACCTGCGACAGAACCGGCAGATATTTTGTCCTTTTTACAAAAGGAGCTTCAGCGATTGCCATTATCTGCTAAAAGGTCAAATTATTGCCCTCAACAGTCCGAGCCTCCATTGCCATTTCCAGAGCTGTTGGCTAACGTAGGAGATGAGGTTACACCTGTTGACGTCGTCGCTGAACGTGCCGGCCAACCTGTGCCAGAGACAGTAGCTCAACTACTTGAACTGGAGTTAGCAGGATGGATCGCAGCTGTACCCGGCGGCTATGTCCGATTGAGGAGGGCAAGCCATGTTCGACGTACTAATGTATCTATTTGAGACTTACATCCACAACGAAGCGGAGATGCGAGTCGATCAGGACAAGCTGACCCGGGATCTTGCCGAGGCTGGATTTGATCGGGAAGATATCTACAATGCTCTGCTGTGGCTTGAGAAACTGGCTGACTATCAGGATGGGCTGGTGGCCCCAATTCAATTGGCCTCCGATCCGCTTTCAATGCGGATATATATGCCTGAAGAAACACAGCGTCTGGATGCGCAATGCCGTGGATTTATATTGTTTCTTGAGCAAATTCAGGTTCTTAACCTCGAAACGCGTGAGATGGTCATTGAGCGTGTCATGGCGTTAGAGACAGATGAATTCGATCTGGAAGATTTGAAATGGGTGGTGCTGATGGTGTTGTTCAACATCCCTGGGTGTGAAAATGCCTATCAGCAGATGGAAGAGTTACTTTTTGAAGTTAACGAAGGAATACTGCACTAAGTTGCGGCAATAAAATTTAGCATGGCGAAATCCGCACTGTTCTCGGTGCCTAAACATGAGCCCTGCCCCCTGTGCGGGGCAGAGCTAACCATTCGCTCTGGTAAACACGGCCCTTTTTTGGGCTGTGTTCGTTTTCCAGAATGTGATTTTGTACGTCCGTTAAAAGGCCAAAACGACGGACACATTGTGAAAGTGCTGGATGGCCAGAGCTGCCCGGCTTGTGGCTCTACTTTAGTTTTACGCCAGGGCCGTTATGGTATGTTTATTGGATGCAGTAACTATCCGGACTGCGAGCATACTGAGATTATTGATAAGCCTGATGTAACGGCCATTGCCTGTCCCCAATGCCAGCAAGGAAAGCTGGTGCAGCGCCGCTCCCGCTACGGAAAAACCTTTCATTCCTGCGATCGCTATCCGGAATGCCAGTTTGCGGTCAATTTCACTCCCATTGCTGGTGAGTGCCCGTTGTGCCATTACCCGCTATTAATAGAAAAGAAAACGGCTCAGGGCTTAAAACGCTACTGCGCCAGTAAACAATGTGGAAAGCTAATCCCTGCGGAAAATAATTGTGAAGAATAACCCCTCTGTATCCCAGCTTGATGAATTGGTAGGCATTTTGAATCAGCAGCAAGTTATTGCTTATCCTACCGAGGCCGTTTTCGGCGTGGGCTGTGACCCTGATGACGAAATTGCGGTTAACCGCCTGTTAGCTCTCAAGCAGCGCCCGGTTGATAAAGGGTTGATCTTGATTGCCGCTAGTTATGAGCAGCTTAAAGCTTATATAGATGACTCTTTTCTGACTCAGGAACAGCGCGATGTCGTGTCTGCCTGTTGGCCAGGTCCGGTGACCTTTGTGTTTCCTGCGCGCCCTGAAACTCCGCGCTGGCTGACCGGACGGTTTGATTCTCTGGCCGTGCGCGTTACCGATCATCCTGACGTTATTGCTCTATGCCAGGCGTATGGAAAACCACTGGTTTCGACCAGCGCTAATCTCAGCGGTCAGGAGCCTTGCCGGACATGGCAGGAAGTGCAGCTGCAGTTTGGCGAGGATTTCCCAGTTCTTAAAGGAAATACCGGTGGTCGCACTAATCCTTCAGAGATCCGCGATGCGTTAAGCGGTGAGCTATTTCGCCAGGGATAATTAAATGGAACAGTACGCAGTATTCGGTAACCCAATTGCTCATAGTAAGTCTCCCTCTATTCATAAGTATTTTGCGCAGCAGCTTGGAATTGTTCATACCTATGGACGAATACTCGCGCCGCTTGATGGCTTTATTCCTGAGTTAGAACGATTTTTCTCCGCAGGAGGATTAGGTGCTAATGTCACGGTGCCTTTTAAAGAGCAGGCATTTGAGCGGGCAGATGAGCTAACCGAGCGCGCTGCGCTAGCTGGCGCTGTGAATACACTCAAGCTTTTAAAAGATGGTCGCATTCTTGGGGATAATACGGATGGTATCGGCTTGCTGAGTGATTTGGAGCGGCTCAGTATGGTGCGCCCGGGAAGCCGGGTTCTGTTAGTTGGCGCTGGTGGTGCGGCCAGGGGAGTAATTCAGCCGCTGCTATCTCTTGAATGTAAGGTAGTGATTACCAATCGTACTTTCAGTAAGGCTCAGCAACTAGCGGAGCTGTTCACCCATTGCGGTGAGATTACTGCAGTGGAGCAAAGTGCATGCGACACCCAACATTACGACCTCATTATCAATGCGACCTCCAGCGGTATTAAAGGCGATATTCCGGCTCTGGATGCCAGGCTGATTACGCCAGAAGTTAACTGCTACGATATGTTCTACCAGCGCGAACTAACCCCGTTCCTCAAGTGGTGCGTAGACCATGGAGCACGGCATTATGCTGATGGTTTAGGGATGCTGGTGGGGCAGGCGGCGCATGCTGTTTTGTTGTGGCATGGCCTGCTGCCGGATACAGCGCCGGTGATTAAGATTTTGCAGCAAGAGATTAACGCGTGAATCAGGCTATTCAATTTCCCGATCGGGAATGGTGGGATGATGCGCAGCAAGCGGTTTGCTTCCCGGCTTTAGTTCATGGAATGCAGTGTACTTGTGCAATCAGGGTCAGTGTGTTGCAAGAGCGTTTTGGAGAGTCGCTGGAGCCGCTGGATTTATTCCGCGCTAATCGATGGGATCTTGAAGAGGAGGCCCAGCACTGTATTGAGTGCCAGGCTGAAGATTCTCAAGGCTGGTTCTGGCTTTCCTCTTCCAGATAGTCGTCTTTCCAGCGCACATAATTGTTAGCTGAATACTTTAAACCCTCAAACTCTTCCGGCTTTAATGGCCGGATTTGTTTTACCGGGCTTCCTAAATAGAGATAGCCGCTTTCCAGGGTCTTATTCTGCGGAACCAGGCTACCAGCGCCAATAATTACGTCATCCTGAATTTCAGCTCCATCCAGTAAAATTGACCCCATGCCCACAAGAACTCTGTTGCCGATGATGCAACCATGGAGCATAACCTTATGCCCGACCGTAACGTCCTCGCCAATGATTAATGGATTGCCTTCAGGGTTGGCGCTGGATTTATGAGTGACATGCAAAACGCTCCCATCCTGAATGTTAGTGCGTGCGCCAACGGCGACATAGTTAACATCGCCCCGAATAACAACCAAAGGCCAGACACTGACATCATCGGCCAGCCGGACATCGCCAATAACGACGCTACTGCTATCAATCATGACTTTCAGGCCAATTTTAGGGCGTAACTGCTTATAGGGACGTAATACTTGTGACATGCCAGACTCCTCGCGATTAAGTGGCTGCTGTTATTTTAAGCGAAATGTCGATTAGAAGGGGAAAAATGGCGGCAGATCGTATGCGATCTACGCGAAGCGGTTGCAAACTGAGCGAACGGAAAAAAGATCGCAAAAAAGGGTTGTGCAAAAAAGTGGGATCCCTATAATGCGCCTCCATCGACACGGCGGATGTGAATCACTTCACACTAACTAGCCGGTTCGGTTGAAGAGAAAAACCTGAAAATGAGGGTTGACTCTGAAAGAGGAAAGCGTAATATACGCCACCTCGAGTTAGCAAGCGAAGCGTCGCTAACTCACTGCTCTTTAACAATTTATCAGACAATCTGTGTGGGCACTCGAGGCACTGATATCTTAACGTCGCAAGACGCTAAATGATTTATCAAGTCTCAAGTGAACAACAGTTAATTCATTACGAATGACAGAATTCATTGAGCATCAAACTTTAAATTGAAGAGTTTGATCATGGCTCAGATTGAACGCTGGCGGCAGGCCTAACACATGCAAGTCGAACGGTAACAGGAAGAAGCTTGCTTCTTTGCTGACGAGTGGCGGACGGGTGAGTAATGTCTGGGAAACTGCCTGATGGAGGGGGATAACTACTGGAAACGGTGGCTAATACCGCATAACGTCGCAAGACCAAAGAGGGGGACCTTCGGGCCTCTTGCCATCAGATGTGCCCAGATGGGATTAGCTAGTAGGTGGGGTAAAGGCTCACCTAGGCGACGATCCCTAGCTGGTCTGAGAGGATGACCAGCCACACTGGAACTGAGACACGGTCCAGACTCCTACGGGAGGCAGCAGTGGGGAATATTGCACAATGGGCGCAAGCCTGATGCAGCCATGCCGCGTGTATGAAGAAGGCCTTCGGGTTGTAAAGTACTTTCAGCGAGGAGGAAGGTGTTGAGGTTAATAACCTCAGCAATTGACGTTACTCGCAGAAGAAGCACCGGCTAACTCCGTGCCAGCAGCCGCGGTAATACGGAGGGTGCAAGCGTTAATCGGAATTACTGGGCGTAAAGCGCACGCAGGCGGTTTGTCAAGTCGGATGTGAAATCCCCGGGCTCAACCTGGGAACTGCATTCGAAACTGGCAGGCTAGAGTCTTGTAGAGGGGGGTAGAATTCCAGGTGTAGCGGTGAAATGCGTAGAGATCTGGAGGAATACCGGTGGCGAAGGCGGCCCCCTGGACAAAGACTGACGCTCAGGTGCGAAAGCGTGGGGAGCAAACAGGATTAGATACCCTGGTAGTCCACGCCGTAAACGATGTCTACTTGGAGGCTGTTCCCTTGAGGAGTGGCTTCCGGAGCTAACGCGTTAAGTAGACCGCCTGGGGAGTACGGCCGCAAGGTTAAAACTCAAATGAATTGACGGGGGCCCGCACAAGCGGTGGAGCATGTGGTTTAATTCGATGCAACGCGAAGAACCTTACCTACTCTTGACATCCAGAGAACTTAGCAGAGATGCTTTGGTGCCTTCGGGAACTCTGAGACAGGTGCTGCATGGCTGTCGTCAGCTCGTGTTGTGAAATGTTGGGTTAAGTCCCGCAACGAGCGCAACCCTTATCCTTTGTTGCCAGCGATTCGGTCGGGAACTCAAAGGAGACTGCCGGTGATAAACCGGAGGAAGGTGGGGATGACGTCAAGTCATCATGGCCCTTACGAGTAGGGCTACACACGTGCTACAATGGCATATACAAAGAGAAGCGACCTCGCGAGAGCAAGCGGACCTCATAAAGTATGTCGTAGTCCGGATTGGAGTCTGCAACTCGACTCCATGAAGTCGGAATCGCTAGTAATCGTGGATCAGAATGCCACGGTGAATACGTTCCCGGGCCTTGTACACACCGCCCGTCACACCATGGGAGTGGGTTGCAAAAGAAGTAGGTAGCTTAACCTTCGGGAGGGCGCTTACCACTTTGTGATTCATGACTGGGGTGAAGTCGTAACAAGGTAACCGTAGGGGAACCTGCGGTTGGATCACCTCCTTACCTATAAAGATACAACCTTGTAGTGCTCACACAGATTGTCTGATGAAAGTAAAGAAGCAAGGCGTCTTGCGATTGAGACTTCAGTGTCCCCTTCGTCTAGAGGCCCAGGACACCGCCCTTTCACGGCGGTAACAGGGGTTCGAATCCCCTAGGGGACGCCACTTGCTGGTCTGTGAGTGAAAGTCGCCGACATCAGTATCTCAAAACTGACTCTCTGAGTTACGTTTGAGATATTTGCTCTTTAAAAATCTGGAAACAAGCTGAAAATTGAAACGACATACCGTCTCATTTCTCCGTAATAAGAAATGACGATGATATGTTCGAGTCTCTCAAATTCTTGCGACACGAAGACTTCTTCGGGTTGTGAGGTTAAGCGACTAAGCGTACACGGTGGATGCCCTGGCAGTCAGAGGCGATGAAGGACGTGCTAATCTGCGAAAAGCGTCGGTAAGCTGATATGAGGCGTTATAACCGACGATGTCCGAATGGGGAAACCCAGTGCATTCGTGCACTATCGTTAACTGAATACATAGGTTAACGAGGCGAACCGGGGGAACTGAAACATCTAAGTACCCCGAGGAAAAGAAATCAACCGAGATTCCCCCAGTAGCGGCGAGCGAACGGGGAGCAGCCCAGAGTCTGAATCAGTTTGTGTGTTAGTGGAACGGTCTGGAAAGTCCGGCGATACAGGGTGACAGCCCCGTACATGAAAGCACACCTTCTGTGAACTCGATGAGTAGGGCGGGACACGTGATATCCTGTCTGAAGATGGGGGGACCATCCTCCAAGGCTAAATACTCCTGACTGACCGATAGTGAACCAGTACCGTGAGGGAAAGGCGAAAAGAACCCCGGCGAGGGGAGTGAAAAAGAACCTGAAACCGTGTACGTACAAGCAGTGGGAGCACCCCTTGAGGGTGTGACTGCGTACCTTTTGTATAATGGGTCAGCGACTTATATTCTGTAGCAAGGTTAACCGAATAGGGGAGCCGAAGGGAAACCGAGTCTTAACTGGGCGTTAAGTTGCAGGGTATAGACCCGAAACCCGGTGATCTAGCCATGGGCAGGTTGAAGGTTGGGTAACACTAACTGGAGGACCGAACCGACTAATGTTGAAAAATTAGCGGATGACTTGTGGCTGGGGGTGAAAGGCCAATCAAACCGGGAGATAGCTGGTTCTCCCCGAAAGCTATTTAGGTAGCGCCTCGTGAATTCATCTCCGGGGGTAGAGCACTGTTTCGACTAGGGGGTCATCCCGACTTACCAACTCGATGCAAACTGCGAATACCGGAGAATGTTATCACGGGAGACACACGGCGGGTGCTAACGTCCGTCGTGAAGAGGGAAACAACCCAGACCGCCAGCTAAGGTCCCAAAGTCATGGTTAAGTGGGAAACGATGTGGGAAGGCTCAGACAGCCAGGATGTTGGCTTAGAAGCAGCCATCATTTAAAGAAAGCGTAATAGCTCACTGGTCGAGTCGGCCTGCGCGGAAGATGTAACGGGGCTAAACCATGCACCGAAGCTGCGGCAGCGACACTATGTGTTGTTGGGTAGGGGAGCGTTCTGTAAGCCGTTGAAGGTGAACTGTGAGGTTTGCTGGAGGTATCAGAAGTGCGAATGCTGACATAAGTAACGATAATGCGGGTGAAAAGCCCGCACGCCGGAAGACCAAGGGTTCCTGTCCAACGTTAATCGGGGCAGGGTGAGTCGACCCCTAAGGCGAGGCTGAAAAGCGTAGTCGATGGGAAACAGGTTAATATTCCTGTACTTGGTGTTACTGCGAAGGGGGGACGGAGAAGGCTATGTTAGCCGGGCGACGGTTGTCCCGGTTTAAGCATGTAGGCGGAGAGTTTAGGTAAATCCGGACTCTTTTTAACGCTGAGGTGTGATGACGAGGCACTACGGTGCTGAAGTAACAAATGCCCTGCTTCCAGGAAAAGCCTCTAAGCATCAGGTAACACGAAATCGTACCCCAAACCGACACAGGTGGTCAGGTAGAGAATACCAAGGCGCTTGAGAGAACTCGGGTGAAGGAACTAGGCAAAATGGTGCCGTAACTTCGGGAGAAGGCACGCTGTCGTTAGGTGAAGGGATTTACTCCTGGAGCTGAAGGCAGTCGAAGATACCAGCTGGCTGCAACTGTTTATTAAAAACACAGCACTGTGCAAACACGAAAGTGGACGTATACGGTGTGACGCCTGCCCGGTGCCGGAAGGTTAATTGATGGGGTCATCGCAAGAGAAGCTCCTGATCGAAGCCCCGGTAAACGGCGGCCGTAACTATAACGGTCCTAAGGTAGCGAAATTCCTTGTCGGGTAAGTTCCGACCTGCACGAATGGCGTAATGATGGCCAGGCTGTCTCCACCCGAGACTCAGTGAAATTGAAATCGCTGTGAAGATGCAGTGTACCCGCGGCAAGACGGAAAGACCCCGTGAACCTTTACTATAGCTTGACACTGAACATTGAGCCTTGATGTGTAGGATAGGTGGGAGGCTTTGAAGCGTGGACGCCAGTCTGCGTGGAGCCAACCTTGAAATACCACCCTTTAATGTTTGATGTTCTAACGTAGACCCGTGATCCGGGTTGCGGACAGTGTCTGGTGGGTAGTTTGACTGGGGCGGTCTCCTCCCAAAGAGTAACGGAGGAGCACGAAGGTTGGCTAATCCTGGTCGGACATCAGGAGGTTAGTGCAATGGCATAAGCCAGCTTGACTGCGAGAGTGACGGCTCGAGCAGGTGCGAAAGCAGGTCATAGTGATCCGGTGGTTCTGAATGGAAGGGCCATCGCTCAACGGATAAAAGGTACTCCGGGGATAACAGGCTGATACCGCCCAAGAGTTCATATCGACGGCGGTGTTTGGCACCTCGATGTCGGCTCATCACATCCTGGGGCTGAAGTAGGTCCCAAGGGTATGGCTGTTCGCCATTTAAAGTGGTACGCGAGCTGGGTTTAGAACGTCGTGAGACAGTTCGGTCCCTATCTGCCGTGGGCGCTGGAGAATTGAGGGGGGCTGCTCCTAGTACGAGAGGACCGGAGTGGACGCATCACTGGTGTTCGGGTTGTCATGCCAATGGCATTGCCCGGTAGCTAAATGCGGAAAAGATAAGTGCTGAAAGCATCTAAGCACGAAACTTGCCCCGAGATGAGTTCTCCCTGAGCACTTGATGCTCCTGAAGGAACGTTGAAGACTACGACGTTGATAGGCCGGGTGTGTAAGCGCAGCGATGCGTTGAGCTAACCGGTACTAATGAACCGTGAGGCTTAACCTTACAACGCCAAAGAGGTTTTGGTGTTGGATTTGAGAGATTTTCAGCTTAGTTTTCGGATAAACGTTCATGGCGTAAAGCGGTGAACGGACAGAATTTGCCTGGCGGCACTAGCGCGGTGGTCCCACCTGACCCCATGCCGAACTCAGAAGTGAAACGCCGTAGCGCCGATGGTAGTGTGGGGTCTCCCCATGCGAGAGTAGGGAACTGCCAGGCATCAAATTAAGCGTGCTGATATGGCTCAGTTGGTAGAGCGCACCCTTGGTAAGGGTGAGGTCCCCAGTTCGACTCTGGGTATCAGCACCACTTTTTACGGTTAAAGTTCGGCAATAAAAAAGAATTTGCCTGGCGGCACTAGCGCGGTGGTCCCACCTGACCCCATGCCGAACTCAGAAGTGAAACGCCGTAGCGCCGATGGTAGTGTGGGGTCTCCCCATGCGAGAGTAGGGAACTGCCAGGCATCAAACAAGAGACGAAGCCCTGTACTGACGTACAGGGTTTTTTCTTTTTTCTGCTGTCTGTCGGTAAGCGCTCCGCTCTCCAGAGGAGGACAAATTCGTCGGGAACGAATTTGCACAGCATGGATCGCTGTCCACAGGCCGCGGGAGGGAGAGTTAGCCAGGCATCAAATTAAGTGACAAGCCTCATGCTTTCGCATGAGGCTTTTTGCTTTTCTAATCGATGCTCATAGAAAACCTATCAATAGATAACCTGCGATAAAAACGCCTGGGTCCTCGAGGACTGTGGATTTGAGAAAAACCTATCGGGTGGAGCTTGCTCAACAATCTCACCGCGATCCATAAAGATAACTCTGTCAGCAACCGTGCGGGCAAAACCCATTTCATGCGTGACGCAAAGCATTGTCATACCAGATTCTGCCAGGCTTATCATGGTGTCTAAAACTTCTTTTACCATCTCAGGATCGAGAGCCGAGGTTGGCTCATCAAACAACATTATTTTCGGTTTCATACACAATGAACGGACGATAGCAACTCGCTGCTGCTGGCCGCCGGATATTTGCCCCGGATACTTATGAGCATGCTCAGCGATTCTCACTTTCTCCAGATAATGCATTGCCATGTCTTGAGCATCTTTCTGAGCCATTTTACGTACCCAGATTGGTGCCAGCGTACAGTTTTGCAAAACCGTGAGATGGGGGAATAAATTGAAATGTTGGAAAACCATTCCAACCTCAGCACGCACTCGCTCGATATTGCGTAAATCGTCATTCAGCTCAATGCCGTCGATAACGATACGGCCTTGCTGATGTTCTTCCAGGTGGTTAATACAACGAATGGTTGTCGATTTTCCTGAGCCAGAAGGCCCGCACAGGACTATACGTTCCCCGGCAGTGACAGTCAGATTGATATCTTTCAGAACATGGAATTGTCCGTACCATTTATTCATATTTTCGATACGGATAATCTCGTGAGTCTGATGCGCCTTTAATGTATTCATTGCATACCTCAGAGTGCCGTGCGGCCAGTGTGGAAGCGCTTTTCCAAATACTGGCTATAGCGCGACATGGAGAAGCAAAAGAGCCAATAGATTACCGCTGCAAAAACATATCCCTCGGTAGACATTCCTAACCATGCGGGATCGACAGTCGCCTGCTGCACGCTGCTAAACAGGTCAAATAATCCAATGATGATCACCAGGCTGGTATCTTTAAATAGCGCAATAATGGTGTTCACCAGGCCGGGTATTACCAGCTTAAGCGCCTGAGGCAGGATAACCAGCGCGTGGGTTTTCCAATACCCAAGAGCCAGTGCGGCGGCGGCCTCATATTGTCCCTTTGGTAGTGCCTGCAACCCGCCACGAACGACCTCGGCCACATAGGCTGACTGGAACAAAATGACACCGATGAGTGCCCGCAACAGCTTGTCCACCGAACTCCCTTCCGACATAAATAGCGGTAACATGACTGATGCCATAAACAGCACGGTGATTAATGGAATACCGCGCCAGAACTCAATAAAGGCGATACATAGCCAACGAATAACCGGTAGCTTTGAGCGGCGTCCGAGTGCCAGAAGAATACCCAGAGGTAGCGCACCAGCAATGCCCACGGCGGATATGATTAGCGTCAGCGTCAGCCCTCCCCACTGGCGAGTTTCCACCGTCGTCAGCCCGAATAAACCGCCGTGCATCAGCACCCAAATAACCACTGGCAGGCAGATAGCCCATGCCACCACATAACGACCGCGATGCGACATTCTGCGCCAAAATATTGGCAGCAAACTTATTAAGGTTATGGCTAATGCCAGGTTAATTCGCCAGCGCTGATCGTGTGGGTACAGACCATACATAAACTGCCCAAAGCGCTGTTGGATGAACACCCAGCAAGCTCCATCGCGTGAGCAGTCAGCACGAGTACTGCCGAGCCAGTTGGCATCAAATACCGCCCAGTTCAGCAGTGGAGGCAACAGAGAAACAACTCCCCAGATGCAGATTAGAGTTAACAAAGTATTGAGGTAGCTGGAGAACAGATTTTTGCGTATCCAGCGCCATATCCTCTGGTAATAACCGCTAGTCGATGCGGCAGGTAATGAGTCCACAATTTTATTCATTGTCATCTTCTTAGCGCTCGACCAGTGTTATACGGCGGTTGTATAGATTCATTAACAGTGAAATAGCCAGGCTGATAAGCAAATAAACCGACATCGTCATAGCGATAGTCTCTATGGCCTGGCCAGTCTGGTTGAGTACCGTTCCGGCAAATAGCGATACCATATCGGGATAACCGATAGCGGCAGCCAGAGAAGAGTTTTTCACTATATTGAGATACTGGCTGGTTAGCGGCGGGATAATGACTCGCAATGCCTGAGGCAAAATGACCTTACGTAATGCGACTGGAGATGGGATCCCCAGAGAACGTGCGGCCTCTCGTTGCCCCTCGGGAACCGATTGAATGCCGGCCCTAATAATCTCGGCTATAAACGCAGAGGTGTAAACCGATAGGGCTAGTGTTAGAGCAGCCAGTTCGGGAATAAGGGCGAAACCTCCACGGTAATTGAAGCCCTGTAAGACAGGAATATCCCAGACCACTGCCGGCCCGATAAATATATAGGCCAGCAGAGGCAGCCCGATAAACAGGGCAAGCGTAGCGGGCCAGCTTCTTTTTTGTTGACCATTGAGTTGCTGAATACGCTTATTACGATGCCTAATGGCAATAGCGCCGGCGAGTGCAAGCGCCAGGGCTACAACAAAAGCCAGCAGACCAATGCCAGGCTGCGGCCATGGGATATAAAGTCCCCGATTACTTAGAAACGCCAGGCCCAAAGCGTCTACAGCCTGGCGGGGGCCGGGAAGATTGCGCAGCACTGCGAAATACCAGAAGAAAATTTGCAGCAGCGGAGGAATATTGCGGAAGATTTCAATATAGGTCGTCGATAACTTACGCAATAACCAGTTATCGGACAGACGCGCCAGACCAATAACTAAACCGAGCACTGAGGCAAATAAAATACACAATGCTGAAACCAGTAATGTATTGAGTAAGCCAATGACAAAGACCCGTAAATAGGTATCTCCCTGGCTGTAATCAATCAGATGCTGGACGATACCGAACCCGGCACCGCGATCCAGAAAGGCAAATCCGGAGGTAATTCCCCTGTTTGCCAGATTGACTACCGTGTTATGAATAATCCATCCTAATCCAGCCACAATACCTATGACAGCCAGTAGCTGATACAGCATTGCCCTGGAAGCGGGGTTGGCTAGCGAGAAACTGCGTTTTACGGTGGCACGACGAACGGACATAGCTGACCTCGAATACCAGCAACTGCGGAGGCGGCACCGCATTGATGCCGCCAGTATTGAGTTAGCGCACCGGTGGCGCGTATTGAATACCGCCGTTATTCCATAGGTTATTCTGGCCGCGCTGGATCTTAAGCTCACTGCCAGATCCTACGTTACGGTCGAAGATCTCTGCGTAATTACCTACCTGCTTAATAATGTTGTAAGCCCACTTGTTATCCAGCTTCAGATCTTTTCCAAAGTCCCCTTCTTTACCTAACAGGTGAGCCATATCAGGAGTGGATGGTTTAGCGGCTTTTTCGTCGACGTTTTTGGAAGTAATACCCATCTCTTCGGCATTTAGCATGGCGAACAGAGACCAGCGTACGATAGTGAACCAGTCATCATCACCGCGCCGAACTACCGGACCTAAAGGCTCCTTAGAGATAACCTCAGGCAGGACCAGCCATTCGGCGGGGTTACTGAGTTTAATGCGCAGGGCGTAGAGCTGAGACTGATCGGAGGCCAATGTATCGCAGCGCCCGGACTCCAGCGCCTTGGCAGATTCATCGGAACGGTCGAAAGTCACCGGTGTGTACTTCATCTTATTCGCTTTGAAGTAATCAGCGACGTTTAGCTCGGTATCGGTTCCGGCCTGAATACAAACGGTGGCACCATCCAGCTCTTTTGCACTTTTGAGGCCAGCTTTGTTATGTGTCAGGAAGCCGATGCCATCGTAATAAGTCACTCCAGTAAACTGCATCCCCATTCCACCGTCGCGAGAAGATGTCCAGGTCGTATTACGCGACAGTAAATCCACCTCACCGGACTGCAACGCGGTGAAGCGTTCTTTAGCGGTTAGCGGGGTATATTTTACCTTTTCGGCATCACCAAACAGCGCGGCGGCGACGCTCCGGCATACATCCACATCAATACCCGTAAACTTTCCCGCGCTATCGGCATAAGAGAAACCGGGTAAACCATCACTGATTCCACACTGCACAAACCCCTTTTTCTTTACCGCATCAAGGGTGGTTCCAGCCTGGGCGTGTGCGGAGAGTAAACTCATGCCGCTAGCGGCGAGCAGCGTGGCAACTATCATTTTTTTCATTACGAATCCTTGAGGCAAAATTATCGTTATCAGGTGACGTCACTGCGCCACTTAACCTGTCTGCGGCTTGCGCATAACGGATAAAGCAATTCAGATGCCAGTTTTAAGATTCGCTGTATCAGGGGCTGTTATAGATGAATATGCTGAGTAATCTGCACAGTATTGGTGCCATGCAGAATAGGCTGCGACAAAATGAGGAGTGCTTGAGATAAAAGTGTACTTAAGCAAAATAGACTGTGATGGTGCTTCACATCTTATGCAATGTTTTAGGTGAGAGCATAAATCGAATGTGAGCAGGGTTATTATAAATGTGGTCGCTGGCTTGCAGGTGTGCGCCAGAATGGGGAGTAAAAATAACAACGGGGCCTGAGGCCCCGCTTTATTATTTGCTTTAATCCACCCCCTGATGGGATGGTTTTAATTATTTGGTTAAAGCAACGATACCCAAAGTTAACCCGGCCAGAGCCGCGGCACCACCGGCAATTGCGCCTGCGGTTTCCCAGTTATCCTGAGTTGTACCTTTCATACAGGTATTAGTATGTACCAGACGCCCCTGGTCATCATAAACCGGTACGCATGGAGAATCGTGAGCACAGCCAGCCAGTAAGGTGGTAAGCAGCGCAACAATTGCAATCTTTTTCATAATAACCTCTACGGCAATCACGCCACAATGAATCCCGTAATGTGCTACGGACTTGAGATAAAGCGTATCACTCCCTGTTGTGTCAGGAGAGCGCTAAAGCATTGCAAACCGTGTGCTAAGTAAACTTTGTGGAGAATACGCGGTAGATTTGGATAAATATGGAGAAAATAAGGAGAGGGGAATAATTAACTCTATAAGCCTAAAAGAGATTATGAATTTAGGCCAGCATTTTTCGTATTGAAAAATGAGTGCTGCACTTTGGTTATATGAAATTCCAATTTAATCATTCACAGAATAGTAACGGCTACTTACTATCTTCTGGACATCTATACCGCTAAAAGCCAAAAAAAAAGGCCAGCGACTTTCAGACATTGCAGCGCCGGATAGCCACCAGAATGATTGAACTGAGTAATATCTCCAAAATTTTTGCCCATAAAACAGCACCGGTAACTGCCGTTGATCGGGTCAGCCTCACGGTTAGCGCCGGGCAGATTTACGGCATTATTGGATATAGCGGTGCCGGGAAAAGCACGCTCATCCGCCTGCTTAATGGCCTTGAGAAACCTTCTGAAGGGAAGGTTGTGGTTAATGGGCAGGATATTTCTGCAGCGAGCGGCGAAGCGTTGCGCCGGGCGCGCCTTAAAATCAGCATGGTGTTTCAACACTTCAACTTATTATGGTCACGTACTGTTAGCCAGAATATCGCGTTCTCGATGCAAATTGCCGGTGCCTCTAAGTCCACTATTAGTCAAAGAGTTACCGAGCTTATCGCGCTGGTTGGCTTAACCGGACGCGAAAATGCCTATCCCTCACAGCTTAGCGGTGGGCAAAAACAGCGAGTCGGTATTGCCAGAGCGCTGGCCAATAATCCAGACGTTTTATTATGTGATGAAGCGACTTCGGCACTCGATCCGCAAACAACCGATCAAATTCTCGATCTCCTCAAAGATATTAATCGTCGTTTTAATTTGACGATCGTATTGATCACTCATGAAATGCACGTGGTGCGCAAGATCTGCGACCGGGTGGCGGTAATGGAGAATGGGCGGGTAGTTGAAGAGGGGGAAGTCTTGCAGGTGTTCACTCATCCCCAGCAGGAGATAACTCGGCAGTTTGTCCGGCAAATTGGCCAGTACTCAGATGAAACGGAGTTTTCAACTGAGCTGGTAAGCGCTGAGGCTGGTAGCATCATCAAGCTTACATTTGCCGGAAGCAGCACTCAGCAGCCGGTGGTTGGTCAGCTAATGCTGCACTACGGATTACCATTCAACATTCTGCATGGGCGTATGACGCAAACGGCTCAGGGACTCTTCGGGCAACTTTGGATTCAGGTGCCTGCCAGTGACCAGCAGCTGGCGGATATCCTGAATGATCTCAGCCGTAGTGATATTCAGGGCGAGGTGATTGCTCATGGCTGAGAACTTATTTCCTCATCTACAGTGGGATCTCCTGTGGTCTGCAACCCAGGAAACGCTCTACATGACAGTATTTTCCGGGCTGGCTACTTTTCTTCTGGGACTGGTACTGGGTTTGGCGCTATTTCTCACGGCAAAAGGTGGTTTGTACCAAAACCGCACCGTGTATAGCGTGATATCGATTGTCGTGAACATCTTCCGCTCAATCCCATTCATCATTCTTATTGTATTGCTGATACCCGTTACTAAGACCCTGGTGGGAACCATTCTGGGCGCCAATGCGGCATTCCCGGCGCTTATTGCCGGTGCCGCGCCATTCTATGCCCGGTTGGTTGAGATAGCGCTACGGGAGGTTGATAAAGGCGTTATTGAAGCAACCCGCTCTATGGGGGCTCGTCCAGGCACGCTTATCCTTCGGGTTTTGTTACCTGAGTCTTCCCCGGCTCTGGTTTCCGGCATCACCGTAACGCTTATTGCCCTGGTGAGTTACAGCGCAATGGCTGGGGTGATCGGTGCCGGAGGGCTGGGCAACCTTGCCTATCTGGAAGGGTTCCAACGAAATCACAACGATGTCACGCTGGTGGCGACGGTAGCTATCCTGGTTATCGTCTTCATTATTCAGTTATGCGGTGACGCTATTACCACTCTGTTAGATAAACGCTAATTACCGGAAACGCTAAAAATGAAAAAAACGCTAACTTTGCTTGCCGCAGTGACCTTAAGTGCATTCAGCGTAGGGGCATGGGCCGATATGCTTACCGTTGGGGCATCGAACGTACCGCATGCAGAAATTCTCGAGCAGGCTAAACCTATCCTGGCAAAACAGGGAATCGACCTCGAAATCAAACGATTCCAGGATTACATCCTGCCCAATACCGCGCTGGCTGGGCATGATATTGATGCCAACTATTTCCAGCATATTCCTTATCTGAACAGCGTATTGAAAGATCATGCTGGAGATAAGTCGTACGATTTTGTGAGCGCGGGAGCTATTCATATCGAGCCTATCGGTATCTATTCGAAGAAATATAAGTCGCTGGCAGACCTGCCTCAGAATGGCAAAATCATCATGCGTGACGCGGTTTCAGAAGAGGGGCGAATTCTGTCTATCTTCGAAAAAGCCGGTGTCATTAAGCTGAAGCCGGGGGTTGATAAGGTCAATGCACGGATTAGCGATATCGTCGATAACCCGAAGCACTTGCAGTTCATGCCTAACGTAGAGGCATCCTTGCTTCCGCAGATGTATAACAATGATGAAGGCGCTGCGGTTGTTATCAACGCCAACTATGCGATAGATGCGGGCCTTGACCCGGTACACGATCCTATCGCCGTTGAGAGTGGTGAAGATAACCCATATGCCAACATCATCACTGTGCACCGTGGCGATGAGAAGAAAAAAGACATCGTTGCCCTGGTGGATGTACTGCACTCGAAAGAGATTCAGGACTGGATCCGCACTAAATACAAAGGTGCCGTGATCCCGGTAAACAAATAAGGGTAATTAGCAAGATTTAACCTATAAAAAAGGCGCTACCCCATGCCGGTTAGCGCCTTTTTCATTAACGACTTAACTGAATAAATCAGTTCATGCCGTATTTTTTCAGTTTTTTACGCAGTGTACCGCGGTTGATGCCCATCATCAGGGCAGCACGGGTCTGATTACCGCGGGTGTATTGCATCACCATGTCCAACAGGGGCTGTTCAACTTCAGCCAGTACCAGCTCATACAGGTCATTAACGTCCTGACCATTCAGTTGAGCAAAATAGTTCTTCAGTGCCTGTTTTACCGAGTCACGCAGAGGTTTTTGAGTTACCTGGTCCTGAGAGTTTACGGTAGAAACGGTTAGTACGTCAGAATTTACGCGTTGTTCGAACATAGTTCTGTCAGCTCTTTATTTCTGTTTACGCAAAATTTTCGAAGTATGCCTCCAACGCCTCCAGCTGTTCGCTGGCATCCTCAATGGCGTTGAATGTGCGCCGAAACTGGTCATCCGGAGCGTGTTCCTGGAGATACCAGGATACGTGTTTGCGCGCGATGCGATACCCTTTGGCCTGACCATAAAAGTCATGTAACGCCAGCACATGCGCGCAAAGTAAGCGCTTAACCTCTGCCAGCGGCAGAGGGGGGAGCAACTCCCCGGTGTCCAGATAATGCTGGATTTCCCGAAAGATCCAGGGTCTTCCCTGAGCTGCACGGCCTATCATCAGGGCATCAGCCCCCGTATAGTCCAGTACGGCTCTGGCTTTAAGCGGGTCAGTGATGTCTCCATTGGCAATAACCGGGATGGAAACATGCTGCTTAACTGTCCGAATGCTGTCGTATTCTGCTTCACCATTAAACAGGCAGGCACGTGTTCTGCCATGAATAGTTAATGCCTGAATACCACGACTTTCAGCCAATTTGGCAATCTCTACGCAGTTACGGTGCTCCGGATCCCAACCGGTGCGAATCTTAAGTGTGACGGGAACGTCCACTGCATTTACTACCGCAGACAGAATCTTATCGACCTGTTCCGGGTATTGCAGAAGGGCTGAACCTGCCAGCTTGCGATTCACTTTCTTTGCGGGGCAGCCCATATTGATATCAATAATTTGGGCGCCTGCTGCAACGTTAATACACGCTGCCTGAGCCATTTCTTCTGGATCGCTACCCGCGATTTGCACGGTACGAATACCAGGCTCATCAACGTGCACCATGCGTTGCCGCGATTTGTCGCTCGCCCAAACCTGAGGGTTGGAGGACATCATCTCTGAAACGGTTAACCCCGCGCCCATGTCGTGACACAGCGTACGAAACGGCCTGTCAGTGATCCCGGCCATTGGCGCGGCTATCAGGCGATTTCTAAGCTGGTAATGTCCGATTCGCATGAGTTAAGAAGTGACCATACTGTTCCTGCAAGGCGGCGTATATTACGCATTTTTCGCACGATATGAAAGGCCAAACTTTGAACAATCAGATGCTGTAGATCAAGGAATTAGCGCGAAAATTCTGCATTTCCAATAATAGCTTTTAACTATCAGTACGTTAGCCGGTTTTTATCTTTTACCCAATAGCGGATATTTTCCTAAAAGTTCTGTTAAAAAAGCGCGTTTGGCAACCAGCTCTCTGATATTACTGCTGTTTTATTCGCCATTAATGAGTAAAAAATGAGAAGCAGGCCACAGAAAGTGGCCTGAAAATATGGGGTTGAACCTGTAAATTAACGCGTTGTTATTTACGAGTACCTGTAATACGGCACCACTCTTCTTTCTCTTCAACTGGCTCCAGGGCGAAATCAGCTTCATAAGCTGAGCAAACGCTTTCAGCCTGGCTTGCCAGAATGCCTGACAGACCCAGCTTGCCACCGGAAACGGGCAATACGCTGATAAGCGGCGCCAGCTCGCGCAGAGGGCCTGCCAGAATATTAGCGACTACCACGTCAGCTTTCATATCTGCGGGCTGCTGGTGGGGCAGATAAAGCGCCAGGCGGTCAGATACACCATTACGCTCGGCATTGTCGCGGCTGGCCTGAATTGCCTGAGGGTCGATATCAATACCAATGGCGTGTTTGGCCCCGAGTTTCAGCGCTGCAATGGCGAGAATGCCAGAGCCACAACCAAAGTCGATAACCGTTTTACCTTCAAGGTCTAACCCGTCAAGCCAGGCCAGGCACAGCGAGGTGGTTGGAT
Organism: Salmonella enterica subsp. enterica serovar Choleraesuis; assembly: GCA_022846635.1. Lineage (GTDB taxonomy): Bacteria > Pseudomonadota > Gammaproteobacteria > Enterobacterales > Enterobacteriaceae. Next base: position 457,841 of record AP025685.1, read on the forward strand.
GGGTGCCGGTACCAAAAGCCAGGCCCGGGTCGAGCATCACGTTAACCGCATTTTCATCCGGTACGTCACGCCAGCTTGGGCAAATCCACAGGCGCTGGCCAAAACGCATAGGATGGAAGTTATCCATCCATTCGCGCTCCCAATCTTTATCTTCCAGCTGCTCAATTTTATGGTGGAAACCAGGCTGGAGCAGGGGATGATGCGACAGGGCGGCAACGACCTCCTTCATTTCCGCTTCTGCGTCAAACAGACCGATAACGTCGGTATCGCCCCACAGGCGGGTTTCACCCGGCAGAGGCTCGAATACCGGCGTATCATGGGTATCCTGAAAAGTGACGGACACCGCGCCGTTTTCCATCAGGGCATCGCCCAGTTCCTCGGCATCGGCTCCGCGGGTATTAATTTTCAGTTGAATCCATGGCATGGTGAAACTCTTTATTTATCAGTGATTGAAAGGTGAGTTCCGGCAGATTCATGGCCAAAACGATTGGCAATGACAAACGCCGCCAGGCTAAAGAGCAGCGCCGGAACGATAGGATGAAAGCCCAATAGCTGGATATTTAACGTCGCCAGCACGGCATACAAAATAGCGCCAACAAACATGGCGGCTAGCGCGCCGGTGGCGTTGGCATTGTCCCAATAAAGTCCCAACACCAATGGCCAGAGGAACACTGCCTCCAGACCGCCAAAAGCCAGTAAGTTAAGCCAGATAAGCATTTCTGGTGGCCGCCATGCGGCTATCATCAACAGCACCCCTAACACGAAGGTTATGGCCGTCGACATATGCTTTAGGCGCTTCTCGTTAGTTGCCTGCTCCGGCCGAATGCTGAGATACAAATCTTTGACGATCGTAGCAGATGCCTGCAATAACTGGGCATTAATCGTCGACATAATGGCTGCCATTGGCGCTGCCAGAAAGATACCGGCGGCCACTGGCGGCAAGACACGCACCATTAATTCAGGGATAACCTGATCAGGAATGGTTAAGTCTGGAATCACGGCCCGGCCCAAAGCGCCTGCCAGATGCATGCCCAGCATCAAAATGCCCACTACGATGGTGCCAATAATAATCCCACTATGTACCGCTTTGCTGTCTTTATACGAGATACAGCGAACTGCGGTATGCGGCAAGCCGATAACGCCAAAACAGACCAGCACCCAGAATGAGGCCAGAAACGTAGGTGACAGGATATTATCCGCACCGCGAGGAGTGACCAGCTCTGGATTAATGTGCTCCAGGGTTGCGACAGCATGGTGGACTCCGCCCGCGCTATGGATTATCCCCACAAGCAGCAGCACTGTACCCAGCAACATCACCAGCCCCTGCATGGTATCGTTCAATACGCTAGCCCGGAATCCGCCGAAAGCCGTGTACAGGGCGATGGTGACACCAAAAATAATTAAACCGGTTTCGTAAGGGATCCCAGCCGCAGTCTCCAGCAGACGGGCACCGCCGATAAACTGCACCGTCATAGCACCAATAAAGGCAACCAGCAGGCTCAGGCTTGCCACCCATACCAGCAGCGGGCTGCGATAACGGGCCAGAAGCATATCGTTGAGCGTGACCGCCTGGTAACGGCGCGCCAGTATTGCGAATTTTTTGCCAAGGATCCCCAGTGCCAGCCACACTGCCGGTAGCTGGATCATCGCCAGCAATACCCAACCCAACCCGTATTTATAGGCAGCGCCGGGCCCACCGATAAATGAACTCGCACTAATATAAGTCGCGGTGAGGGTCATCGCTAAAACAAAGCCACCCATAGAGCGGCTGCCCAGAAAATATTCCTGAAGGAAGTTCCCGGTTTTGCGTTGACGCATGGCGTAAATAGAAATGGCGAAGACTATCAGCAGATAGGCAACAAGCGGCACTATCACTTCAAGCTGCATTGTCATCCTCCAGGGAAATATTGCGAAATACCTTGCGGATCATTAGCCAGCATAATCCGATAAATAGCAGCGGCAGCAGCAGACAGGCCATTTCAAACCAGTGAGGTAACCCGGTTATGCCTTGCTGTGAATCCGGTAACCAGGCGGCAAGTATCCAGCCTGCCAGATATAAAAGGGTCAGCGCTAACGCCCAGCGCGCTTCTTTATGGGCCTGTGCAAAACGTTGGTCCATGGGATCCCCTGTCGATGCGTAAAGCGGCGATTGTACCTTATGGGCTGGGATGTGAGGATCAAAAACCTCTCCCCCCGCGTTGAGCATTCGTTGAAGATAAAATAAACCTTAAGTAAACGTGGAGTCGTTAACCTCAATACAGAGTAAATCCGCATCATAAGGTGAAACATCTGTTCAAAAGACGCCGATATACTCCCCGCCAATTCTCAAGATCACGCCTTATCAGGCACAGCTAGACTGGAAAAACGATGACTCCATACGAAGAACAACTCCTGGCTGATGAAGCCAAATACTGCTCCCATGGTGATACTGTTCACTATGTAAACCCGCCAAAAATCTTCGATAGCTGCAAAGGTAGCTACCTGTTTGATGCCGAAGGTACTCCGTACCTGGATCTGCAGATGTGGTACTCCGCAGTGAACTTCGGTTACGCTAACCCTCGCCTCGATAATGCGCTGAAAAAACAGATCGATGTGCTGCCTCAGATTGCCAGCCAGTATCTGCACCCAACCAAAATCGAGCTGAGCAAAGTTATTGCTCAGGATATGGAGCGTAAATTTGGCCATGCCGGACGCGTTCATTACAACGTAGGTGGGTCACAGTCTATCGACGACTCCCTGAAACTGGTTCGTAACTTCTGCAACGGTAAAAGCCGTATGTTCGCCTTCGAAGGCGGCTACCACGGTCGTACTATCGGCGCTTCTTCTATTACTTCCAGCTACCGTTATCGTCGCCGTTTCGGCCACTTTGGCGAACGCGCTCAGTTCATTCCATTCCCATATCCGTTCCGCCGCCCTAAAGGCATGACTGCGGAAGAGTATGCAGACAAACTGGTTGCTGAATTCGCTCGTCTGTTCGAAAACGAATACCACGGCGTTTGGGATCCTAAAGTTGGTCAGGCTGAATTCGCTGCTTTCTATATTGAGCCAATTCAGGGTACCGGTGGTTATGTCATCCCACCAATGAACTTCTATAAAGGCCTGAAAAAAGTTCTCGACGATCACGGCATTCTGCTTGTGGTGGATGAAATCCAGATGGGCTTCTACCGTACCGGTAAACTGTGGTCTGTTGAACACTTCGGTATAACTCCAGACGTACTGGTATTCGGTAAAGCGCTGACTAACGGTCTGAACCCACTGGCTGGTATCTGGGCGCGTGAAGAGCTGATTAACCCAACTACCTTCCCAGTTGGTTCTACTCACTCTACCTTCGCTTCTAACCCACTGGGTACCTCAGTTGGTCTGGAAGTTATGCATATGCTGGCTGAAAAAGACTACGAAAAACAAGTCATGGAAAGCGGCGCATACTTCCTGGAAGGCCTGAAAACCCTGCAGAAACAGCATCCTGAAATCGGTGATGTTGACGGTCTGGGTCTGGCTCTGCGCGCTGAACTGTGCGAAGCCGATGGCTTTACCCCTAACAAACCGCTGCTGGATAAAATGGTTGATATCGGTCTGTCTGGCACCCTGGACTACAACGGTCAGAAAACTGGCCTGGTTCTGGATGTTGGCGGTTACTATAAAAACGTTATCACCTTCGCTCCGTCGCTGGAAATCAGCCGCAGCGAAATCGATCAGGCTATCTACCTGCTGGATCAGCTGATCGTTCGCGCTAAACGCGAGATGTAATCTCTCCTCCAGGGCCAGCGCAAGCTGGCCCTGTCATTCATATTCATCTCTGAGAATCCTGTGATGGCTGAATATCACCATCGCCTGGAGCCCCAGGCGCTCATTGACGCGTTTGTACAGCATCCGCCTGAGGGGTTTGAAGCCCATATCTCGGCGAATGGTACGCCATGGTTTAAGACTAGTTTCGACTTATTTACTCTGCTTGAACCTGAGGCGCGTCAGCGGTTGCTACAGCTACCTGGATTCCGTTTCTGGCGGCGATTATTACGTCAGCCTACTTGTTTTGTCGGCACTACCGTCAGTGAATACAGCCCACTGCCTGCGGGCGTGGAGCCTGAGTTATATATACAAAGGCTGCGGAGACTGGCTCCGGAATGTGGTGTGACTATTGTCAAAGATATGCCCTGCAATTCTCCGCTGCTATCGGCTGCTGAGAATCATAATGCGCGCTTGCTGTATGAAGTTGGTGACAGAAAAGGTCTGTTTAGCGTTGCTGGCCGGACGCTGGCCTATGTGCCCATTCATTTCGACAGTATCGATGAATATATGGCCTCGATGTCACACAGCCGTCGCCATAATCTTCGGCGTAAGCTGCGTAGTCGGGATGAGCTAACTGTAGAAGTGTTGAACACCGGTTGCCCGCGCCTGGATTCGGCCCAGTGGCGTGCCGAGCTTTATCGCTACTACCTTGAAGTTTATCAGCACAGTGACAACCGCTTTGAACTGCTAACTTCTGCATTTTTCGATGCGTTATTGCAAGATGGTGAGAGTGGTGGACGTCTGTTCTGCTACTGGCACGGAGAGGCTCTGGTGGGGTTTAACCTATGCTATCTGCACAATGAAATGCTAATTGATAAGTATATTGGCTTCGATTATTCGCAGGTATCGCGCTTTAACCTCTATTTCGTTAGCTGGTTTGTGAATCTGGAATATGCACTGGATCAAGGGCTGCGTTATTACGTTGCAGGCTGGGCAGATTCACAGGTTATGGCAAAACTCGGCGCGAACTTTACTGAAACCAGGCATCTGGTATGGGTGCGCAACCCGGTGCTGAGAGCTGTTTTACGCCGCGTGCAACAGCATTCTGCGGCTGATTATCTGAGTGCCGATCCTGGCCGCGTTGTCATGAACCGGATGCGGTAATTTTGCCCGTAGCAACAGGTAGCCTGGCCTGTTGTGCTACTGGCAGCCCCCTTCGTTTTATCTTCCTTTTTATTCCTCAACCTGAATTTCTTATGTACTCGCAAAACATATCTTCAACATGCTGAAGGTATTTTTTTCTGCTTTGCCTGAGCGAGGCACGGTAAGGCTAAATAAGCGGGAAGAGTTGCTAAACGATAAGAGGGCGGGACTTTATTAAGAAACGGCTCCCAGGGTGGAAGCCGCTTATAGAAATTAGCGCTGTTTCCAGGGCGTTAACGCATTGAAAGTTGCGATAGGCAGGTGGCTTTCCGGATTACCAAGCAGAATTTCCAGCTGGGTGCAGGCTTCTGCAAAGTTGCTGACCGGAGTATGCGGCAGATTGTCTTTACGACATTCGGCCAGCAGGCTGCCGCGCGCGAACACGTGGGTGGCTTCGTGTGCGAGGCAGAAGTCGGAGTGACCATCGCCAATCAGCAGAGAGGCATTCTCGGCGCGCTGGTGCATGACGGCACATTTGCACACGCCGCTGCCGGTACGGCAACCTTCATTTTTCCACGGGAAGCGTAAATGCCAGCTACGATCGCCAACCTGTTCCAAAAGGTTCGCCACGACCGGGACATTGGTTACGCTTTGACGCTCCAGTAAACGATAGATTGGATAGTCAAGACCATCGCTGACAACGTGCAGCGGTACTTCATAGTGCTGGGTCAGTTCGACGAAACGGCGGAAATCCGGGTCGATGGGAATAGAGCAGATGACTTCATCAAGCTCTTCACGCGACATGTCCAGCAGCGCTATCTGCCCGGCCATGCACTCCTGAGAGCCAATATCACCCGCAAGCCAACGTTCTTCCAGTTCACTCCAGCCCGGTTTACCAAAATGCTCTAGCAGAGTATCGGTTACATCCAGAGAGCTGATTGTTCCATCAAAGTCACAGAGAATGGTCCAGGCACTATGCCAGGCGCGAGGGGGTAGTTTAGTCATATTTTTTTGCTTTCAGGAAAGCCCCGTGAGCGTAGTTGCAAAAAGACACGTAAGGTCTGTCATCACAGAGGGATTAACGGGCCTTTCAGCTAACGTATCAGGTGTAGGTGCTTAGTCTAAAAAGTCTGTCGTCAATGGACTATCAACGGTGAAAATTAATGCATTTGCCGTTTAAATCTAATTGAGGTTCAAACGGCAAAAACGGGGTTAGAAATTGTAATTAATGCCCCAGGTTAACGACCAACCATAATCATGACCAACCATTGGGCTGTCCCGTTGGGTGGCAGCCAGCCAGTCGGTACGTCCATTCAGGTAGGTATCCCACGGTGTACCGCTAAACGCATAGTCTGCCGTCAGGCTCATATACGGGGTGACGCTTGCTCCAGGCCGGTAGCTCTTGATACCGGTGCGACGCATCTCTTTATCCGTTACGCCGTAGTAGTAGCGGTTCTGCTGGGCGTTTGCCCAATCCATTCCCACTTCAGGTACCACCGTCCAGCCACCATTATCGTATTCGTAGAGCCATGCCAGGTTACCAGTCAGCCCTTTACTGTGATTGAGCGTATCGGCAGCAAGCTGGAAGTGGATGGCGCCAATAGGCGTAATGCGCTGGTAGCTGGCACCGGCCATCATGGTCGAGTGACGTGAGTGCAGATGGCGATACGCGCCGTGTGCATCGTTAGGAACATATTCGCTATCGTCGTAAAAGGCTTTAAGTTTCAGCTCGTTTACGTCGTCATTCATCAGGTACAGGCCGCCTTCATTACCATGCAGGAACCAGGTTTTATCATCGTAATTAATGACCGGAACTACGCTGTATTTATGCAGTTTACTTTTATAAGGCGTCACGTTAACACCACCGGCAACTCCGAGCGAAAAGTCGGTACCGCTATCGTCATTAGCTGGCGGCGTGCTATCGGCAGCCTGGGCAAACAGAGGCAAAAAACAGAGCAGACAGAGGGAAGTACGGGTCATGACATATACCAGATTGACAGTATGAAAAACGCATTAGCGAAAAATTGCCGTAGGTATACCAGAACAGGAGTGAATCGCGGGTCAACGGGCAGGGTATTGCATAAAAAAACGGCCTCCCGAGGGAAGCCGTTTAACCGGTAATGGCAGGAATTATTTCTCCGCCAGGCCCAGTTTTTTCTCCAGATAGTGGATGTTGGTTCCACCGTGCTGGAAGTTTTCATCATCCATTATGCGCATTTGCAGATCGATGTTGGTTTTGATGCCATCAATGATCAGTTCCTGCAGAGCATTACGCATACGGGCAATCGCGATTTCACGGGTCTCACCAAAGCAGATGAGTTTACCGATCATGGAGTCATAGTACGGAGGTACGGTGTAGCCTGCGTAGATATGAGACTCCCAGCGAACGCCAAAGCCGCCAGGCGCATGGAAACGGGTGATTTTACCCGGGCTTGGCAGGAAGGTGTTCGGGTCTTCGGCGTTGATACGGCATTCAACCGCATGGCCGCGAACCACGATTTCGTCCTGTTTAATCGACAGCGGCATACCAGAAGCAATGCGCAGCTGCTCTTTAATCAGGTCAACACCGGTAATCATTTCGGTAACCGGGTGCTCTACCTGAATACGGGTGTTCATCTCGATAAAGTAGAACTCACCATTTTCAAACAGGAACTCGAAGGTACCAGCACCGCGATAGCCGATGTCGACACAGGCTTTCGCACAACGGTCGCCGATAAAGCGGCGCAGCTCAGGAGTGATGCCTGGCGCTGGAGCTTCTTCAACAACTTTCTGGTGGCGACGCTGCATAGAGCAATCACGCTCAGCCAGATAGATAGCGTTGCCCTGGCCGTCAGCCAGTACCTGAATTTCCACGTGACGTGGGTTTTCCAGGTATTTTTCCATGTACACCATGTCGTTGTTGAAAGCAGCTTTTGCTTCAGCACGAGTCATGGCGATGGATTCAGCTAAGTCTTCGTCTTTACGCACTACGCGCATGCCGCGACCGCCGCCGCCGCCGGAGGCTTTGATGATAACCGGATAACCGATGCGCTTAGCGATAGCGCGGTTTTTATCGGAATCATCGCCCAGCGGGCCGTCAGAGCCTGGTACGCAAGGTACGCCAGCGGCTTTCATCGCTTTAATCGCAGAAACTTTGTCACCCATCAGGCGAATAGTTTCGGCTTTAGGGCCGATGAAGATAAAGCCGGAACGTTCAACCTGTTCGGCAAAGTCGGCATTCTCTGACAGGAAGCCGTAACCTGGGTGGATGGCTACAGCCCCAGTGATTTCGGCGGCAGAGATAATTGCCGGGATGTTCAGATAGCTTTTTACTGATGGAGCCGGGCCAATACAGACCGTCTCATCAGCCAGCAGTACGTGTTTCAAATCGCGGTCAGCAGTGGAGTGCACAGCGACAGTCTTGATGCCCAGTTCTTTACAGGCACGCAGAATACGCAGGGCAATCTCACCACGGTTAGCGATAACAATTTTATCCAGCATGTTCGCCTCGTTATTCGATGACAACCAGCGGCTCGTCAAATTCTACCGGCTGGCCACTTTCAACCAGAATGGCTTTCACCACGCCGGATTTGTCGGCTTCGATCTGGTTCATCATTTTCATCGCTTCGACGATGCACAGGGTGTCACCGACGTTAACTTTCTGGCCAACTTCGCAGAAAGCTTTAGCGTCTGGGCTTGGCGTGCGGTAGAAGGTACCAACCATTGGGGAACGTACGATGTGGCCACTGATTTCATTGGTGGCAGATGCCGGAGCTTCCATAACTGGTTTGTCAGTTGGCGCTACGGCCGCAGCCAGAGGCTGAGGCTGATACATTGGAGCAGCATAAGCCTGCTGCATCATTGGTGCCTGGTTTACCGGGGCACGGCTGATGCGTACAGACTCTTCGCCTTCAGAGATTTCCAGTTCAGCGATGCCTGATTCTTCAACCAGTTCAATCAGTTTTTTAATCTTACGAATATCCATGAGTGGGTTCCGTACTCTTTTGTTTAGTGTGTTGGTGACAAGCGTTTTACCGCTGTCTGGAGAGCGTATGAGTAACCGTCAGCGCCTAATCCGCAGATCACGCCAACGGCCTTATCAGAAAGATATGAATGATGGCGAAACGGTTCACGTGCATGCACGTTGCTCAGGTGGATTTCGATAAACGGAATATCCACGGCGAGCAATGCGTCACGAAGTGCGACGCTGGTATGCGTGAAGGCGGCCGGATTAATCAGGATAAAGTCAATGGTGTCTTTGGCCTGGTGAATTCGGTCGATCAACACATGTTCGGCATTGGATTGCAGGCTATCCAGCGCTACATCGAGTGCAGCTGCCTCTGCTTCCAGCCGTTGCACAATATCGCTCAGAGTAGCGGTTCCATATTTCTCAGGCTCGCGGGTGCCGAGCATATTGAGGTTAGGACCGTTCAAAAGCAAAATGCGGAACTTGTTCGCCATTGTGCTGCCATCTCCTGCGATAAAAGGCAATGTCACAAAATATACCTTCGTTTCAAGGTTGTCACCCCTAAAAGCCGCAAAATTGGCCAGGGAGGCAACCAAGGGGGCACATTATAATGATTTCGTAGCATTTGGCAGCTAAATACTGGTCTTATCAGGGAAGATTATCGACGGCGCGCGTAGTTCGTGCGCCAGTCGATGAATTTTTTGCGGGGAACTGCACATTTTGATGCTTTAACGAAACCACTGACGAAACTTTTTCTGCCGCAATACCAGCAAAGTTAGCGCTATTACCGCGTAAATTACCGGCCATGGCGATAAAACTTTCACCGACCACAGATAGTGAATAGGTGCCAGAATAGCGACCAGATACACACCGTTATGCAGCCGTTGCCAGTTACGCCCCATCCGCCGCTGCGCCCACTGCAATGATGTCAGTGCCAGAGCCAGAAGAATCAACCAGCTTATGACTCCAAGAGTCAGATAAGGTCTTGAAACCAGCTCCTGACCTAGCAGGCCAAGATTATCAATTCCCAGCTCGAGCGATGCGTAGCAAATAAGGTGCAATGTCGCCCAGGCAAAACACCACAGGCCTAATAATCGCCGGGTGCGTATGAGTAATGGTTGCTTAGCGTAGCGTGCCAGCGGCGCGACCAGCAATGTGGCCAGTAGCAATTTCAGAGCCATCCTACCGGTAAAATGCTGAATGTCTTTGGCGGGATCTGCGCTTAACCACCCTTGTTGAGTGGCGTAAACCAGCCAAATAAAAGGAAGGAAGGCCGCAAGATGGAGTAAAACTTTAAGCCACTTTATCTGAGCGATAGAAAGCTTCACTTAAAAGTTCTCCTTCAGGTTCAGCCCGGTATATAAAGAGGCGACCTGCTCGCTATAGCCGTTAAACAATAGCGTCGGCTGGCGTTTTACATCCAGGATGCCGCCGCTGCCGATAACGCGCTCACTGGCCTGCGACCAGCGCGGATGATCTACGTGAGGGTTCACATTGGCATAGAAGCCGTATTCATCGGGAGCGGATAGGTTCCAGGTGGTTGGCGGGCGCTCACGGGTCAGGCGAATACTGACGATCGATTTAATCCCTTTAAAACCATATTTCCACGGTACAACGAGGCGGATTGGTGCGCCATTTTGTGGCGGCAGGGCTTTGCCATAGACTCCGACTGCAAGCAGCGTAAGCGGGTTCATGGCTTCATCAAGTCTCAAACCCTCTACATAGGGATAGCGCAGGCCACCGCCAATAAACCGGTCTTTCTGTCCTGGCATTTGCTCGGGTGCATAGATAGTTTGAAAAGCGACGTATTTTGCTGCGCTGGTGGGTTGCACCATCGCCAGCAATTTATGGAGCGGGAACCCCACCCAGGGGACGACCATTGACCACGCTTCTACGCAGCGCATGCGATAGATGCGTTGCTCTAATGGAAAACGGTGGGTAAGCGCGTCGTGATCGAGGATCAGCGGTTTGGCAACTTCGCCATCAATAGTCAAAGTCCATGGATCGGTTTTCAGCGTTCCGGCATTGGCTGCCGGATCGGCCTTATCCAGCCCGAACTCATAGAAATTGTTATAGCCAGTAACTTTATCCTCTGGAGTAAGCGCTAATTTCGACTGCCAGTCGGCGGGTTTTTCGAAGTTCAGCGGTTTGCCGGATGGCGCAGCGGGGCGATCGTGGCCTTTGAACCAGGAAAGTGGATTAGCGCTGGCATGTGAGGATAGAGCCAGTGAGCCTGCACTAATGCCAAGCAGTTTCAGAACCTGGCGGCGGTGCATAAAGAAAGCCGACTCAGCGGTGACATCGGCTTCGGTGAGCGTTTTACGTCTTTTCATCATCTGACTTCCGAATAATCTGAATATATAGATTATGTTGCTTATTTAGCAGCGTGGACGGAAGTTTGTGACAAATCGAGATGCAAGTTGCTACAAACTGTAAAGCTAATGGCTATTTTAAGTGAACTAAAGTCCGGCCCTGGGCCTCGTTATCAATGATTGAACGGGCGAAGGCCGCGCATTTATCCAGACCAATTTCGCGGGTTGCCACCTGATAGAAGCTTTCCGGCAGAGTATTAACCAGGCGTAGCCAGGCTTCATTACGGCGCGCAGCTGGCGTCATCACAGAATCCACGCCCTGCAGGCGTACATTACGTAAGATAAATGGCATTACCGTCGTTGGTAGTGCAAAGCCGCCCGCCAGGCCACAGGCCGCAACGCAGCCGTTGTAATTCATCTGAGCCAGAACTTTAGCCAGAACTTTATCACCAACGGTATCAATAGCGCCTGCCCATAGCTGTTTTTCCAGAGGGCGGGATTCGGCAAACTCTTCGCGGCTCAGGATGCGCTGAGCGCCAAGCTGGCGCAGATAGTCATGGGTAGATTCTCGTCCGCTAACCGCCACTACGCGATAGCCAAGATTATGCAGCAAAGCGATGGCGGTACTGCCGACACCGCCGCTGGCGCCGGTAACTAAAATTTCACCACTGTCTGGAGTGATGCCTGCATCCTGCAACGCCATGACACACAGCATAGCGGTGAAACCAGCGGTCCCGATAATCATCGCCCGGCGCGCATCCAGGCCTTCCGGCATTGCGACCAGCCAGTCGCCATCGACACGGGCCTGTTGAGCCAGACCGCCCCAATGATTTTCACCGACGCCCCAGCCGGTCAGCAATACCTGCTGGCCAATATGGAATCGCGGATCTTCGCTGGCATGCACAGTCCCGGCGAAGTCGATACCCGGCACCATTGGGAAGTTTCGGATTATCTTACCGGTGCCAGTAATCGCCATGGCGTCTTTGTAGTTCAGGCTAGAGTAATCAATATCGACCGTGACATTACCCGCAGGCAGTTGGTCGGTAGTAATGCTGGTAACGTGAGCAACGGTTTTACCGTCTTGCTGTTCCAGAACTAAGGCTTGCATATAAGCTCCTGAGGTCATTGGTTCTTCGGGAGAGTCACAGAAGATGAACTATACTCGTCGTGGCGTGCAATCAACGCGATTTATGACAATAAAATCCTGTTTGCATCCCCGGGGTTTGATAGTATTCGCGGTATCTATACCAAGTTAGCACTCACTATAAATACTGACCGCTATATATAGAGTAGCGGAGTGATGTCACTGAACCGGCGGAGTTAGCACAGGGATGCGATTAACGACAAGATTTTCAGTTTTACTCACGTTACTAACCATTCTGGCCGTTTTCGCGACGCTCATTGGCTGTTCCATCAGTTTTTATACTTCAGCTCAGGATAAGGTTCAGCAGCGCATGAACTCGGTAGCGTTGCTACTTGATAATGCTCTGGTCAGTCACACTCCAGAAACTCTGGCGTCACGCATGGATGAAGTTATGCTGCCGCTGGATATCACCCAGATTTCCCTGTATGCCGGGGATTCATTACTGCAACAATACGATAGACCCAGCGGTTATCAGCAGAGCGGGAATCAGTATCAGTTTCATGACCTGTCGCTTGAGTTAATGAAAAACCCTGGTTTCCGGGTTCAGCTAACCTACCGTGACCCTATTGCCAGCTACTATCAGACTCTATTTACCACCACCCCTTTAAGCGTGGCGATTTTGGTTATTGCCTGTTGCGTCTTCCTGGTTATTCGCTGGGTTAAACGCCAATTATCCGGGAAAGAGTTACTGGAAAGCCGCGCGATACGTATCCTGAATGGCGAGCGCGGGCCTGGCGTGCGCGGGGATATGCGCGAGTGGCCGGTGCGGGCAAGCAGCGCATTAGATTTGCTATTAATGGAACTGGAACATGCTGATGAAAGGCGTGGGCGCATTGATACCCTTATTCGCGCGCATGCTGCTCAGGATGCCCGCACCGGGCTAAGTAACCGGCTATTTTTCGATAATCAACTGGCCACTTTGCTTGAGGACCCGGAGCGAGTGGGCACTCACGGTGTGGTGATGATGATCCGCTTGCCAGATTTCGATATTTTGCGCGAAAGCTGGGGCAACAGTGTCGTTGAAGAGTATTTATTCACTATCGTTAATCTGCTCTCTACCTTTATTACCCGCTATCCGGGGGCGCTACTGGCCCGCTACTTCCGGTCTGATTTCGCAGTGCTATTACCGCATCGAACTTTAAAAGAGGCTGATGGTATTGCCAGTGCATTGCTGACCGCCGTCGATGCGCTGCCTCCAACCCGTATGCTCGACCGTAATGACATGATCCATATCGGTATTTGCGGCTGGCGCGGTGAACAGTCTCCCGACCAGGTGATGGAGAATGTAGAAGAGGCTACTCGAAACGCCGCCCTGCAAGGGGGAAACAACTGGGCCGTTTACGATGAGGTATTGCCCGAAAGAGGGCGCGGTAATGTGCGCTGGCGTACTTTGCTTGAGCAGGCTTTACAGCGAGGTGGGCCGCGTTTTTATCAGAAGCCAGCCATTGAAATCAGCGGGCGGGTACATCATCGTGAAATTATGTGCCGCATCTTTGACGGAAATGAAGAGGTCACAGCGGCGGAATATATGCCGATGGTGCAGCAGTTTGGTCTGGCGGAGTCTTACGACCGGCAATCTATTACCCGGCTTCTTCCTTTATTAAGCTTCTGGCCAGAGGAATCCCTGGCGATTCAGATAACGGTAGATGCCTTGCTACGCAAGCCTTTCCAGCGTTGGCTACGCGATACTCTGATGCAGTCCGAAAAATCGATACGAAAAAGAATTCTTTTTGAACTCCCGGAGGCCGATGTATGTCAACATATCGGCCGTCTGCGTGGCGTAATCAGACTGTTCCGGGCGCTTGGTGTTCGGGTAGTGATTATTCATGCAGGATTAACGGTAGTGAGTACCACTTATATCAAGGATCTGGATATTGAGCTTATTAAGCTGCATCCGGGACTGATTCGCAGTATAAATAAACGTCCGGAAAATCAGTTGTTTGTGAGAAGTCTGGTCGAGGCGTGCAGTGGCACTAAGGCGCGAGTTTTCGCCACTGGAGTGCGCCAGCGTGAAGAATGGCAGACATTACGTGAGATAGGCGTTGCCGGGGTTCAGGGCGATCTGTTCGAAGGCTCCCAGCCGCTTGACACTTCTGTGAAAAAATATTCACAAAGATATACTGTTTAGTCTGCCGTTTGGCGTGAATTCACGTAGAATGTTGTCCGCTGCACCTGGGGGGGACCGGTTGGTTCGCCTGTCAGTGTGTCATAGCATCTAACATCTGCAAAAACACAGCGTCGCGTGGAGCAGGGAGTCGCTTCATATGCATCTTTTCTTTCATGAGAAAGTGAGGTGAGTCACGGCCTGTGACAGTAGATGTGAACCGTACTCTTTTTCACCGTCGCAGAACGTTTTTGCGCCTTGTCGCTGCGTCGCGTGGTTGGTAAAGTAAGCGGATTTTGTTTCCGCCCCAGCTTTCAGGATTATCCCTTAGTATGTTGAAAAAATTTCGTGGCATGTTTTCCAACGACCTGTCCATTGACCTGGGTACTGCGAATACCCTGATTTATGTGAAAGGACAAGGCATCGTACTGAACGAGCCGTCTGTGGTCGCCATTCGTCAGGATCGCGCAGGCTCTCCTAAAAGTGTTGCCGCAGTTGGCCATGACGCCAAGCAGATGCTTGGTCGTACTCCAGGCAACATCGCAGCTATTCGTCCGATGAAAGATGGCGTTATTGCCGATTTCTTCGTGACTGAAAAAATGCTTCAGCACTTCATTAAGCAAGTTCATAGCAACAGCTTTATGCGCCCAAGCCCGCGCGTGCTGGTGTGTGTGCCGGTTGGCGCAACCCAGGTTGAGCGTCGTGCTATCCGCGAATCTGCCCAGGGTGCTGGCGCTCGCGAAGTTTTCCTGATTGAAGAACCAATGGCCGCCGCTATCGGCGCAGGCCTGCCGGTTTCCGAAGCAACTGGCTCCATGGTTGTGGATATCGGTGGCGGGACAACTGAAGTTGCGGTTATCTCTCTGAACGGCGTGGTTTACTCTTCTTCCGTTCGTATCGGCGGCGACCGCTTCGACGAAGCTATCATCAACTATGTGCGTCGTAACTACGGTTCACTTATCGGTGAAGCTACCGCTGAACGTATCAAACACGAAATCGGTTCCGCTTATCCAGGCGATGAAGTTCGCGAGCTGGAAGTTCGTGGCCGTAACCTGGCAGAAGGGGTGCCGCGCGGCTTTACCCTGAACTCCAACGAAATCCTGGAAGCGCTGCAAGAGCCACTGACTGGCATTGTGAGCGCGGTAATGGTCGCCCTGGAGCAGTGCCCTCCAGAGCTGGCTTCCGATATCTCAGAGCGCGGGATGGTGCTCACTGGCGGGGGCGCGCTGCTGCGTAACCTCGATCGCCTGCTTATGGAAGAGACCGGCATTCCGGTCGTGGTAGCAGAAGATCCTCTGACTTGCGTGGCCCGTGGCGGCGGCAAAGCACTGGAGATGATCGATATGCACGGCGGCGATCTGTTTAGCGAAGAGTAAACAGTCGCAAGGGGAGGTTACACTCCCCTTGTTGCCTGCTGGGAATACACATAGTTTATGAAGCCAATCTTTAGCCGTGGCCCTTCACTGCAAATTCGCCTTTTTCTGGCGGTCGTGGTGGCGCTCGGCGTCATTATTGCGGATAGCCGGTTAGGTACATTTAGTCAGATCCGTACCTATATGGACACCGCAGTCAGCCCTTTCTATTTCGTCTCTAATGGCCCAAGCCAGATGCTTGACGGTATCTCCGAATCCCTCGCCTCCCGCGATCGATTGGGCGTGGAGAACCGGGCTTTGCGCCATGAACTATTGATGAAAAATAGCGAATTACTGCTTCTTGGCCAGTACAAGCAGGAAAATGCCCGTCTGCGCGAGCTGTTGGGTTCTCCTCTGCGCCAGGACGAGCAAAAGATGGTGACTCAGGTCATCTCGACTGTTAACGATCCTTACAGCGATCAGGTCGTTGTTGATAAAGGCAGCGCCAGCGGCGTGTACGAAGGCCAGCCTGTCATCAGCGATAAAGGCGTGGTGGGCCAGGTGGTTGCCGTAGCCAAAATGACCAGCCGGGTTCTGCTGATTTGCGATGCCACTCATGCGCTGCCGGTACAGGTTCTGCGTAACGATATCCGGGTTATTGCCGCCGGTAGCGGTTGTACTGACGATCTGCAGCTGGAAAACCTGCCGGCCAATACCGATATTCGCGTAGGGGATGTGATCGTGACCTCCGGTCTTGGCGGTCGCTTCCCTGAAGGCTATCCAGTGGGCGTGGTTTCTTCCGTTAAGCTGGACAGACAGCGCGCTTACACTGTGATTCAGGCTCGCCCTACCGCGGGTCTGCAACGTCTGCGTTATTTGCTGCTGCTGTGGGGAGCCGATCGTAATGGGACTAACCCACTAACGCCGGAAGAAGTGCACCGCGTAGCCAATGAACGTCTGATGCAGATGATGCCTCAGGTGTTGCCACAGGCCGGGTCTATGGGGCCTCCGGCTCCGGCTGCTGCACCGACGACAGCAGCACCTGGCGTTGCAGGAGCGACTCAATCCGGCTCGGCTGGAGTTATTCAGCCAGGCTCACAGGTTCAGCCAGGCAGCGCTGCGGTTACTGCGCCATCACAACCCGCAGCAATGAGTCGCCCGGCAACGGCCCCGACGGTTGCCGCACCCCGCACAGAGGGAGCCCGATAGTGGCCAGCTACCGTAGCCAGGGACGATGGGTCATCGTCCTCTCCTTTCTGATTGCCTTGCTGCTCCAGGTCATGCCCTGGCCGGAGCAAATAATGATGTATCGTCCCGACTGGGTACTGTTGATTTTGATCTATTGGATCCTGGCCCTGCCGCATCGTATAAATGTCGGCACTGGGCTGATTATGGGTGCCATACTGGATCTTATTAGCGGCTCGACGCTCGGTGTACGTGCGCTGGCTATGAGCGTTATTGCTTATCTGGTTGCGCTAAAATTTCAGTTATTCCGTAACCTGGCGCTCTGGCAGCAGGCGCTGGTGATTATGCTGCTTTCACTGGCCGCCGATCTGATAGTGTTCTGGACTGAATTTATGGTTATCAACGTCTCTTTCCGTCCGGAAGTTTTCTGGAGCAGCGTGGTGAATGGGGTGCTGTGGCCATGGATTTTCCTGCTGATGCGTAAAGTGCGTCAGCAATTTGTCGTACAGTAAGGAGCAGTATGTCAGCAATCTATCTCGCATCAGGCTCTCCCCGCCGCAAGGAACTCTTGCAGCAGGCTAACATCGATTTTGAACGTGTCATTATCAATGTAGAGGAAGTAAAAGCGCCGGGTGAGAGTAGTATTGACTACGTACAGCGTCTGGCTCGCGATAAGGCTCAGGCGGGCGTTGCGGCAGCAGCTCAGGACAGGCCAGTGCTGGGTGCTGATACTATTGTGGTTCTGAATGGCGCAGTGCTGGAAAAACCTCGCGATGCCAGCCATGCGGCCGAGATTTTAAACCAGCTCTCCGGCCAGACTCACCAGGTCATGACGGCGGTGGCTATTGCCGATCGCCGTGGATTTCTGGAAAAGTTAGTAACGACAGAAGTGACATTTCGGGCCCTGTCAGCCCAGGATATAGACGACTACATTGCCAGCGGCGAACCGATGGATAAAGCCGGCGCTTATGGTATACAAGGAAAAGGTGGTTGTTTTGTCAGAAAAATTAATGGCAGCTTTTACGCGGTAGTTGGTTTGCCGCTGGTAGAAACAATTGAGCTATTAAGAGATTTTCTGGCGCTACGTGAGGGACAAAACAGATATGACGGCTGAACTACTGGTAAACATCACGCCTTCGGAAACCCGTGTTGCTTATATCGACGGCGGGATCCTGCAGGAGATCCATATCGAGCGCGAAGCGCGGCGCGGCATCGTAGGCAATATCTACAAAGGTCGTGTAAGCCGGGTTCTGCCGGGCATGCAGGCGGCATTTGTAGATATTGGCCTGGATAAGGCGGCGTTTTTACATGCCTCCGATATTATGCCTCATACCGAATGCGTCGCGGGCGATGAGCAAAAGAACTTTGCCGTACGCGATATCTCTGAACTGGTTCGCCAGGGCCAGGATCTGATGGTGCAAGTGGTTAAAGATCCGCTGGGCACCAAAGGCGCGCGCCTTACTACTGATATCACTTTGCCGTCACGCTACCTAGTGTATATGCCGGGAGCCTCCCATGTTGGGGTATCCCAGCGTATTGAAAGTGAAGCTGAGCGTGAACGGCTGAAAAATATCGTGGCGGATTATTGTGATGAACTGGGTGGGTTTATCATCCGCACGGCAGCTGAAGGCGTAAGTGACAAAGAGCTGGCCTCTGATGCCGCCTACCTCAAGCGGGTTTGGCGTAAAGTGATGGAGCGTAAAAAACGCCATCAGACGCGTTACAAACTTTATGGTGAACTGGCGCTGGCTCAGCGAGTATTGCGCGACTTCGCCGATGCGCAGCTTGATCGCATTCGTATTGATTCGCGGCTGACTTACGACATGCTGCTGGAATTTACCGCTGAATATATGCCAGAGATGACCGAGAAGCTCGAGCATTACAGCGGTCGTCAGCCTATTTTCGATCTCTACGATGTGGAAAACGAAATCCAGCGGGCGCTGGAGCGTAAGGTAGAGCTTAAGTCCGGTGGCTACCTGATAATCGACCAGACCGAGGCGATGACCACAGTTGATATCAACACCGGCGCATTTGTCGGTCATCGAAATCTGGACGACACTATTTTCAATACTAATATTGAAGCCACTCAGGCCATTGCGCGTCAGCTGCGGCTGCGTAACCTGGGCGGGATTATTATTATTGATTTCATTGATATGAATAATGATGACCATCGCCGCCGGGTTCTTCATTCACTGGAGCAGGCCCTGAGCAAAGACCGGGTGAAGACCAGCATTAACGGTTTTTCCCAGCTTGGGCTGGTGGAGATGACGCGTAAGCGCACCCGGGAAAGCGTAGAGCATGTGCTGTGTAATGACTGCCCGACCTGCCACGGGCGCGGTACGGTAAAATCTGTCGAGACAGTCTGCTACGAAATCATGCGTGAGATTGTACGAGTGCACCATGCCTATGACACCGATCGCTTCCTGGTCTATGCTTCTCCGGCAGTGGCGGAAGTATTAAAAGGTGAAGAGTCTCATGCTCTTGCAGAGGTTGAGATTTTTGTTGGTAAACAGGTCAATGTTCAAATTGAGCCGCTCTATAATCAAGAGCAGTTTGATGTGGTGATGATGTAGCAGTGTCTCAGTGGGTATGCGAGGTGTCGCTTCTGCAGGGTAAGTGGACGAGGAGAAAGGCGTGAAGCGATGGTCGGGCGTATTGCTACTGACAGGCACAGGGCTAGTTGTTAGCGTTGCGCTGCTGGTCAGTGGGTTGCGCCTGGCGCTGCCGGAAATAGATCGTATCCGTCCGCAACTTATTGACCGCATTGAAAACGCTACCGGCTATCCGGTCAGCGCAGGCAAGCTGGAAGCAAGCTGGCAATCTTTTGGTCCTACCCTCGAAATTCATGATATCCATGCTGAGTTTAAGCAGGGTGTAGCAGATATTAAACGCGTCTCCCTGGCGCTGGATGTATGGAAAAGCCTGCTGCATATGCGCTGGCAGTTCCGCAATCTGACCTTCTATCAGCTCAACTTAAGCACCGATACGCCTCTGTCCGGCTCTCAGGGCGGTAATACTCTCAAGCCGAATCAGCTCACCGATCTTTTTTTGCGCCAGTTCGATCACTTTGATCTGCGCGATAGCAATATTCAATTTATTACTCCATCCGGGCAGCGTGCCCAGCTGGCTATTCCTCAACTCACCTGGCTTAACGGCCCTAATCGCCACCGGGCCGAAGGGGTAGTGAATCTTACCAGCCAAAACCGCCAGCACGGGGTAGTGAATGTGCGGATGGATCTGCGCGATGAAAAGGGGCTGCTGGATAGAGGTACGGTGTGGCTGCAGGCCGATGATGTTGATATGAAGCCCTGGCTTGGCCAGTGGATGAAAGATAACGTTACGCTGCAAAATGCCCGTTTCAGCCTGGAAGCCTGGATGGAGCTTGCCGATGGTGATGTGACCGGTGGCGATATTTTGCTGCGCCGGGGCGGGGCGCGCTGGCAGGGTGAGCAGAATGTGCACCGGCTAAGGGTAAATAATCTGGCGGCGCATATTACTCAGATGGGAGAAGGCTGGCTGCTTAAAGTGCCAGAAACCAATATCTCTATTGATAATGTCGCCTGGCCGAAGACCGCTCTGGCTGTGGCCTGGTTGCCTAAACAAGATGTGAATGGCCGCGATCGGAATGACGATGAGCTGCGTGTTCGCGCCAGCCATCTGCAAATCGAGCGTCTCGATCCGCTCATATCCCTGACTAAAAAGTTAACCCCTAATCTGGGCGACATCTGGCGCACGATGAAACCGCATGGTTTTCTGGATGCTCTGGCGGTAGATATTCCTCTGCAAAATACCGAGCAGACCCGCTTTAACGGGCGGTGGCGCGATGTTAGCTGGCAACAGTGGAAGCTATTACCGGGTGTTGAAAACTTATCAGGAACGGTAAGTGGCAGCGTGCCTGATGGACAGGCGACGGTGAAGGTAGCGAATGCCAAAATGCCTTATGAAGGCGTGTTCCGCGCACCGCTGGAAATAGCGAGTGGGAACGCTTTGATGAGCTGGCAGAAAAACGAGCAGGGCTTCATCCTGCGCGGTCAGAACATTGATGTGCAGGCTAACGCGCTGTGGGCTAACGGTGATTTTAGCTATAAGCAGCCGGTGGGAGAGCAACCCTGGCTGAGTATTTTAGCCGGTATCCGCACCAGCGATGGCGGTCAGGCATGGCGTTATTTCCCGGAAAACCTGATGGGCAGCCATTTGGTGGATTATCTGAGTGGAGCGATTAAAGGCGGGCAGGTTGATAACGCCACCCTGGTTTATGGTGGTAACCCCAAACTGTTCCCGTATAAGCACAATGAAGGGCAGTTTGAGGTTAAAGTGCCGCTCCATAATGCCACTTTTGCCTTCCAGCCTAATTGGCCTGCGCTAACCGGTTTTGATATCGATCTCGACTTTATTAATGACGGTCTGTGGATGAAAGCGCCTTCCGTCATGCTGGGCGGCGTTAAGGCTACTAACCTGATGGCGGTTATCCCGGATTATTCAGCCGAAAAACTCTTAATTGATGCTGATATTAACGGGCCGGGAAAAGAAGTGGGTCCTTACTTTAAGCAGACGCCGCTGGATAAATCACTTGGTGCCACTCTTGATGAGCTGCAGCTTGATGGAAATGTGAATGCTCGCTTGCATCTGAATATTCCGTTCAATGGCGATATGACCACCGCTGAGGGTAAGGTTAGGCTGGCGGGAAACTCTTTATTTATTAAACCATTGAACAGTACTGTAGAAAATCTGACTGGCAGCTTTGATTTCCATAATGGAGATTTGCGCAGCGGGCCTCTGACCGGTCGCTGGTTCAATCAGCCGCTGGGCGTAGACTTCTTCACCAAAGAAGAGCCGAAGCAATATAAGGTCGGTGTTAATCTGAAAGGCAATTGGCAGCCGACGCAGATGAAAGTCCTGCCTGAACAAGTGGAGCAGCAGCTTTCTGGCTCGGTGCCGTGGCAGGGTAAAGTCGATATTTTACTGCCTTATCATGAAGGTACGACATATAACATTGCCCTGACGGGTGACCTGAAAGATATCGAAAGCCAGTTGCCATCACCGGCCGCGAAAGAGCGCGGAGAGCCACTACCGATGAAAATCGACGTGAAAGGCGACCTGCGCCACTTCGATCTCACCGGGAGTTTAGGCAGTCGCAATAATTTTAACAGCCGTTGGTTGCTGGAGAAAAAACTAACGCTGGATAGAGCTATCTGGGCGACAGACAGCCGTACTCAACCGCCATTACCAGCACAGAGCGGCGTTGAGCTGAACCTGCCAGCGCTGAATGGAGCGGAGTGGCTGGCATTGTTCCAGGAAGGCGCGGCGCAAAAAGTAAGTTCCAATACCAGTTTCCCTGAGCGAGTCACGCTGCGCACTCCGGAGCTCGAGATTGGCGGCCAGCGCTGGAATAACCTGAGCCTGACTTCTCAGCCTGTCGCCGGAGGCACACAGGTTGATGCTCAGGGCCGGGAGATTAATGGCCGCCTGACTATGAATAGAGACAAGCCATGGCAGGCGGACGTGAAGTATCTCTATTACAACCCGAGTGCTAACGACCTGTCTGGTCTGGGTGGCAATGCTAAAGGCGCAGCCCGCAATTCTAGGCAACCTGCGGGAAAAACGATTTCCTTCGCAAATTGGCCCAATCTCCAGCTGCGCTGCTCGGAATGCTGGCTAATGGGGCAGAAATATGGCCGGGTTGATGGTGATTTTACTATCAATGGCAATACCATGACGCTGGCTAACGGGCTGGTCGATACCGGTTTTGGGAAGGTCACCGCACAAGGTTCATGGGCCAACTCTCCGGGAGCTCCACGAACTTCGCTTAAAGGCAAAATCAGCGGCGATAATTGGGATTCGACCACGGCTTTCCTGGGAGTGACTACTCCGCTAAGGGCCGGCAGCTATAAATCTGATTTTGACCTGCACTGGAGTTCAGTGCCGTGGGATCCGAAACTCTCTTCATTGAATGGCATCGTGAATACCCGCCTGGGTAAAGGTCAGATTGCAGACCTGGGTACCGGTCGTGCCGGGCAGTTACTGCGGCTGGTGAGCTTTGATGCGCTGCTGCGTAAGCTGCAATTCGATTTTAGCGATACCTTTGGGCAGGGCTTCTATTTTGACTCTATCCATAGCATGGTATGGATTAAAGACGGCGTGATGCATACTGAAAACACGCTGGTGGATGGGCTGGAAGCCGATATTGCAATGGAAGGTTCTATTGACCTTGCGCGGCGTCAGATAGATATGGTGGCGGTTGTCACGCCGGAAATCTCGGCTACGGTAGGTGTCGCCACTGCCTTTGCTATTAACCCTATTGTTGGGGCCGCGGTTTTTGCCGCCAGTAAAGTACTGGGGCCAGTGTGGAATAAAATCTCGGTATTGCGTTACCAAATCCACGGGCCGCTGGATAAACCGCAGGTCAAAGAAGTATTACGGAAATAGGCCAAAGCTGGCGCCATTAATTTGACGTCAGCGATTAATTGCCTCAATATCAATAGATAAAACCATTTTTACGCCGGACGGGCGTCAGCGAGTAGCAAACCATGAGTCTGAACTCTGTAAGCGATCAATTATTAACCGCTAATGGCCTTAGCCATCAGGATCTGTTTTCCATTCTCGGACAGTTATCCGAGCGCCGTCTGGATTATGGCGATCTCTATTTTCAGTCCAGTTATCACGAGTCCTGGGTTCTGGAAGATCGCATCATTAAAGACGGCTCTTACAACATTGACCAGGGCGTTGGCGTGCGCGCAATTAACGGCGAGAAAACCGGTTTTGCCTATGCCGACCAGATAAGCCTGCTGGCATTAACTCAGAGTGCCGAAGCCGCACGGAGTATCGTTCGGGAGCAGGGTACAGGTAAAGCCCATACCCTCAGCCACCGTGAACATCAGCCTTTGTATAGCGCTATCGATCCCTTGCAGAGTATGAGCCGCGAAGAGAAGCTCGATATTCTCAAGCGTGTAGACGCCGTAGCACGAGCAGCTGACTCGCGGGTGCAGGAAGTGAATGCCAGCCTAACCGGTGTTTATGAACTGATTCTGGTAGCCGCGACCGACGGTACCCTGGCTGCCGATGTGCGCCCTCTGGTACGACTGTCGGTAAGCGTGCAGGTAGAAGAAGACGGCAAGCGTGAGCGCGGCTCCAGCGGCGGCGGCGGCCGTTTCGGCTATGAGTGGTTCCTGGAGAGCGTTGACGGTGAGGTCCGCGCCGATGCATGGGCTAAAGAAGCTGTGCGTATGGCGTTGGTTAATCTGTCGGCCATTGCGGCTCCAGCCGGATTACTGCCGGTGGTGCTGGGCGCTGGCTGGCCGGGCGTATTGCTGCATGAAGCCGTGGGCCACGGTCTGGAAGGCGACTTTAATCGCCGCGGGACCTCCGTATTCAGCGGTCAGATGGGTAAACAGGTGGCTTCATCTCTTTGTACCATTGTTGATGATGGAACTATCGCCAATCGCCGTGGGTCGGTCGCTATTGATGATGAAGGCGTGGCCGGGCAGTACAACGTGCTGATTGAAAACGGCGTACTCAAAGGCTTTATGCAGGATAAAATGAATGCTCGCCTGATGGGGATGGCGCCGACCGGCAATGGCCGTCGTGAGTCTTACGCCCACTTGCCAATGCCACGCATGACTAATACTTACATGCTGGCCGGGCAATCCACGCCGGAAGAAATTATCTCTTCGGTAGAATATGGGTTGTATGCGCCAAACTTCGGCGGCGGTCAGGTCGATATCACCTCCGGTAAGTTTGTGTTCTCAACCTCAGAGGCCTACCTGATTGAAAACGGTAAGGTCACTAAACCGGTTAAAGGCGCAACTCTGATTGGGTCTGGTATCGAAACCATGCAGAAAGTTTCCATGGTGGGTAACGATCTGCGGCTCGATAACGGGGTCGGTGTTTGCGGCAAAGAAGGGCAGAGTGTGCCGGTAGGCGTCGGCCAGCCGACGCTGAAAGTCGACGAGCTGACCGTGGGCGGCACCGCCTGATAACGTTACATTCTTCTAGCGGCGCGCGGGGATACCATTTGCCTCGCGCACCCCTTCATAGGTTTGGGCAACCCGCGTGAAGTAGTCATTCAAATAGTTAATGCACACCTGTACTTTCAGCGGCATCTTATCCTTTTCTGTGTAAACCGCGTATACCGGTCTCGGCTCTGACTGATAGCTCGGCAGCAGGATTTCCAGCTCTCCATTATTCACTTCATCGATAATCCACATGAGCGGTACATAAGCAATACCAGCACCGCCCCGCAGCCAGCGACTTAGCGTCATAGGGTCATTAGTGACGAAGCGCCCATGAGGCACCAGCTTAGTTGAGAACCCGTCCGGATCGATAAGCTCAAATTCATTATCTGGCCGTCTGCTGTAGGTGAGCCATGAATGGCTGGCCAGCTCTGCCGGTTTTTGCGGGCAGCCAAATTGCTCCAGGTAGCGCGGTGCGGCGCAAACCACCATCGGCATAGAGCCAAGCTGCTTAGAAAACATTCCCGAATCCGGAAGCTTACCTACCCGAATAACCAAATCGAGGCTGTTATCGATCAGATCGGGATAGGGGGTGCCGGTTACCAGGCTTACTTCCAGGCCAGGATACTCGCGCAACATTTCAGCAGTCATCGGTGCTAGCACATTTTGTGCCATAGTCGAGGAGCTCCCAATACGCAAAGTGCCTACTGGTGTATTGTTAAATGCGTACAATTGTTCATGAACTTCCTTAACTTCATGAAGCATTTTTTTACAGCCAAGAAAATATATTTTCCCGGCCTCGGTGAGTCCAATACGTCGGGTGCTTCTGTTTAATAGCTTGATTTGCAAGTCATCTTCTAGCCTTGATACCGTCTGGCTAATAGAAGATACGCTCATATCCAGCTGCCTGGCGGCGGCGGTAAACGAGCCCATTTCGACGACTTTTGCAAACACAGACATGTGCTTTAAGCGTTCCATTGTTCACTCTGAGTGAAAAGTGATTTAGATCACGGATTATAGATAACGGGAGAACTATTACGCTAATATATTATGATTACTATAACAGCGACCGCACTGCTCGCCTGACCATCCATCGGTCATTTTTCTGTTGCGGTTTGTTTTTAAGACATTATGAAAGTCCTGCAAATGTGTATCCAAGGTTAAAATGAGCTTATTTCCGGTCATTGTGGTTTTTGGCTTGTCCTTTCCACCGATCTTTTTTGAACTAATTATATCGCTGGCCGTTTTTTGGCTGGTACGGCGTTTGTTGACGCCAACCGGTATCTACGACTTCGTGTGGCATCCGGCTTTGTTTAATGTTGCGCTGTACTGCTGCTTGTTCTGGCTCATATCGCATCTTTTCGTTTGAGGTTGAAGTGAAAACACTAACAAGAAATATCACGCGTACCACCATAACCGTCGCACTGGTGGTGCTGGCTTTCCTGGCTATATTCCGGATA
This sequence comes from Salmonella enterica subsp. enterica serovar Choleraesuis, assembly GCA_022846635.1. Taxonomy (GTDB): domain Bacteria; phylum Pseudomonadota; class Gammaproteobacteria; order Enterobacterales; family Enterobacteriaceae. Next base: position 484,162 of record AP025685.1, read on the forward strand.
TGGGTTTACTACACGGAGTCTCCATGGACTCGTGATGCCCGCTTTACCGCAGACGTGGTGGCAATCGCGCCCGACGTTTCGGGGCTGGTTACCCAGGTAAATATCAAAGATAACCAGCTAGTGAAAAAAGGTGATGTGCTGTTTGTTATTGACCAGCCGCGTTACAAACAGGCCCTGGCTCAGGCTCAGGCCGATGTAGAGTACTACCAGGCGCTGGCCGCTGAGAAAAGACGTGAGGCTGAACGCCGTAATCAGCTGGGTACTATTGCCATTTCACGTGAGCAAATCGATCAGGCTAACAACACGCTGCAAACCGTGCAGCATCAGTTGGCAGGTGCAATCGCCAGCCGTGATCTGGCAGCAATTGACCTTCAGCGTACTACCGTGCGCGCCCCGGCCGATGGCTGGATAACCAACCTCAACGTATATGGTGGTGAGTTCATTACTCGTGGCTCAACCGCCGTAGCCCTGGTTAAAAAAGGCACTTTCTACATTCAGGCTTATATGGAAGAAACCAAGCTTGAAGGTATTCGTCGTGGATTCCGGGTGCAGATTACTCCGCTGGGCAGCAACGAAGTGCTGCGCGGCTCGGTTGACAGTATTGCGGCAGGTGTAACTAACGCCAGCAGTTCTGATGATAAAAAAGGGATGGCAACGGTCGACTCCAACCTTGAGTGGGTGCGTCTGGCGCAGCGTATTCCGGTGCGAATCCATCTTGATGTACAGCCTGATAACCGGTTCCCTGCCGGTACTACGGCAACTGTGGTTGTTAACGGTGAAACTGACCGTGATGTCAGCCAGGACTCATTTTTCATGAAGGTTTTACACCGTCTGCGTGAGTTCGGTTGATAAAAAATGACATCATGGCGTATTTCACGCCCGCACTTGCGTTTTGCCGTCAAACTTGCGACGGCAATTGTGCTGGCTTTGTTTGTTGGATTCCGTTTTGAACTAGAAACACCACGTTGGGCAGTACTAACTGCCGCAGTTGTTGCCGCAGGGCCGGCTTTCGCTGCCGGTGGTGAACCTTATTCCGGAGCTATTCGTTATCGCGGCATGTTGCGCGTCGCGGGGACTTTTCTTGGCAGTATTGTTGCGCTGGTTTTAGTTATCGGCCTGATTCGGGCTCCAGTGATATTGCTGTTAGTGTGCTGCATTTGGGCCGGTTTTTGTACCTGGATGTCGTCAATCTCCCGCGTTGCCAACTCCTATGGGTGGGGGCTTTCTGGGTATACCGCGCTGATTGTTGTGGTATCCGCAAAAGCGACCCCGTTGCTGACACCGCAATATGCGGTTGAGCGCTGCTGTGAAATTGTTATTGGTATCGTTTGTGCGATTGTCGCCGATCTTATCTTCTCTCCACGTTCGATTAAGCAGGAGATAGACCGGGAGCTGGACAGCCTGCTGGTGGATCAATACCGGCTGATGCAAAGCTGTCTGCAACATAGCGAGCGTTATGATATCGACAAAAATATCAGCGAAATGATTCGGCGTACCGAGGCCCTCGAAGGTATGAGGGATAACCTTAAGTTAGAGTCATCGCGCTGGGCGCTGGCAAACCGGCGGCTAAAAGCGATTAACTCGCTGTTGCTAACTCTGATAACTCAGGCAAGCGAAACCTGGCTGATCCAGGATAGCCGGCTGGACTATATTCCAGCGCGGTTCAGGGTATTGCTGGATCAGCCGGTTGAGAATATGAACGACGTACATCAGCACCTCAAGCAGATGCGTCGCCTTATTGCTACCGCTGGGCAGAATGATACTCCTGACAACATCTATAACTGGGTCAGGTCGGCAACGCGTTGCTTATTGCTACGGCGTGGTTTTGTCTCCAACGTGCGTATCAGTGCGAGGGAGGAGGAAGTATTGCAGGGTGAGCCGGTTCCCTCCCCACATTCTGCCGAGCATCATCAGGCCAGAGTAAACTTTCTGCGTACTTCGGTTGCGGCGGGTTTGGGGGTGTTGTTCTGGTTGTGGACTGACTGGAACTCCGGTGCTGGCTGTATCACCATGATAGCCATCGTAACTTCACTCGCGATGCGCACGCCGAATCCGCGATTGACGGCGCTGGACTTTGTTTTCGGGATGATACTCGCGGTTCCGGTAGGCGGGCTGTTTTACCTGTGGGTAATGCCTAATAGCCAGCAGAGCATGCTGTTGCTGTGTATGAGCTTCGCCATATTTGGGGTTCTGGTTGGTATAGCCGTGCAGAGAAGGCGGCTTGGGGCGTTAGGTTCGTTGACGGGTATCATCAATATTCTGGTGCTGAACAACCCCATGTCGTTCCAGGTGGAGAAGTTTATTGATGGCGCGCTGGGCCAGGTTATGGGTGTAAGTATCGCCTATATCGTTATCGCCGTGATTCGCGATAAATCTACGGCGCGAACCGGTCAGGTTCTGTTGAATCAGTTTGTGTCTTCTGCCGTATCGGCGCTGACCACCCGCTCGCTTCGGCGGCGTGAGAACCATCTGCCTGCGCTATACCAGCAGCTGTTTTTATTGATGAGCAAGTTCCCGGACGATATTGATAAATTCCGTCTGGCTTTACGGCTCATTATTGCCCATCAGCGTTTACGCTCGATTGTACTGCCTGCCAGTGCTGAGCTGTCTGATTATCACCGGCATTTGCGGGAGACCGCAAACCGCGTGACAGAGGCAAAATCTGATACTAAACGTCGCCATTATTATCAAAGGCTTTTGACGGAACTTGGTATTTATCTGGAGAAACTGAAAATGTGTGGGGCACCACTACAGGTTACGGAGCTGGTGACAAGACTGGTGGTTATACTAAATAACTACCAGCACGTTATGACTGATAGCTAATACTAAAACCTGGTGCCGCGTTGACTTTTAAAACATAGCTAACAAGCTAGAAATGTAGTTAGGAGGATACGATGGACGAGCAAATGCAGTGGGGGGGAGTATTCTCAGCCCTATGCGGCCTGAAAGGGCATAAAGGACGTAAACTACAGTCTCTGCGGAGTTTGATGGTAAGCGTCGATAGAATCAGGCGACTCCGGGTTTATGCCTTGCGAGCGCCGGGATCCGCTGCTTTTCAGGGAAGCTTGTCCATTGGCTGTTCAACTGTGTTGGGCCGCTGATCATGGGGGTGTGGAGTATATCCCGTCTTCATGTACGCTTTGCTCTCAAGCTGGCACTGGCTATTGTTTTAGCCCTGTATGTAGGTTTTCGCTTTGAGTTGGAAACCCCACGCTGGGCCGTTCTTACCGCCGCGCTGGTTGCCGCCAGCCCGGCATTCGCCGCAGGTGGCGAACCCTATTCAGGGGCTATTCGCTACCGCGGCATGCTGCGTGTTGTGGGCACCTTTATCGGTTGTCTCGCGGCCCTGGTTATTATTATCGGGATGATTCGGGCACCGGTCGTAATGCTACTGGTGGCGGCTTTATGGGCCGGATTCTGTACCTGGATCTCATCGCTGGTCAGGCTGGAAAACTCTTATGCCTGGGCGCTATCGGGTTATACCACGCTTATCATTGTTATCTCCGTTCAGACTGAACCGCTAATGGCTCCGCAGTTTGCCGTTGAGCGTTGCAGCGAGATTGTCATCGGGATAGTTTGCGCCATTCTGGCCGACCTGATTTTCTCTCCAAGATCCATTAAGCAGGAAATCGATCGCGAGCTGGATAGCCAGCTGATGGCTCACTACAACCTGATGCAGATGTGTATTCAGCACGGGCCAAAAGAGGAGCTGGACAAGGCCTGGGGTGCTCTGGTGCAACGCGCTACGGCTCTGGAAGGGATGCGTAGTAATCTCAAAATGGAGTCTTCGCGCTGGGAAAGTACCAGCCGACGGTTGAAAGTCATTAATTCGCTTTCCCTGACCCTAATTACTCAGGCCTGTGAAACCTATCTGATCCAAAATACCAGGCCAGATTATATACCGCAGGAGTTTCGGTATCTGTTCGAGCTGCCGGTAACCTCTCCTGATGATGTTCATCGGCGATTGAAATTAATGCGCCGGGTAATAGGAATAACGGGTGAGCATGAAACGCCTGCCACTATTTATGGCTGGGTAGGTTCTGCGACTCGATATTTGCTGCTTAAGCGAGGAGTGCATTCCAATACTCGTATTAGCGCAATTGAGGAAGAGGTACTTAACGGCGAACCGGTAGTGAAGCCGCACTCTGCCGAGCGTCATCACGCGATGATTAACTTTTGGCGCACTTCGGTATCGGTTATTTTGGGACTGCTTTTTTGGCTCTGGACCGGCTGGCCTGGTGGAACCGGGATGCTCATCATGATTGGCGTTGTCACGGCACTCGCTATGCGTACGCCTAACCCGCGGATGGTGGCCCTCGATTTTGTCTATGGCATGCTGGCGGCAATTCCGATAGGTGCTGTCTTCTATTTGTTCCTGATACCGAACACTCAACAGAGTCTGCTATTGCTCTGTATCTGCCTGGGAGCGTTTGGGTTCTTTGCAGGTGTATCCGTGCAGAAGAGACGGCTGGGTACGATGAGTGCGCTGGCGGGAACTATCAACATACTGGTGCTGAGTAACCCAATGGAGTTTAACTTTAGCCAGTTCCTTGATAGTTCTTTGGGGCAGGCATTTGGGGTAATCATTGCCTATTTTGTTATCGCCATTATTCGTGATAACTCCAGGGCGCGTACCGGCCGCGTTTTGCTAAATCAGTTTGTATCGGCAGCCGTTTCATCGCTAACCACGAATTATGCGCGGCGCAATGAGAACCACCTGCCAGCGCTCTACAGTCAGCTCTTTATGCTGATGAATAAGTTTCCTGGGGACATTGCCAAATATCGCCTGGCACTGACGCTTATTATTGCCCATCAGCGTCTGCGTAATGCGCCGATACCGGTGACTGAAGAACTTTCGGCATTTCACCGCCAGTTGCGCCGTACCTGTGACCGGGTAATTAATGCGTCGTCGGATACCCGGCGCCGCAGATACTTCGAACAGTTGCTGGCTGAACTGGATATATATCAGAAGAAACTCAGCGAGGCCCAGGCTCCGCTGCAGGTGACGGAACCGGTTAAGCGGCTGGTGACTATTCTCGATCAGTATCAACACGTCCTCACCGATAGCTGATTATCGCAATAGCAGAAACAAACTAAAAAAGCCGACCTGAACCGTCGGCTTTTTTATTGCTAAGTTGGCCTCTTTATCCAGAGCGGATGATTTTCTGGTGGCTGGATTACGGACAAAAAAAAGCGCCGATATCGGCGCTCGCTTATGGGTAAGCAGTAATTTTGGCATACAAAAGCTTCCTTGTGGGAAGCAAGCCGCTGTTGCCAGCGACGAGGGTTACCGGAGTCGCGCCGCATAAGCGACGCGATTAAAACTGTTCACTACAACAAGTTGGAATTATTTATAAAGCTCGGCAGTGGCATGCCAGCTATCGCCCGTACGGGCTTCAATAATACGGTAGGAGCTCGCACCTTTAGCATCAGCCTCTTTGCTCAGCTGACGATTCATATCCATTGGCGTACCGCCGATTTCACTGGCTGTGATTGTGCCCATAGGAACCCGATTCGCGGCTTGTTCGCTATTGATTGAGGTTGCTGCACTGGCACCAAAAGAGAGAACGGACAGCAGACTGATGGCGGTGAGGGTTGTTTTAATGTTCATAGCTACCTCTCAGTATTCTGAATGAACGGTCACGCGTGATCTAAGTCACATAAAGAGTATACACTAATCACTGTAGGAATTAATTGTCTGCTAATGGTGTCTAGATGAATCTTTATGTTAAGGGAGGTTTTTTTTATAGCGTTGGGTTATTAAAAGGTAGTGAGATAAACTATCTGATCGATAAAATTCAATTATATCAATTTGATAGTTAAATTTTGCCGAAAGTGCGGTTCATTATTAAGGGCGGGATGTAGCCCGCCGCAGGCGACGGGCAGGACGCAGGTTACAGTTCTTGTTCGAACAGGACCAGGATGGCTTCGTGTAATTGGGCTACGGTAAAGCCGCGTGCCGGTGTGGTAAAGATTGTGTCATCGCCAGCGATAGTACCGAGAATACCTTCAGCTTTCCCCAGTGAGTCAAGCAGGCGGGCAATGAGCTGTGCGGCACCGGGGCTGGTATGGATGACCACAACGGCATCGTTGTAATCGATATCCAGAACCAGGTTTTTCAGCGGGCTGGAAGTAGTGGGAACCCCCAGTTCGATAGGCAGGCAGTAAACCATTTCCATTTTTGCATTGCGGGTGCGTACTGCGCCAAAGCGGGTCAGCATGCGGGATACTTTGGATTGGTTAATGTTCTCAAAGCCCAGGTCTTGCAGCGCGGAGACTATCTCACCCTGGGAGCTAAAGTTTTCTTCTTTCAGCAGCGATTTGAATGCTTTAACGAGTTCTTCTTGTTTGGAGGAGCTGCGCATATGTCACCTTTATAAGGCCAATAATATGGAATTATTATGCATAAAAGTGAATGTTTATGCAAATAATCATCAGTGATGAGGTTCACGCGCTAGCAGAGGGGGCAAAACTTTATCAAAAAACACTAATGTGCGACAGGATTGGTTGTTAAGAATCCAAATGGGTTAAAAGTAAATCAATTGTTATCAAAATGATGTTGTTGGGCCAGGCTTGTTGGGTGTAATGTAACCAACTGCCGGGTACGTGTTTCCTGAATTGGATCGATTTACCGGGTTCTCAGAGGCGGTTCTATCTATCAGGTTGCTTAATATCGCAATCTAAAGGGTTCAGGATTGTTATCTGTTGCCGACTGGATTATGGTCGCTGTTCAGGAAGTTACGGCTCGACTTAGCTAACCATAATAAGGAGTTTAGGATGAAAGTTGCAGTACTCGGCGCTGCTGGCGGTATCGGCCAGGCGCTCGCACTTCTGTTAAAGACCCAACTGCCTTCCGGAACAGAACTCTCTCTCTACGATATTGCTCCTGTGACTCCAGGCGTAGCAACCGACCTGAGCCACATTCCGACTGACGTTAAAGTAAAAGGCTTCGCAGGTGAAGATGCGACTCCGGCCCTGGAAGGCGCCGATATCGTGCTTATCTCTGCAGGCGTAGCGCGTAAACCGGGCATGGATCGTTCCGATCTGTTTAACGTCAATGCCGGTATCGTGAAGAACCTGGTAGCTCAGGTTGCTAAAGCTTGCCCTGAGGCTTGTGTTGGCATTATCACTAACCCGGTAAACACGACGGTGGCGATTGCAGCGGAAACGCTGAAAAAAGCCGGTGTTTACAACAAAGACAAACTGTTCGGTATCTCGACGCTGGACATTATCCGCTCTAATACCTTTGTGGCCGAGCTGAAAGGCAAGAAGGCAACCGAAGTTGAAGTTTCGGTTATCGGTGGACACTCTGGTGTTACCATTCTGCCGCTGCTGTCGCAGATTCCTGGCGTAACGTTCTCTGAAGAAGAGGCTGCCGCGCTGACTAAACGTATCCAGAACGCCGGTACCGAAGTAGTTGAAGCAAAAGCCGGTGGTGGGTCCGCAACTCTGTCTATGGGCCAGGCTGCGGCGCGTTTTGGTCTGTCACTGCTGCGCGCGCTTAATGGCGAGAAGGGCGTAGTAGAGTGTGCATATGTAGAAGGCGATGGCCAATATGCTCGCTTCTTTGCACAGCCGCTGCTGTTGGGTAAAAACGGTATTGCCGAGCGTATGCCAATTGGCAAATTAAGCTCCTTTGAGCAGAAGTCGCTGGAAGGTATGCTGGATACGCTGAAAGCGGATATTAAGCTGGGCGAAGAGTTTGTGAATAAGTAATCGTTACAATCAATAAAAAACCGGGGCGCTAATGGCTCCGGTTTTTTTATATCTAAAAGCAGGCGGGTAATCTCCTGCTTCGGTTGCCGTCGTTAACTACCGTTATCCTGATATTCGGCGGAGGCCGGATACTCCTGGATAGTGACCTGGAAGGTCATCTTGCGATCTTCGCGCATGACTTCAACCGGGATAACAGAACCCGGGCGAATTTCTGCAACCTGATCCATAGTTTCCAGAGCGGAAAGTGCGGGCTTGTTATTAACCGAGATAATCACGTCATTGACCTGGATTCCGGCCTGTGCCGCCGGGCCATCCGGAGCGACTTCATTAACAATAATCCCCTGAATCTGCTCCAGCGCTCCGTTGCCAGGCCCGTGCATTGGCCGGTTTTCACGCCCACCGATACCGATGTAGCCACGGATAACCCGACCATCGCGGATCAGTTTTTCCATAATTTTATTGGCCAGCTGAGCCGGAATGGCGAAACCAATACCTTCAGGTGTCTCACCATTATTTACCTTGTCATATGACAGAGTGTTAATACCGACCAGCTCGCCGAGACTATTGACCAGAGCACCGCCCGAGTTGCCGTGATTGATTGAGGCATCCGTTTGCAGGAAGTTCTGACGACCGCTTGGATTGAGTCCAATACGCCCGGTGGCGCTGATGATGCCCTGCGTGATGGTCTGGCCCAGGTTATATGGGTTACCAATCGCAAGCACTACGTCACCAACGTGCGGTGAGCGCTTAGGATTCATTGGGATGACCGGCAGGTTAGACATATTTATCCGCAACACCGCAAGATCGGTTAAGGGATCAGAACCTATCAGCAACGCCTCTGAAACCCGGCCATCCTGAAGTGCGACGATAATCTGGTCGGCATTGTTGATAACATGCTTATTGGTAATGATATAGCCGCGTTCATCCATGATAACGCCCGACCCGAGGGTACGGATTTCTAACTGATGCTGGCTGGAACCACTGGCGCTACGGTTATACACGTTAACCACCGCAGGAGCCGCAAGGCGGACGGCGGAGTTATAGCTCAATGGGCTATCGTCGGCGCTATCTAATCGGGCCGACGTAAGAGGATTAAGCTGGCGCAGGGAAGGTACCGTCAGCAGTAAGATTCCTGCTGCTATCAGACCTAATACCGCTGCGCGAATGAACTTTGAGAGCATGGATGTGTTTCGTCCGGAAGAATCACCAAAGCATATCATGGCTTTGGCGGACATCACATGAGGATATCCGCCCGTATTTTTTAACGTAATAACAGATAAATATTTTCGTTACCCCGTACCACTTCAAGCGCGATGATGGCCGGTTTGGTTTCAAGTATTTTACGCATATCGGCAAGCGAACGTGTCCGCGTCCGGTTAACGCCGATAATCACATCGTCTTTATGCAGTCCGGCCTGAGCGGCGGGGCTTGCCTGATCCACATTATCAACTTTTACTCCCGGCGGGCCTGCTTTCAGCTTGCCGTCGCTCAGCGTCGCGCCCTGTAGCAAAGGCGTAAGCTGTTCGGCACTGGCGCTATCGGCGCTGTTGTTATCTAGCGTGACTTTTACCGTCTGCGGCTTACCGTTACGGATAATACCCAGCTGCACGGTGCTGCCCGGCTGAGTGGTGGCTATTTTCACCCGCAGCTCAGCGAAGCTTGCTAGTGGCTGACCGTTAAGGCTGACGATAACGTCGCCGGGTTTCACACCGGCTTTAGCGGCTCCGGAACCCGGTAGTACCTGGTTTACGAAAGCGCCGCGCTGTACGTCCAGATGAAATGCCTGGGCTAAATCGGCGTTCATTTCTACGCCGCGAATGCCTAGCAGGCCGCGCTTCACCTGCCCGGTTTTAATCAGTTGTTCTGTCAGGACGCGCGCCATATTAGAGGGGATAGCAAAACCAATCCCAACGCTGCCGCCTCCGGTTGCCAGAATAGCGGTGTTAATACCAATCAGCTCGCCGTTCAGGTTAACCAGCGCGCCGCCGGAGTTACCGCGGTTAATGGCAGCATCGGTTTGAATGAAGTTTTCAAGCCCTTCCAGGTTAAGACCGCTGCGGCCAAGGGCTGAAATAATGCCCGATGTTGCCGTTTGCCCAAGGCCAAATGGATTGCCGACAGCAACGGCAAAATCGCCAATGCGCAGCTTATCGGAGTCTGCTATTTGGATAGCGGTCAGCTTGCTGGGATTCTCGAGTTGTAATACGGCAATATCGGTCTGACTATCGCCGCCAATCAGCTTCGCGGTAAATTCCCGGCCATCGTTGAGCTGAACCTTAATTTTATTGGCGCCATCAATAACGTGATTGTTAGTAAGTACGTAGCCTTTCGCCGCATTAATGATGACCCCGGATCCCAGCCCTTCAAAGGTTTGCCCGCCGCTATCCGGCAGACTATCGCCAAAGAACTTTTTCATCTCCTCAGGGATTTGAGCGCCCTGGCGGCTAATCCCTTCCACCTGCACGCTAACCACAGCCGGCAGAACTTTATCCAGCATCGGTGCCAGCGATGGTACGGCAGGCTGGCCGGGCACGCTGGCGGGTAGTGCTGCTGTAGCGGCTGGCATGCCAGCGGCCAGTGAAATACTGAGCGCAAGGGCATTTAACAACAGGGCAGATCTATTCATGAGCAGGTGGCTCCGGCAACAGGAAGAGAAAACATATGCTTAAACAACCCGATGTTATGAGATTTCCAGGTTGCCTACAATTGAGAAAGGGACTAAGTCTTGCATAAAGCATAGTCGCGTAATAATAAAAAAGGCGCCTGCAAGGCGCCTTAATGTAAGAGACTATGTGACTGATGTTTAGTCGCGTTTAGCTCCGCCGCGTAGCAGGCCAGAAGCGCCTTCAGAGTAGTCGCGCGGGATCTGTACCGGGCTTTGATCGTTGCCAGCCTCTGAATCAGCAAGGCGGCTGCGGAATGGGTTGTTTTCCGCCGTCATTCCCGGCAGCAGGCTGTTGGAGCTTTTTGCCATATGTTGATACAGCTGGCGATAGTCACTGGCCATATTGTCCAGCAGTTCGGCACTGCGGGCGAAATGGCTGACTAACTCTTCGCGATAATCCTCTAGCTCAGCCTTGCTTTTCTCAAGCTCGAACTGCTGTGCCTGCTGCTGACGCAATTTGCGGTTCCCGAAACGCATCGCGACAGCACCAATGATTATCCCGACCACTAACCCAATGAGCGCGTATTCCCAGGTCATGAACTTCTCCCGATGTCTTGTGTTTCCATAGGATATTGGCACCGAGGTGTGCTCTCTGCCCCATGCCTTTGCCTGCAACTATAACCGTTAATCTCACAGAAGTGGAATCCGAAGCGATCATCGCTTAGTGTAGAGCGGCCTTTTTTTAGACAAGCATCGCTATTTTCAGGAAGTAAATATAACAATCATGCAAAACTCTTCTCCTGTATCACTCTACAACCAGGCCCTTGTCGCAGGGGACTATCAACCCGATGAGGTTCAGAAAGCCGCCGTTGAAAAACTGGAGGCTATCTTCCGCGCAATTGTTGCCCGGCAAAATGTGCCACAGGCCCCATCGGGCGGCGTGTTATCGCGTGTGAGCCGGTTATTTGGTAAGACAACTACTCGACCTGATATTGCGCCGGTGCGCGGTCTTTATATGTGGGGGGGGGTGGGGCGCGGTAAAACCTGGCTTATGGATATGTTCTACCAAAGCCTGCCGGGAGAGCGAAAACTGCGCCTGCATTTTCACCGTTTTATGCTGCGAGTGCATGAAGAACTGCGGGTGCAGCAGGGGCACAGCGATCCGCTCGAAAAGATTGCCGATGATTTTAAAGCGCAGGCGGATGTGCTCTGTTTTGATGAGTTTTTTGTATCGGATATTACCGATGCCATGCTGCTGGGTAGCCTGATGCAGGCGCTTTTTGCCCGAGGTATTACGCTGGTGGCAACATCAAATATTCCACCTGATGAGCTATATCGTAATGGGCTACAGCGCAGCCGTTTCCTGCCGGCCATTGAGGGGATTAAAACCTATTGCGACGTGATGAATGTTGATGCCGGTATCGACTATCGTTTGCGCACACTGACTCAGGCGCATCTCTGGCTAGCCCCTGATAACACAGAGACCCGAGCGCAAATGGATACGCTGTGGCGTCAGCTTTCCGGTAGTGAACTTAAGGACGAGATGCTGGAGGTTAACCACCGCTCGTTTGCCGCTCTCGGCAGCCGCAATCAGACGCTGGCCGTTACCTTTACGACCGTCTGCGTGGAGCCTCGCAGCCAGAATGACTACATTGTTTTATCACGTCAGTACAACACGGTGCTGCTATTTGCTGTACCGGTCATGACGGCCACCATGGAGAGCGAGGCCCGGCGTTTCATCGCCCTGGTTGATGAATTCTATGAACGCCATGTGAAGCTGATAGTGTGTGCCGCAGTGCCGCTAATGGATATCTATCAGGGCAGCCAGCTCAAGTTTGAGTTCCAGCGCTGCCTGTCGCGGTTGCAAGAGATGCAGAGTGAAGAATATTTGCGTCTGGAGCATCATCCTTAAGCGCCAGGCCGTGGGTTGGGAAATTTATAACCAGGGGTATATAAAGGGGTCGACCTTTGCTCGCGACTTCTCTATAATCTTGCGACCCCACGTTACAAGAAAGTTTTTTTCCCGAAACTCTCTTATGTGCTGGCATAGGCTATTCGAAGGGGTAGGTTTGCCGGACTTTGTCGTGTGAACCTCAACTGACTAAACGTTTGGGTGTTCACCAACGTGTAACTATTTATTGGGTAAGCTTTTAATGAAAACTTTTACAGCTAAACCAGAAACCGTAAAACGCGACTGGTATGTTGTTGACGCGACCGGTAAAACCCTGGGTCGTCTGGCTACCGAACTGGCTCGTCGTCTGCGCGGTAAGCACAAAGCGGAATACACTCCGCACGTAGATACCGGTGATTACATCATCGTTCTGAACGCTGACAAAGTTGCTGTAACCGGCAACAAGCGTACTGACAAAGTGTACTATCACCACACCGGCCACATCGGTGGTATCAAACAAGCGACCTTCGAAGAAATGATTGCTCGCCGTCCTGAGCGTGTGATCGAGATCGCGGTTAAAGGCATGCTGCCAAAAGGCCCACTGGGTCGTGCTATGTACCGTAAACTGAAAGTTTACGCAGGCAACGAGCACAACCACGCGGCACAGCAACCGCAAGTTCTTGACATCTAATCGGGATTATAGGCAATGGCTGAAAATCAATACTACGGCACTGGTCGCCGCAAAAGTTCCGCAGCTCGCGTTTTCATCAAACCGGGCAACGGTAAAATCGTTATCAACCAGCGTTCTCTGGAACAGTACTTCGGTCGTGAAACTGCCCGCATGGTAGTTCGTCAGCCGCTGGAACTGGTCGACATGGTTGAAAAACTGGATCTGTACATCACCGTTAAAGGTGGTGGTATCTCCGGTCAGGCAGGTGCAATCCGTCACGGTATCACCCGCGCTCTGATGGAGTACGATGAGTCTCTGCGTTCTGAACTGCGTAAAGCTGGCTTCGTCACTCGTGATGCTCGTCAGGTTGAACGTAAAAAAGTTGGTCTGCGCAAAGCACGTCGTCGTCCACAGTTCTCCAAACGTTAATTTCTTTCTGCTCACGCAGACAGTTATCAACGTATCAACCCGGCCTTTGTGCCGGGTTTTTTTATGTCTGAAGAAAATTGTTGTTTCTAACAGTCTGATTTTTCAGTTATAAAATGGAAAGCTGCGAACCATTCCCCACAATCCATCCAAAATCTGGTAAACTACCAACCAATTTTCTGCCCAAATGCTGATAACTGCTCGCATTATGTCCAGACGTAGTGATGCAGTGCAGGCAAGGAAGGCTATACCCAAGATGTCGGCCCATACGGGGTTCGGCTGCAGTAATTTTCTAATTATACCTGGAGGTTGTCATGGCTGTCGCTGCCAACAAACGTTCGGTAATGACGCTGTTTTCTGGTCCTACTGATATCTATAGCCATCAGGTGCGTATTGTGCTGGCCGAGAAGGGCGTCAGCTTCGAAATTGAGCACGTAGAGGCAGACAACCTGCCGCAGGATCTGATTGACCTCAACCCAAGCCAGAGCGTGCCTACTCTTGTCGATCGCGAGCTGACTCTGTGGGAGTCCCGCATCATCATGGAATATCTTGATGAGCGTTTCCCACATCCACCGCTGATGCCAGTTTATCCGGTTGCGCGTGGTGAGAGCCGTCTGTACATGCATCGTATTGAAAAAGACTGGTACTCCCTGATGCGCGTTATCGTCAATGGTTCCGCTCAGGAAGCTGAGAATGCCCGTAAACAGCTGCGTGAAGAGCTGCTGGCTATTGCTCCGGTCTTTACTCAGAAACCTTATTTCTTAAGTGATGAGTTCAGCCTGGTGGATTGCTATCTGGCTCCACTGCTGTGGCGTTTGCCGCAGATGGGCATTGAGCTGGCAGGCGCTGGCTCTAAAGAGCTGAAAGGTTATATGACCCGCGTATTTGAGCGAGACTCTTTTCTGGCGTCTCTGACTGAGCCAGAGCGGGAAATGCGGTTGCACGGTCGGGGCTAATCCAAATGGATATCTCACAGCTAACGCCACGCCGCCCGTATCTGTTGCGCGCGTTTTATGACTGGTTGCTGGACAATCAGCTGACTCCGCATCTGGTGGTTGATATCACCGTTGCTGGCGTTGAAGTGCCGATGGAATATGCTCGCGACGGTCAGATTGTGTTGAACATTGCCCCTCGTGCGGTAGGCAACCTTGAGCTTGGCAATGACGAAGTGCACTTTAATGCGCGCTTCGGCGGCGTTCCGCGCCAGGTTAATGTGCCAATGGCGGCAGTGCTGGCCATTTATGCACGTGAGAACGGTGCCGGGACGATGTTTGAGCCGGAAGAAGGCTTTGGCGACGCAATGCCGCTGGACGAAGACTTTGCTCTGGATGACGTTGAAAGCTCAGAGCCGGTGATGTCGCTGATTGATGGCGACCGCCCGGACGATGACCCTAACGACGATCCTGACGATACTCCACCGCCGCGCGGTGGGCGTCCAACGCTTCGGGTTGTGAAATAATCGCCATCTGATAGCTAAAAAGCCAGTTTGCATTTGTGCAACCTGGCTTTTTTATTGCCTGCAATAAACCACCTCGTCATGAGGTGGTTCGCATTAATGTGTTAAGTGATTAAGCCTGCGCTTTGTAACGTTCGGCCATAGCGTTTGCAGCAACCATAGCGTTGTATACGTCATCGCAGGTCAGCTCCATGGTCATATTGCCCATGGTATCGCCTTTATCACAGGCAATCTCGGCGACACGGCGCCATTCGCTCTCTACAAAGGTTTTAAGGCCCATATCGGCGAGAGTGAGCGGCAGGCCCGCAGTTTTGATAATCCGGATAACTTCGTCAATTTCTTCACGCGGTGCGTTTTCCAGAACCAACTGAGTCAGCAGGCCAAACACCACTTTCTCACCATGCTGGGCGCGGTGCAGATCGGGTACTGCCGACATACCGTTGTTAACGGCGTGTGCAGCGGCAAGACCACCGGCTTCAGCACCAACACCGCTAAGATAGATAGTCGCTTCGATGGTCTGTTCCAGCGCTGGAGTAACCACTTTGTTGCGGATGGCATCCATCGCTTGTTCAATGTTTTCACGCAGCAGCTGGTAGCAAAGTTTAGCAATACCAAGACCAGTCCGGGATGGTTTTTTCAGTACCAGGTTTACACCATCGGCACGGTAGCAGGTACGAGCTTCAAACCAGGTTGCCAGCGCATCGCCTACACCAGCGGCAAAGAAGCGAGCCGGAGCTGCGGCAATGATTGAAGTATCTGCTACGACTACATCCGGGTTTTGTGGCAGGAATAGATAGCGTTCAAATTCACCCTGCTCGGTATAGATAACGGCCAGAGCGGTACAAGGGGCATCGGTTGATGCGATGGTTGGATACAGCACTACCGGCAGTTTATGGTAATAAGCTACGGCCTTAGCGGAATCCAGCGTTTTACCGCCGCCGACGGCGACAATTACATTGGCTTTCTGGCTAACGGCAAGTGAGCCCAGGCGTTTAATTTCTTTTTCAGTACATTCGTAGTTAAATTTTTCCGCTGCGCTTTTCAAGTCAGCCTGAGCAAAACCAGGAAGAGCCTCTTTGATTACGCGGTCGAGAATAAACTCATCGCAAATGACAAATGCGTTATCCCCAAAGTCTTTGACATAATCATGCATTTGGGCCAGTAAGCCTGAGCCAATAATGAATTTTTTAGGGGATGTGACGGTGCGGGCCATTTTATTCATAGGAACTCCTGAAAATTTTATGCTTATCTGAAAGCAAAAATAGATAATTCGCTAATATAAAACAGCATACGCCTCACTAAAGGCGTGCTCCAGCCTCCAGGATTAAATCCTAATTCTTTAGGGGTATTGGAGCTTATCACGCGGCATTGTTAGTCATAGCTGCTGAAACGGTTTAGTTGCTGGCTTTTTATCAGATGAATATTCTGTTGATTTTGTTTGAAGTAGCGAAGGTGTGATTAGATGCTGGTGATTAATTACGCTGTGATGGGACTGCTAATACTCCAAACTTAGCCGATTTTTTTGATTAATAATGGCAATTTCTAATTAACAAAGTACTATTTTTTTATTCTGGATAGATATTGCACCGCTATCAAGACTCTAATTATTGAGATATTTATATCTTTCAGCGACAACATCTAAATATATTATTTGGTGGAGACGCTTGATAATTAAATAGCAGCAGAAAAATACTGTATATCCATTCATAAAAATAGCCCCGACTAATTGCTCAGTCGGGGCTGGCTCGTTGCACGGGGGAATTAGCGTTATTAGCTATACCTCCGTTTTAAACCTCCAGATAATCCATGATTCCTTGTGCAGCCTTGCGGCCTTCCGCAATTGCGGTAACCACGAGATCTGAACCGCGTACCGCATCGCCACCTGCAAAAATCTTAGGGTTACTGGTCTGGAATGCACTATCGCTGGCTTCTGGTGCCAGGATTCTTCCCTGGCTATCCAGCTCAACGCCATGAGCCGCCAGCCACGACATAGTATGAGGGCGAAAACCGAAAGCCATAACGACGGCATCGGCCGGCAGTACGTGTTCTGAGCCGGGAATGATTTCGGCACGACGGCGGCCAAGGCTGTCGGCAGCGCCCATCTGTGTGCGAACCATTTTAACGCCGCTGACTTTACCATTGGCATTTAGCTCAACGGCCAGAGGCTGTACGTTGAACTGAAACTCGACGCCTTCTTCACGCGCATTTTTTACTTCGCGTTTTGAACCCGGCATGTTTTCTTCATCACGGCGATAAGCACACGTGACGTGAGTTGCCCCCTGGCGCGATGAGGTGCGCACGCAGTCCATGGCGGTATCGCCGCCGCCCAGCACCACTACGCGCTTATCTTTCATGTCGATAAATGGCTGGGCCGGGTCTTCACTAAAGCCCATTAGTCTGCGAGTGTTCGCTATCAAGAATGGCAGCGCATCGTATACGCCCGGTGCATCTTCATTATCCAGACCGCCGCGCATTGACTGATAAGTCCCGACACCCAAGAATACCGCATCGTAATTTGCCAATAGTGAATCAAATTCGACATCACGGCCTACTTCAGTGTTCAGCTGAAATTCGATGCCCATCTCCGTGAAGATTTCACGGCGGCGGATCATCACCTCTTTTTCCAGCTTGAACGCCGGGATCCCGAAAGTCAGCAGACCACCAATTTCCGGATGACGGTCGAACACCACAGCCTGTACGCCGTTGCGTGCCAGCACGTCGGCGCAAGCCAGCCCTGCCGGTCCCGCACCAATCACGGCTACTCGCTTACCGGTGGCTTTAACATCACCAAGATCGGGCCGCCAGCCCATCTCCAGGGCTTTATCCGTGATATAGCGTTCAATGTTACCGATAGTGACCGCACCAAACTCATCGTTCAGAGTACAAGAGCCTTCGCACAGGCGATCCTGAGGGCAGACCCGGCCACATACCTCTGGCAGGCTATTAGTCTGATGCGACAGCTCTGCCGCTTCGACGATCCTTCCTTCATTGGCAAGCTTCAGCCAGTTAGGGATGTAATTATGTACCGGGCATTTCCACTCGCAATAGGGATTCCCGCACGACAGGCAGCGATCGGCCTGGGCTTTAGCCTGACTTTCTGAGAATGGCTCGTAGATCTCTACAAACTCAATTTTACGGATGCGCAGCGGTTTTTTCGGCGGATCGACGCGCTGCAGATCGATAAACTGGTATACGTTTTGGCTCATTGCTTCCCCTTAAGCCGCTGGACGGTTGAGACTTTTGGCCTGCCATCCAGCGTAACTTTTACTGCGCCTGTACCCGCAGCTCGGCTGCGGAACGACTACGGTGACCCAGCAGGGCCTTCACATCGCTGGACTTTGGCTTAACCAGCGCGAATTTACCGGACCACTGTTGCCAGTTCGCCAGGATCTCTTCGCCCCGTTGCGAGCCGGTACGCTGAACGTGTTCGGTGATAAGTCCCCGAAGGTGCTCTTCGTGGATAGCCAGGCTATCGACTTCCAGTACTTCAACCAGTTCTGGGTTCACGCGTTTACGGAATTCACCGTCTTCATCCAGAATGTAGGCGAAACCACCGGTCATACCCGCACCGAAGTTCACTCCTGTATTGCCGAGCACGCAGACAATACCGCCGGTCATATACTCACAACCGTTGTCGCCAATGCCTTCTACCACGGTAACTGCTCCGGAGTTACGTACCGCGAAACGCTCACCGGCACGTCCTGCGGCAAACAATCGTCCGCCAGTAGCGCCATACAGGCAGGTATTACCAATGATGCTGGCTTCGTGGCTGCGGAAGGCTGACCCCACAGGAGGGCGAACGGCAATTAGCCCGCCTGCCATACCTTTGCCGACATAGTCGTTGGCATCCCCGGTTAAGAACAGCTCAACGCCACCCGCATTCCAGACGCCAAAGCTCTGGCCCGCGGTACCGGTGAAATGAGCCTGGATAGGATCGCCAGCCAGCCCCTGATCGCCATGTATTGATGCAATGTATCCGGACAACGACGCCCCAACCGAACGATCGGTATTGCGGATATCGAACCAGAATGTTTTGCTCACTCGCTCATCGACAAAGCTGCGTGCCTGCTCCAGTAACTGGGCATTGAGTGCGCCGTTATCGAACGGAGGGTTATGCTCAGTGCAAAATAGCGCTTTGCCTGGCATTGGCTCTGCGGTTTCCAGCAGGCGGCCAAGATCCAGTTTTTGCTGTTTAGCGCTGAAACCTTCAAGCGGAGTAAGAAGGTCGGTTCGGCCAATCAGATCAACCAGACGGGTAACGCCCAGCAGAGCCATCAGCTCGCGAGTTTCACGGGCGATAAATTCAAAGTAGTTTGTGACTTTGAATGGCAGGCCGTGATAGTGGTTTTTACGCAGCTTTTCATCCTGGGTGGCCACGCCAGTGGCGCAGTTATTCAGGTGGCAGATACGCAAATATTTACAGCCCAGTGCGACCATAGGGCCAGTGCCAAAACCAAAGCTCTCAGCTCCGAGGATGGCGGCCTTGATGATATCTACCCCAGTCTTAAGCCCGCCGTCGACCTGTAGCCGAATTTTGTGACGCAGGCCATTGGCAACCAGGGCCTGCTGAGTTTCAACCAGCCCCAGCTCCCAAGGACAGCCAGCATATTTCACTGAGCTAAGCGGACTGGCACCGGTACCGCCGTCATACCCGGCAATAGTAATCAGGTCAGCATAGGCTTTAGCCACCCCGGTGGCGATGGTACCCACGCCAGGTTCGGAAACCAGTTTTACCGAGATCATCGCTTTCGGGTTAACCTGTTTAAGGTCAAAAATCAGCTGAGCCAGATCTTCAATCGAGTAGATGTCGTGATGAGGCGGAGGCGAGATAAGTGTTACACCGGGAACGGAATAACGCAGCTTCGCAATGTAAGGCGTAACTTTATCGCCAGGAAGCTGGCCGCCTTCGCCCGGTTTAGCGCCCTGAGCGACTTTAATCTGAATAACGTCCGCGCTGGTCAGATAGGCCGGAGTTACGCCAAAACGTCCGGAGGCTACCTGCTTAATTCGGGATACTTTTTGGGTGCCATAACGCGCTGGATCTTCGCCGCCCTCTCCAGAGTTGGAGTAGCCGCCCAGACCGTTCATCGCTTCTGCCAGAGATTCATGGGCCTCAGGGCTGAGTGCACCGATAGACATGGCCGCAGTATCAAAACGTTTAAATAGTTCTCCTGCGGGCTCCACGGCGCTGACATCAATTGCCGTATCTTTTGGCGTGATAGCCAGAAGATCGCGCAGCGTTGCCGCCGGACGGTTATTTACCAGTTCGGCATAGCGCTGATAATCCTGATATTCACCGCTTTGCACTGCTTTTTGCAGCGTACTCACGACGTCTGGATTGTATGCGTGGTACTCGCCACCATGGACGTATTTCAGCAGACCGCCTTGCTCCAGCGGTTTGCGGTTCAGCCAGGCACGCTTCGACAGATTCAGCAGGTCCTGTTGGAAATCGCTGAAGTCGGCACCGCCGATACGGCTAACCACGCCTTCAAAGCACTGCTCAACGACGTCATCGTGCAGGCCGACGGCTTCAAAGAGCTTGGCGCAGCGATAAGATGCTACGGTAGATATGCCCATTTTGGACATTATCTTGTACAGGCCCTTATTGATGCCGTTGCGGTAGTTCAGCATCAGGCTGCGATATGACTTATTGATGGTCCCGGCGTCAGCCATTTTCGCCAGAGTTTCATACGCCAGGTATGGGTAAATGGCGGTCGCCCCAAAGCCCAGCAGTACGGCAAAGTGGTGCGGATCGCGGGCGCTGGCGGTTTCAACAATAATGTTGGCATCACAACGCAGATTTTCGGCGATAAGGCGAGTTTGAATTGCTCCCACAGCCATCGGTGCCGGAACGGGCAGGCGCTGTTTGCTGATATTGCGGTCTGACAGCACCAGCAATACCGTGCCATCGCGAACCATGCGCTCGGCCTGGTCGCACAGATTTTTAATACATTCACCCAGCGAGGTTTCTTCTGGATTGAAGGTGATATCAAGCGTATCGGCTCGATAATGTTCACGATCTAAAGAGATTAGCTGGTTAAAGTCTGACCACAGCAGAATGGGTGATTTAAAGCTCACCCGGTGCGCCTGACCTTCTGCTTCGCAAAAGACATTCATTTCCCGGCCAATGCTGGTAGCCAGGGACATGACGTGGGCTTCACGCAGAGGATCGATAGGTGGGTTAGTCACCTGAGCGAACTGCTGGCGGAAGTAGTCATAAATCAGACGCGGCTGGCTGGATAGGACGGCGAATGGCGTATCATCACCCATTGAGCCAACGGCCTCCTGGCCATTTTCACCCAGTACTCGAATCACCTGATCTAGCTCTTCGCTGCTGTAGTTAAATTGCTTTTGGTAGCAGGCCAGCTGGTTATCATCCATTTCGCGGGTGCCGACTTTATCATCGGATAAGTCTTCGAATGGCACCAGGCGCAAAACGTTTTTCTCCATCCAGGTTTTGTATGGATGGCGGCTTTTAAGATCGTTATCCGTTTCCGCTGAATGCAGGATTTTGCCATTGCGGGTATCGATAACCATCAGCTCACCGGGGCCGACGCGGCCTTTTTCTACCACTTCATCCGGCTGATAATCCCAGATACCGACTTCAGATGCGCAGGTAATGAGCTTATCTTTGGTTATCACATAGCGCGCGGGGCGCAGCCCGTTACGGTCAAGGTTACAGGCGGCAAAGCGCCCGTCTGACATTACGATACCTGCCGGGCCATCCCAGGGCTCCATATGCATAGAGTTAAAGTCGAAGAAGGCGCGCAGCTCTGGATCCATATTTGGGTTGTTCTGCCAGGCCGGCGGCACCAGCAAGCGCATAGCACGGACAATATCCATCCCGCCGCTCAGCAGCAGCTCCAGCATATTATCCAACGAGCTGGAATCTGACCCTGTCTCGTTAACGAATGGGGCGCCGTCTTGCAGGTCGGGAATCAGAGGCGTTTTAAATTTATAAGTACGCGCCCGGGCCCATTGGCGGTTACCGGTGATGGTGTTGATCTCGCCATTGTGTGCCAGATAGCGGAATGGCTGAGCCAGCGGCCAGCGTGGTACCGTATTGGTTGAAAAGCGCTGGTGGAACAGGCAGATAGCCGACTCAAGGCGCAGGTCGGCCAAATCGAGATAAAAGCGCGGCAGGTCAGCGGGCATGCAAAGCCCTTTATAGATATTGACCAGGTTTGACAGGCTGCAAACGTAAAATTCGCGATCCTGGATGCGCTTCTCAATGCGGCGGCGAGCAATAAACAGACGGCGCTCCATATCACGCGGGCGCCAGCCGGCCGGGGCATTAACAAAGATTTGTTCGATACGGGGCAGTGAGGAGAGGGCAATCTCCCCCAGAACTTGCTCATTAACCGGAACTTCGCGCCAGCCGACAATCGACAGCGTTTCCTGCTGTAGCTCCTGCTCGACAATAGCACGCGATGCCTGAGCCAACTCAGGATCCTGGTTTAGAAAAATCATACCGACCGCATAGTTTTTAGCCAGACGCCAGCCATTTTCCTGGGCGACGACCTGGAAGAAACGATCGGGTTTTTGCAGTAACAGGCCACAGCCGTCACCGGTTTTACCATCGGCTAAAATTGCCCCACGGTGCTGCATACGCGCCAGCGCATGGATTGCGGTGCGCACAACTTTATGGCTTGGTTCGCCTTCTATGTGGGCGATCAGGCCAAAGCCACAGTTATCCTTTTCAAGGGATTTATCGTACAACATTTTCAGTGAACCTCCCCAGGCTCTGCGGATCCCCCCTTATCTCGTGGTCAGGGCAGGGCATAACGCGGGCAGGTGGCATCGTGCCAAGCCCATCGCCGACCCTATTTGTGTCTGACCACGGTGATGCAAACCAATGGTTTGCTAAAAAAGGAATCTCAGTGACTGCATAAATATGATGAGGAGTTCCTCATCCTAAAGCTTCCAGCGGACTTTCAACTTATCGGGAAATATGACGCAGGTCAAATGACTAACTTATTGACAATTGCCTTCTTGGTTTTTTATTATCTGTTTGAAATTTATAAACATTTAATCGTTGTCGGGGGTGCTGGGAAAACGTCATCGGCCCGTGGAGTGTGATCTGTCTCACTGATGGAACCTATGGCGGGCACTAAATGCTGCTATATATCGGTATTAACATAGTGTTTTTAACTGAAAAATGACGAGCTGGCGCCCGATGGCTCTGTTTTTTATTTCGCCATAATTTGTGTGTAAAAGCGGCTATGACATAAGCAAATATAATTGCCAATGGTGGGAATGAAAAATCATTAATTATGCATGGATATGCAATTGAAAATAACTAACCCGGGCGCTTGATCGAAATCATCGCCGAAAAAGGAAGAAAGTGGCAGGCTAGCCCTCTTTTTTTGGGCCGGCCCTCCAGATTATGCAGTTACAGAAATTAGTCAATATGTTTGGCGGGGATCTTTCCCGTCGCTACGGACAAAAAGTACATAAGTTGTCGCTTCACGGCGGGTTCAGCTGCCCTAACCGTGACGGTACTCTGGGCCGTGGTGGCTGTACATTCTGTAATGTCGCCTCTTTCGCTGACGAACAGCAACAATATAGATCCATCGCCGAGCAGCTTGAGACCCAGGCAAAACTGGTTAATCGTGCGCAGCGGTATCTGGCCTATTTCCAGGCCTATACCAGTACTTTTGCCGAGGTGCAGGTATTGCGCTCGATGTACCAACAGGCGGTAGCACAGGCCGATGTTGTCGGTCTCTGTGTCGGTAC
This sequence comes from Salmonella enterica subsp. enterica serovar Choleraesuis, assembly GCA_022846635.1. Taxonomy (GTDB): domain Bacteria; phylum Pseudomonadota; class Gammaproteobacteria; order Enterobacterales; family Enterobacteriaceae. The sequence continues at coordinate 507,662 of AP025685.1, forward strand.
TCGCCCGGACTGCGTACCGGATAGCGTGCTGGATTTGCTAAGTGAATATCGTGAACAGGGTTATGAGGTCTGGCTGGAGCTGGGGCTGCAAAGTGCCTGGGACAAAACGTTGCACCGTATTAATCGTGGCCATGATTTTGCCTGCTATCAACGTACCACTCAGCTTGCGCGCGAGCGTGGCCTTAAAGTTTGCAGCCACTTGATTGTGGGATTGCCCGGCGAGGGAGCCAGCCATTGTCTGGAAACTATTGAACGGGTGGTGGAAACTGGAGTGGATGGCATTAAGCTCCATCCTTTGCACGTAGTCGCTGGGAGTATTATGGCGAAAGCCTGGCAGGCAGGGCGGCTGGAAACGCTGGACGCAGTACAGTATGCCAATATTGCAGCTGAGATGATTCGCTATACGCCGCCGGAGATTATTTTTCACAGGATTTCTGCCAGCGCCCGCCGCCCAACGCTGTTGGCTCCACTATGGTGCGAGAACCGCTGGACTGGTATGGTCGAGATAGACAAACTGCTACGCGCCAACGGGCCGCAGGGCTCGGCGCTTGGGCGTCCATGGTTGCCTGACGCGCTTTAGCTCTACCCTTCCGACAGCAAAGCCCGCAATTTCTTTATCGTGGGCTTTTCTAATACCTGAATTTCGCTTTCGGCGCGTGATCTTGCTCATTTCTGAATACTGAGTGTTACGCCATTTTTCCGGTATGATGAATACAAATTCCCCGAAGGAAAATGTGTATGAATCAACTGCGAAAACTGGCGCAATACTACGTTGATCTGATGATGAAACTGGGGCTGGTGCGCTTCTCACTGCTGCTGGCCTTAGCGCTGGTCGTACTGGCTATGGTTGTTCAGATGGCGGTGACGATGCTTTTAAGCGGTAAGGTCGAAAGTATCGATGTTATACGCTCCATCTTCTTTGGTTTATTGATAACCCCCTGGGCGGTCTATTTTCTGTCAGTTGTCGTGGAACAGTTGGAAGAGTCGCGGCAGCGGCTTTCGCGGTTGGTGAATAAGCTGGAGGAGATGCGCGAGCGTGACCTCAAACTTAATGTCCAGCTAAAGGACAACATCGATCAGCTCAATCAGCAGATAGCCGAACGTGAAAAAGCAGAGGCTGAGCGCCACTTAATGCTGGAGCAGCTTCAAGTAGAAATGAAAGAGCGTGAAGAAACGCAAATTCGTCTGGAACAACAGTCGTCTTTTTTACGTTCTTTTCTTGATGCCTCCCCCGATCTCGTATTTTATCGCAATGAGAATAAAGAGTTTTCTGGCTGTAACCGGGCAATGGAATTACTCACCGGTAAAAGTGAAAAGCAGCTTATTGGCCTGACACCAGACGAAGTTTACGGCCCGGAAACAGCCTCAAAAGTGAATGAAACTGATGAGAAGGTATTCCGTCATAACGTTTCTCTGACCTACGAACAGTGGCAGGACTACCCGGATGGACGTAAAGCCTGCTTTGAAATCCGCAAGGTTCCTTATTATGACCGGGTGGGGAAACGTCACGGATTGATGGGATTTGGCCGTGATATTACTGAACGTAAGCGCTATCAGGATGCCTTAGAGCGAGCCAGTAGTGAGAAGACAACGTTTATCTCCACAATAAGTCATGAACTGCGTACTCCGCTCAACGGCATTGTTGGCTTAAGCCGTATTTTGCTGGATACCGAGCTGACCAATGAGCAGGAAAAATACCTCAAAACTATCCATGTTTCTGCAGTGACGCTGGGTAATATATTCAACGATATCATAGATATGGATAAAATTGAGCGCCGTAAGGTGCAGCTGGATAATCAGCCAATTGATTTCACCAGCTTCCTGGCCGATCTGGAGAACCTTTCTGGTCTGCAGGCCCAACAAAAAGGGCTGCGTTTCTCTCTGGAGCCCGAGCTGCCTCTGCCGCATAAAGTTATCACTGACGGTACCCGCCTGCGTCAGGTTCTATGGAATCTCATTAGCAATGCCGTGAAATTTACCAGCCGCGGCGCGGTGAAGGTACGGGTGAGCTATGCGGAGGGCAACATCCTGCGCTTTGAAGTTGAAGATTCTGGCATCGGTATTCCGCAGGATGAACAGGATAAAATTTTTGCCATGTATTACCAGGTGACGGATGGACACGGTGGCAAGCCTGCAACCGGTACGGGTATTGGTCTGGCCGTTTCCCGACGCCTGGCGCGCAGTATGGGTGGGGATATCACGGTAAGCAGCGAGGCGGGTAAAGGTTCTGTATTCGTTCTAACGGTATATGCCCCGAGAGTCGCCGAAGAGCTCGAAGACTTGCTGGACGAAGATGAAATGCCGCTGCCGGCGTTAAATGTTCTGCTGGTGGAGGATATTGAGCTGAACGTCGTGGTAGCCCGTTCGGTGCTGGAAAAAATGGGCAGCAGTGTCGACGTTGCTATGACAGGTAAGCAGGCACTTGAGATGTTTCAGCCTGATGAATATGACCTGGTGTTGCTGGATATTCAGCTGCCAGATATGACTGGCCTGGATATCTCACGCGAGCTGAAAAAACGCTACCAGCGAGATGAATTGCCACCATTGATTGCTTTGACGGCCAACGTATTGAAAGACAAGCGTGAATACCTTGATGCCGGTATGGACGATGTGCTTAGCAAGCCGCTGGCGGTGCCGGCATTGACAGCGGTTATTAAGAAATTCTGGGACAGCTGCGCGCTGCCGGAGGCTCCTGCGCAACAAGATCCGGTCGATGAGGCTAAATCTCAAAACCTGCTCGACCTGCCAATGCTTGAGCAGTACGTAGAGCTGGTGGGGCCGAAGTTAATTACCGACGGCGCAGATATGTTTGAAAAAATGATGCCGGGATATCTCAGCGTACTGGAGTCTAATCTCACTGCGCGCGACCAAAAAGGCATCGTGGAAGAAGGTCATAAAATTAAAGGTGCTGCCGGGTCTGTCGGGCTGCGTCATCTGCAATCACTAGCGCAGCAGGTGCAATCACCGGATCTTCCTGCCTGGTGGGATAACGTCGGGGAGTGGATAGAAGAAATCCGAACCGAGTGGCAGCATGACGTAAACGAACTGCGAGCGTGGGTAGCCAGAGCCACAAAAAAATGACCCCGGACTAGCCGGGGTGCGCGAAGACTGCGCCAACACCAGGGAAAACGATGCCGCCGTGGCGTAATAGAAGTAAAACACAGCGGGTCTGATGATGGGTTTTGTTCGGCAGTTACGATATCAAAGTTTCAAATATTTGTTACGTCAATCAGTAAAATATGTGAACCATAGCGTTTTTACGTATATCACAAGTGATTGATAAATGACCAGTCGGTAAGAGGGGGCAACGATGAAAAAAATAGGCGTAATCCTTTGTGGTTGTGGGGTTTTTGATGGTTCTGAAATCCATGAAGCAGTAATTACTCTTTTGGAAATCGCTCGCCAGGGCGCAGAGGCTGTCTGTTTTGCGCCTGATAAACCTCAAGCAGATGTAATCAATCACCTTACGGGACAATCGATGAATGAACAGCGTAACGTGCTGGTTGAAGCCGCCCGTATCGCCCGTGGTCAGATACGTCCTTTGAGCGAAGCTCGTGCTGAAGAACTGGATGCGCTGGTTGTACCGGGGGGCTTTGGCGCGGCGAAAAACTTAAGTGATTTTGCCAGCGCCGGCAGTGCCTGCGTCGTTGATCCTGAGTTATTACGGCTGGCCCGGGACTGTCATAGCGCAGGTAAACCTTTGGGCTTTATCTGTATTGCCCCAGCATTATTACCGGTGATTATTCCTGAGTCCCTGCGCCTTACGATTGGGACTGATGTGGATACTGCCGAGGCCATCGAGGAGATGGGCGGTGAGCATGTGCCTTGTCCGGTAGAGGATGTGGTTATCGATCAGGAGCAAAAAGTGGTAACTACGCCTGCTTATATGCTGGCGCAGCGTATAGATGAAGCCGCGATGGGTATCGGCAAACTGGTATCACGGGTGCTGGAGATGGCATGAAGCTACGCAGGAAGCGTGGAGGCAGTATCCGCAGATGGCTGATACGCCTTGTATTAAGCGTTATAGGGCTGTGGGCTGGAGCATTAGTTTTGTTCAGCTTTATGCCAGTACCGTTTTCGGCGGTAATGGCTGAAAGGCAGCTATCAGCCTGGTTTGCGGGAGATTTTAGCTATATAGCTCATTCCGACTGGGTGAGCATGGATGAGATTTCTCCCTGGATGCCACTGGCCGCAATTGCCGGGGAAGATCAGAAGTTTCCCGAGCATTGGGGGTTTGATCTCGACTCTATCGGTAAAGCGCTTGATTATGACGGCAACAATAAAATCAGAATGCGCGGCGCCTCAACGCTCTCGCAGCAGACGGCAAAAAATCTGTTTTTATGGGATGGACGTAGCTGGGTACGCAAGGGGCTGGAGGCTGGTATTACCCTTGCGATGGAAGGTATCTGGACTAAGCGGCGTATTCTTACGGTATATCTGAATATTGCCGAGTTTGGCGACGGGATATTTGGGGTAGAAGCCGCGGCTCGTCACTACTTTCACAAACCGGCGAAGAGGCTGACTCAGTCAGAGGCTGCAATGCTGGCGGCCGTATTACCGAACCCGATTCGTTTTCGGGCTAATGCTCCGACATCTTATGTCCGGGCCCGCCAGCAGTGGATATTGCGTCAGATGCATCAGCTTGGCGGCGAGGGCTATCTTGCTCGCCACCGTCTGCATTAAGCCAGACCTGCTTTTCTCTGCGCTTCTGTGCCTGCAAAGATTTTATTTCCGATGAAGCGTTGCCACAGGCGCTGTTGTTTGCGGGCACACATCCATGCCGACCAGGTGGCCAGAGGAATGAATGTAGACTCCCCAATATTATCAACCACTACCGGCATGATATCGTCGCCACCGCGGCGCTGGCACAGAATATTCTGTGGCTTAATTGTCATGGTAACGATGCGGTTATCTCTCAGATAGACCTGCAAACGAGCCAACACTTTATCAAGCGTAGCGAGGTTGCCTGCCTGCTGACATTCTTTAGCAAATTCAGTTAAGGATACGGAAGCTGTTCCATCGACATCTTTAATGATGTCGTACACGTAGCCGGTACCCAGATCGGTGTTTACCGTGCCGTAGTAGCGCGGAATGCCTGACCAGTCTTCAAGACGGCCTTCCAGATGAGCGTAGTAATTTAGCTCACGGTTTAGCTCTTTATCACCGCCGCTTTCCAGATTGTAAACAATCTTTATGCAGCGCTCAGGATGGGTTGGGTGCAGGAAGCACTGGCGATGGCGTCCGGTGCCAAGCGGAGTTAATGCGGAGAGTTGCAGCATTGGTTCGGGATTCCTGTAATTCGATAAACGGTAGAGAGAAGCGGGGTCAGCCCTTAACCCCACAGGCCGGTGTTCGGCGCGTAAATCTTAATCTTCGTCAAAGCCCGCATTGAAAAGGGCAATAACGGCAGCCAGAGCTTCCTGCTCCTGGGGGCCGTTGGCCTCAACTTCGATATGTCCCCCCTGTGCTGAGTCCAGCATCAGCAGGGCGATAACGCTACTGGCTTCCGCTTCTGTGCCCGCTTCGTTACGTAGAATAACTTCGGCATCGTAAGTCTGCATTAGCTCGAACAGCTTCATTGCCGGGCGAGCATGCATCCCGAGGCGATTTTTAATTTCTACAGTTTGCTTAACGGTCATGATTTGCGTTTTTCCAGCGTGCGATGGCGTGATTGTACGTTTTTACCTCGCGAGCGGAAATAGTCAGCCAGCTGTTCGGCTATATATACCGAGCGGTGTTTACCTCCGGTACAACCAATGGCGACCGTCAGATAGCTACGGTTATTCGTTTCCAGCATCGGCAGCCACAGTTCGAGGTAGCTGCGGGTTTGATAGATAAAGTTATGTACTTCCGTATGGCGATCGAGGAACGCGGCAACCGGTTTGTCCAGGCCTGTCATTGGGCGCAGCTTAGGATCCCAGTGCGGGTTTGGCAGAAAGCGTACGTCAAATACGTAATCGGCATCAATCGGTATACCGTGCTTAAAGCCAAATGATTCAAAGACCATAGTCAGCTCACGCTCACGTTTGCCAAGCAGGCGAGTGCGCAGCATCTCGGCTAGCTCGTGCACTGACATTTCTGAGGTATCGATAATAAGATCGGCACGAGAACGCAAAGGTTCAAGCAAATCGCTTTCTTCATCGATAGCGCTTTCCAGCGACAGATTCTTGCTCGACAGCGGGTGCAGACGACGTGTATCACTATAGCGGCGGATCAACGTATTGCGGTCGGCATCGAGAAATAACAGCTGTGTTGAGAAAGCGCTGGGCAGATTGCTCATCGCTTTCTCAAAGATTTCCGGTGACTCCGGCATATTGCGGACATCAATGCTTACCGCCGCTGACGTTCCGCGCTCGGCCAGGGTTTGCGCCAGCTCCGGGAGTAACACCACCGGCAGGTTATCTACGCAGTAAAACCCCATATCTTCCAGCGCTCGCAAGGCTACCGACTTTCCTGAGCCGGAGCGACCGCTGACAATCATCAGCACCATGTGCAGACTCTCCCCACTTTACTTGCTTTACCTGGCAACCATAGGGTGACCCGGTTTGTTATTGGGCTTACTCGCCTTCTTCCGTTTCTACTTCTACCGGTTCTGTTCCGGTTATTATCTGATATAACTCTTCATCGCTTTGCGCGGTCCGCAACTGCCGACAGATAGTTTTATCCGCCAGTCTTTTCGCCACCAGGGACAGGGTATGCAGATGCGTTTTAGTTTGATCTGCTGGCACTAACAGGGCAAACAGCAGGTCTACCGGCTGGTTGTCGATAGCATCAAAGGCAATTGGCGTCTCCAGCTGGATAAATACGCCCACGGCGCGCAGCGTATCTTCTTCCAGCTTACCATGAGGGATAGCTATCCCATTACCAATACCAGTACTACCCATACGCTCGCGGGTGAGGATTGCCTCAAACACCACGGTAGGAGGCAGGCCAAGCTGCTGGGCTGCCAACTCGCTGATTATTTCCAGCGCACGCTTTTTGCTCTGGCAGTGAACGCCACTGCGGGTACATTCCTGGTTAAGGACGGTGCTCAATTGCAAAACGGAATCGTTAGTCATCATCAATTTACCTAAGCCACTGCGGCGGCGCTTTGAGAGCACCGCCGCAGATACGCTGGGATTATTAGTGTTGTTTTAATTTATCTTTATGTTTTGTTAGCTGGCGAACCAGCTTATCAATAAGTCCGTCAGTTGCTGCGTACATATCCTGACCTTCGGCACTGGCGTGAATCTCGCCTCCATTCACATGCAGCGTAGCGTCCGCCACATGCGTGACCTTCTCCACTTTCAACACAATATAAACCTGGTTTATTCGTTCGAAATACTGTTCGAGTTTAGAAAATTTGCCGGTGATAAACTCACGCATGGCATCGGTAATTTCGACGTTATGTCCAGTAATGTTGAGCTGCATAATGATTTCCTTCTGAGTTGGGTCACACCAGTTGTTTACGCTGGTTGGACGGAGGAATCGACAGAGACTCTCGATACTTAGCTACGGTACGTCTGGCGACCATAATACCCTGTTCTGAAAGCAGGGAGGTCAGTTTACTATCGCTGAGCGGCCGGGCTGGATTTTCGGCTGCAATAAGTTTCTTAACTAGTGCCCGAATAGCCGTGGACGAGGCCTCGCCGCCGCCCTCGGTGCTAACGTGACTAGAGAAGAAATACTTCAGTTCAAAGATACCGCGCGGACTGTGTAGATACTTCTGCGTGGTAACGCGCGATATCGTGGATTCATGCATTTCGACGGCCTGGGCGATATCCGCCAGAACCATCGGTTTCATATATTCTTCGCCGCGCTCAAAGAAGGACTGTTGTTGTTCAACAATGCAGCGGCTAACCCGAAGAAGGGTATCGTTACGACTCTCCAGGCTTTTAATCAGCCAGCGGGCTTCTTGCAGATTACTACGAATAAACTGTGAGTCAGTATCGTTGCGCGACTGACCGCTAAGCGAAGCGTATTGCTGGTTTATTTTGAGGCGTGGAACGCTATCGGAATTAAGCTCTACGCTCCAGACCCCTTTATGTTTGCGTACCAGCACATCGGGAATGACGTATTCCGGCTCGCTGGTTTGAATCGATTGACCGGGCCGGGGGTCGAGTGACTGAATAAGATTAACCGCCTCTTTTAGCGGCTCCTCTTTGAGTTTGGTAACTCTCATCAGGCTGCGGAAGTCGTGATTAGCCAGCAGCTCAAGATGGGAGCCAAGAATCAGGCGCGCCTCTTCAAGACGAGGGGTCGAAGAGTCGTACTGGGATAACTGAATTAACAAACACTCCCGTAAATCCCGGGCGGCAACGCCTACCGGATCAAAACGCTGAACGCGTTTGAGCACCGCTTCGATTTCATCAAGACCAATATCCGGGTTACCCTGGCTTTCCTGGATATCTTCAGCGCTGGCAGACAGGTAACCGGTATCATCAACCGCATCCACAATTGCCGTCGCAATGGCACGGTCGGTATCGGAAAACGGCGTCAGCTCGACCTGCCACATCAGGTAATCTTGCAGGCTTTGGGTGGTTTCACCCTGATACACCGGCAGATCGTCATCAAAATAATCAGCGCTGGTGCCGGAGGGGGTACCGGCGGTGTATAGCGTATCCCAGTTGGCGTCTAGCGGCGACTCATCGGGCATCTCGTTTTTATCGAGGGCTTCGCGAGTATCCAGCTCTTCGTTATCACGGGATTCTGGAGTGGCAATTTCTTCGTGAAAATCGGTTTGTTCAAGCAGCGGGTTGCTTTCCAGCGCCTGCTGCAGCTCTTGCTGAAGCTCCGGCGTAGAGAGTTGCAACAGACGAATTGCCTGCTGCAACTGAGGCGTCATTGCGAGCTGTTGGCTCAGCCGTAGTTGCAAACCTTGCTTCATGTTCAGAACAAACTTCCTCAGGTAATTAACTGGTTAAGGTGAGGGCTTCAGCCTGCGGGCTGGCATCTGGCGTTGCAGAACCGGGGCATTTTGGCCGCCCCGGGCCCATCCATAACGCTTACCCTATCAGAGTCTGAACTCTTCCCCAAGGTAGACGCGCTTAACTTGCTCATCCTTGAGGATGTCGTCAGGCGTTCCGTTGGCGATCATCTTGCCCTGGTTAACGATGTAAGCGCGCTCACATACCGCCAACGTCTCGCGTACGTTATGGTCGGTAATCAGGACGCCGAGGCCGCTGTCACGCAGATGTTCGATGATACGCTTAATATCAATAACCGAAATGGGGTCAACGCCCGCAAATGGTTCATCCAGCAGGATGAATTTCGGGTTTGCCGCCAGCGCTCGGGCAATCTCTACGCGGCGTCGTTCACCACCAGATAACGACTGACCGATGCTGTCGCGCAGGTGTTCAATATGGAACTCATCCAGAAGCTCGTTAGCACGATCTTCGCGCTGTTCATTGGTGAGATCGTCACGAATCTGCAAAACAGCCATCAGGTTGTCGTAAACGCTTAAGCGGCGAAAAATTGAAGCTTCCTGGGGTAAATAGCCAATACCACGGCGCGCCCTGGCATGCAGAGGAAGCAGGCTGATATCTTCGTCATCAATGATGATGTTCCCGGCATCGCGAGGAACAATCCCAACGACCATATAGAAAGTCGTGGTTTTACCCGCCCCGTTAGGGCCAAGCAGACCGACAATTTCGCCTGATTTCACCGTCAGGCTGACATCCTCAACCACGCGACGGCCTTTGTAGGCCTTCGCAAGGTTTTTAGCAATTAATGTTGCCATAAGTGGTTATTTACTCTTCTGTTTGTTGCTTTTATCTTGCAGCTGCGAAGGTACCAGCACGGTAGTTACCCGCTTACCTTTCTCGCTGAAAGCCTGCATTTTTTGCTCTTTGACCAGATAGGTAATTTTATCGCCCTTGATGTTGCTATCGAGCTGCTCAAGGTAAGCATTACCGGTCAGAATGACGTAGTCATTTTGCAGTTCATAATGCATTTTGGAGGCATGGCCCTTCACCGGCTTGCCGCTATCCTGCATCTGATAGAAGGTTGCAGGATTGCCATAGCCATCGACGGTTTCCTTACCCTGTTCGCCATTTGGACGGGTCACCACCACCTTATCGGCGTTAATTTTGATAGTCCCCTGGGTGACTATCACGTTCCCGGTAAAGGTCGCGACGTTGCCCTGCATATCCAGCGACTGTTGGTCAGACTGAATATTGATAGGCTTATCGGTATCACCGGTCAGCGCCAGAGCTGGAAGGCTGGCCGCCAGTAAGGCGCTGGCCAGCAGAAGGTTAAGGCTGTGTTTGTTTGTTTTGAATTTCATAAGACGATTTAACCTTATCAATCAGCCTGGCCGTTTTATCACGGAGATTACCGCGCATTTTCAGGCCGCTGGAATTAAATGTGGAGCCATAAATAGTGACCAGATCTTCAGAGGAAACATCCTGAGTCACCAGGTTAACTACTGCATTGTCAGTGGTCATTTTTCGCAGCTGAGAATCAGGCGTCAGTGCGTTAACTTCAACATGACCATAGAGGTAAAGCATCTGATCTTTAGTCAGTTTGGCGCGATCTGAACGGATAGCCCAGGCCGCAACCTTATTCTTATCATAAGAGGTCATTACTGGTTTGGTGAACCATGAAACGCCATCCGCTGAAAAGTACTCGGCGTGTTCAGCAATGAGCCGGTAATTTAGATCGCCCTCCGGGCTGTAAACCACGGTATTGGAGTGCTCACTTTGATACGTTGGCGTTTTATCATCGATAGTTGGTTCGACTTTTTCGTCGCGATCGGCCAGATTGATGCCGATTAACACCAGCACCGCTAGCAAAAGCACAAAGATAACCCAACGTCTGGTTTTACTCATATTGATTGCCCTTTGGCCTCATCCAGCCGATCCTGCGCTAATAAAATCAGATCGCAAACTTCGCGCACTGCGCCGCGTCCGCCTGCGATACGAGTAACGTAATCCGCGCGCGGGATTAATAGCGGATGGGCATCGGCAACGGCAACGCCCAGATTAACTTTGGCCATCACCGGCCAGTCAATCAAATCATCGCCTACGTAGGCTGCATCTTCAGGGGATAGTGACAGTTTATCTAACAGGTCCCGGAAGGCCAGAAGCTTGTCAGACTGACCCTGATACAGATGCGTTATGCCAAGAGTCGCGCAGCGGTCTTCCAGTAGTTTAGCCTGGCGACCAGTGATAATGGCGACCTCAATGCCCGCGTTAAGCAGGCAACGGATGCCATAACCATCACGGACATTAAATGCTTTTAGCTCTTCGCCCTGATTACCCATATAAATCAGGCCATCTGACATAACGCCGTCGACGTCAAGAATCAGCAGTTTTACCTGACGGGCGGCAGACATCACGGCCGTGCTAACCGGGCCGTAGCAAGTTTCAACCGTCTGCTGTGAATGGTTCATGCAATGCGTTCCTCTTTACACTACGCCAGCGCGTAACAGGTCATGCATATGCAGTACCCCTAACAGCTGATCCCCATCTGCGACCAGTACTGAGGTGATATGGCGTGATTGCATCAGGTTCAATGCTTCCACAGCCAGAATTTCCGGGCGGACGCGGACGCCACCGCGGGTCATCACATCGGCAATCATCAGATCGTTAAGATTGGTCCCGGCATCAAAGATCCGGCGCAGGTCACCATCGGTAAAAATACCTTCGATCTTCATAAGATCGTCGCAGATTACGGTCATGCCCAGGTTTTTACGGGTGATTTCCAGCAGTGCATCGCGCAGAGTGGCGCTTTTACTGACATGAGGAATTTCATCACCACTGTGCATGATATCGCATACGCGCAGCAACAGCTTACGGCCCAGAGCACCGCCTGGATGCGAAAGGGCGAAATCTTCGGCGGTAAATCCGCGGGCTTTCAGCAGAGCCACCGCCAGGGCATCGCCCATGACCAGAGTTGCGGTAGTGCTGGTAGTTGGCGCCAGGCCGAGAGGGCAGGCCTCCTGAGGGACTTTAATGCACAGATGAATGTCAGCGGCGCGTCCCATAGAGCTATCCGGATTTGCTGTCATGCAAATAAGCGTGACCTGCAGTCGTTTTAAAACCGGGATCAAAGCCAGGATTTCGCTGGACTCACCGGAGTTAGAGATGGCGATCACCACGTCTTGCTGGCTGACCATCCCTAAATCACCGTGGCTGGCTTCACCTGGGTGTACAAAGAATGAAGGGGTACCGGTACTGGCAAACGTTGCCGCCATTTTGCGACCGATATGGCCCGATTTTCCCATGCCCATAACGACAACTTTGCCGTTGCAGTAAAACAGCTGCTCGCAGGCGCGGGTAAAATCCCCATTGATGTATTGATCGAGCTGCGAAAGCCCTTCGCGTTCGACGGCGAGTACTTCCTTGCCGGCCTGCTCGAAATTGAATCCCGACGGTAAATCTATCTGCGACATAGTTATTTCCAATTCAGACAAAGATTGTCGGCGTGATAAACAACGCCAGCATCCAAAGAATGAAACCACTTAATAAGCTGCTGCCGACCCGACGGCCAATGCAGCGAGGGCGTCGCCAGCACAGCAGGGCGAACATAACGCTCACCGCTAGCATCACCCAATAATCGTTACTCATTACCTGTTTATCCAGGGAGCCGGGCGCTAAAACCGCCGCGATTCCGGGCACTAAAGTCAGGTTAAAAATATTGGCTCCAATGATATTACCGATAGCGATATCATCTTCGCCTTTACGCGCCCCGGCGACTGCAGTCGCCAGCTCCGGCAGACTGGTGCCGATGGCAATAGCGCTTAGCCCCATAATTCTGTCGCTCAATCCCAGCGCATTGCTCACTGCGGCAACGTTATCCAACACCATATGGGTGGCAATTGGCATAATGATTATAGCCAGTCCCAGCCACAAAAAGGCGGCGGGTAAACTGCCATCACAAGGCAATTCAGCGACTTGTTCGCGCGTGAGTGTATCATCATTCCGCCCATCAGCGCGGCGCGCGATGCTGACCATATACCATAAATAAGCCACGACCATTGCCAGCATCATGATTCCGTCCTGGCGGCTTAGCTCGCCGTCGAACAATAAGAAGCCGGCGCTGGCGCTGACCAGCAACATTAGCGGTAATTCGCGGCGCAGAATATCGGAATGTACGGTAAAAGGGTGTAAAACCGCCGTAAGGCCAACAATTAATAAAATATTGACTATATTGGAACCGAGCGCCGTGCCCACGGCGAGGTTAAGCTGACCGTGTAATGCACCGGTAACAGACAGAATTAGTTCTGGTAATGAAGTCCCTAAGCTGACCACCGTCATTCCTATTACTAACGGGGCTATCCCCAGACTGCGGCATAGCACGGCGCTGGCATAGACCAGTCGGTCCGCGCCATAGGCGACCAAAAATAAACCGATGATCAACAGGGCCGTAGCCAAAAGCATGCAGGATCCTTCAGTCAGATATAATCGCCGCTCCGTTGGCTAGATCCTCGGGCGCGCATAGAATTCTGTGTAAGTAGAAAAAGATACAGGGTGTTAATTCTGACTTTATGGAATCGAAAAGTAAAACAAATGCCAGCTTTCGTTAACCGATGCAGGTATGATTCTGTGAAAATGCTGGGTTTATGATGCGCCTTTGCGCCATGCTTAAACGTTGTTCTCTGGGAAGGATGTGTGAATGAGCCAGACGCAAGCCAATTTGGTTGATGTCAAAGGCGTTAGTTTTTCCCGCGGCGATCGGCTTATCTTCGACGATATTTCGCTGACCGTACCGCTTGGGAAGATTACGGCCATAATGGGGCCATCGGGGATCGGTAAAACCACCTTGTTGCGGCTTATCGGTGGCCAGATAGCGCCAACAAAAGGTGAAATTCTGTTTGACGGCGAGAATGTCCCGAAAATGTCTCGCTCCCGTCTGTACGATGTGCGTAAGCGTATGAGCATGTTGTTTCAGTCTGGCGCACTGTTCACCGATATGAATGTGTTTGAGAACGTAGCTTACCCGCTGCGTGAGCATACCTGCCTGCCGCCTGAGCTGTTGCGCACCACCGTGCTGATGAAGCTCGAAGCAGTAGGGCTGCGCGGTGCTGCGAAACTTATGCCTTCTGAGCTTTCAGGCGGCATGGCGCGGCGTGTAGCCCTGGCCCGTTCAATTGCTCTGGAACCCGATCTCATCATGTTTGATGAGCCGTTCGTAGGTCAGGATCCAATAACCATGGGCGTTCTGGTTAAGCTGATTTCTGAACTAAACAGTTCACTGGGCGTAACCTGTATTGTGGTCTCGCACGATGTGCCTGAAGTGCTGAGTATTGCTGATTACGCCTATATCGTTGCCGACCGTCAGGTTATCGCTCACGGTGCGGCGCAGGAGCTACAACATAATTCTGACCCACGCGTCCGTCAGTTCCTTGATGGCATGGCCGATGGCCCGGTGCCGTTCCGTTATCCCGCAGGCGATTATCAACAAGATTTGCTAGGTACTGGGAGCTAATTACTCATGATTGTTACCCTACTGGCCGGTCTGGGGAAGCGCGGCATCAAAACCTGTGCATCCTTCGGACGAGCCGGGTTAATGCTATTTAATGCGCTGGTTGGAAAGCCAGAGTTTCGCAAGCATGCACCGCTTTTGGTGCGCCAGCTATACAACGTCGGCGTTTTGTCGATGGTGATTATTCTGGTCTCAGGTTTGTTCATTGGGATGGTGCTGGGTTTGCAAGGCTACCTGGTGCTTACTACCTATGGCTCGGAAAGCAGTCTCGGCATGCTGGTTGCGCTTTCGCTGTTGCGTGAGCTGGGGCCGGTAGTTTCAGCATTACTGTTTGCCGGGCGCGCAGGGTCTGCTCTTACGGCAGAGATTGGCCTGATGAAAGCGACAGAGCAGCTGTCCAGCCTCGAGATGATGGCCGTGGATCCGCTGCGCCGGGTTATTTCTCCGCGCTTTTGGGCCGGGATTATCTCTCTGCCTCTGCTGTCGCTGATCTTTGTAGCTGTCGGCATCTGGGGCGGCGCGCTGGTTGGTGTGACCTGGAAGGGCATCGATAGTGGCTTCTTCTGGTCTGCCATGCAGAGCGCTGTTGATTGGCGTATGGATCTGGTCAACTGTGTTATTAAGAGTGTGGTGTTTGCGGTGACCGTCACCTGGATTGCGTTATTTAACGGCTACGACGCGATCCCGACTTCAGCCGGGATTAGCCGGGCAACTACACGTACCGTTGTGCACGCATCACTGGCCGTTCTTGGCCTGGATTTTGTGCTTACTGCATTGATGTTTGGGAATTAAGTTCATGCAAACCAAGAAAACTGAAATCTGGGTCGGCGTATTTGTTCTGATTGCGCTGATTGCGGTCATCTTCCTGTGTCTGAAGGTGGCAAATGTTACCTCTATGCGCAGCGAGGCTACTTATCGCCTTTACGCTACCTTCGACAATATCGGTGGTCTGAAATCCGGTTCTCCGATTCGTATCGGTGGGGTGACGATTGGCCGGGTAAGTGAAATTTCTCTGGATGAGAAAAAGTATCTGCCGCGCGTAGCAATGGATATTGATGAGCGCTATAACCACATCCCTAACACCAGCTCTCTGGCGGTACGTACCTCCGGATTACTGGGGGAACAGTATCTGGCTTTGAACGTAGGCTTTGATGACCCAGAGCTTGGAACATCTATCCTTAAAGAAGGTGACACCATTCAGGACACCAAATCGGCCATGGTGCTTGAGGATCTGATAGGTCAGTTCCTCTACAAGAGCAACGATAGTAAAGGTAACGGAGATACTGAGGGAGGCCAATCTCAGGCTTCCTCTCCAGCAGCCCCGGCACCTGGCACTGCCAATTAATACAGGTATTCAGGAGAATCAGTTATGTTAAAACGTATTTTGATGGTAGCGATGCTGATTGTTGCACCGCTGGCTGTGGCGGCGGATCAATCCAATCCGTACACGCTGATGAACGAAGCGGCGCAAAAAACCTTTAACCGCCTCAAAACTGAGCAGCCGCAGATTCGCCAGAACCCAAATTATCTGCGCCAGGTTGTTGATCAGGAACTGTTGCCATACGTACAGATTAAATACGCCGGCGCTTTGGTGTTGGGGCGTTACTATCGCGATGCTACTCCGGCACAGCGTGAAGCCTACTTTGTCGCGTTTCGTGAGTATCTGAAACAGGCTTACGGTCAGGCGCTGGCAATGTATCACGGCCAGACTTATCAGGTTGCTCCAGAGCAGCCTATTGGCAACTCGGATATCGTTTCTATTCGCGTAACCATTACCGATCCAAATGGTCGTCCTCCGGTTCGTCTGGATTTCCAGTGGCGTAAAAACAGCCAGACTGGTAACTGGCAGGCTTACGACATGATTGCCGAAGGCATCAGTATGATTACGACCAAACAGAACGAGTGGAGCGATCTGCTGCGTACTAAAGGGATCGATGGTCTGACTGCTCGCCTGAAAGAGCTTTCCGCTCAGCCAATCACGCTGGATGAGAAAAAATAATGGTCGAAACACTGCATTGGGATTTGCGTGACGGTACGCTGTTCCTGACCGGTGAGCTGGATAATAACGCGCTGTGCCGTATCTGGGCGGTGCGTGATGAGCTGACCACTCAGCTTTCAAAGATAGATCTTTCTGGCCTCAGCCGGGTTGATACCGGCGGGCTGGCGCTGTTGCTCCATTTCGTAGCACTGGTCAAAGAACATCGCGGAGAGCTGCCGGTATTTAGCGGTGTTAGTGAAAATCTGCGTACTCTGGCTAAGCTTTATAATCTGCACGACACGGATTTAGCCCGCGTGTTGAGCTAAGAAATTCAGCAAGTTAGTTTCAAAGCCCTGGTGCCGTTTGTACCGGGGCTTTTTTTGTTAGTTTATACCAATCTAACTTTGCTCTAAGATGTGGGGCTTCTTTCACTGACGAGCCGATGCTATCCCATGGAAAATAATGAAATTCAGACCGTGCTAATGAACGCACTGCCCCTTCAGGAAGTCCACGTTACTGGCGATGGCAGCCATTTTCAGGTGATTGCCGTGGGCGAGTTGTTTGCCGATTTAAGTCGGGTGAAAAAACAGCAGGCGATTTATGCTCCGCTGATGGAGTACCTTGCGGATAACCGTATTCACGCGCTGTCTATTAAGGCTTATACCCCACAGGAGTGGGCGCGCGATCGTAAACTTAATGGTTTTTGAGCGACGGGTTAGCCGGTCGCTGTCAACGTTGATTATTTAGAGAGCAGTTAAATGGATAAATTCCGTGTCCAGGGGCCTACCCGGCTCAGTGGCGATGTAACCATCTCCGGCGCTAAAAATGCCGCCCTCCCGATTCTGTTCGCCGCGCTGCTGGCGGAGGAGCCGGTTGAGATCCAAAACGTTCCTCACCTGAAAGATATCGACACCACTATCGAGCTGCTTAGCCAGCTGGGTATGGATATCAAGCGCAATGGTTCGGTATGGATCGATGCCAGTAAAGTGAATATCTTCTGCGCGCCATATGAGCTGGTGAAAACCATGCGTGCTTCTATCTGGGCTTTAGGGCCACTGGTAGCGCGTTTTGGTCAGGGCCAGGTTTCTCTTCCTGGCGGTTGCGCTATCGGCGCTCGTCCAGTGGATTTGCATATCAGCGGCCTTGAGCAGTTGGGTGCCGAGATCAAACTGGAAGAGGGCTATGTTAAGGCTTCCGTAGAAGGCCGTCTGAAAGGCGCTCATATCGTAATGGATAAGGTCAGCGTTGGTGCGACCGTGACTATTATGAGTGCTGCGACTCTCGCGGAAGGCACTACTGTTATTGAGAATGCCGCGCGCGAGCCGGAAATTGTTGATACCGCGAATTTCCTGAATACTCTGGGTGCGAAAATTACCGGAGCCGGGACTGACCGTATCACTATCGAAGGCGTAGCCCGCCTGGGCGGCGGTGTACACCGCGTACTGCCAGACCGTATTGAAACCGGCACTTTCCTGATTGCTGCCGCTATTTCTGGCGGTAAAGTGGTATGCCATAAAGCACAGCCTGATACCCTTGACGCGGTACTGGCGAAATTACGCGAAGCGGGTGCTGATATTGAAACCGGCAGCGACTGGATAAGCCTTGATATGCACGGCAAGCGTCCTAAGGCTGTGAATATCCGTACTGCTCCGCACCCAGGTTTCCCTACCGATATGCAGGCGCAATTCTCGCTGCTTAACATGGTTGCGGAAGGTACCGGTATCATTACCGAAACTATCTTTGAAAACCGCTTCATGCATGTTCCAGAGCTTATCCGTATGGGCGCTCATGCAGAAATCGAAAGCAATACCGTTATCTGCCATGGTGTAGCCGATTTGTCCGGTGCTCAGGTTATGGCAACAGACCTGCGCGCTTCGGCTAGCCTTGTTCTGGCAGGCTGTATCGCTAACGGAACCACCGTTGTCGATCGTATTTACCACATCGACCGTGGTTACGAGCAGATTGAAGATAAATTGCGTGGCCTTGGCGCCAGCATTGAAAGGATTCGCGGCGAATAACGCGGCGTTCTGATTGAAATAAACCGGCTCTTGTAGCCGGTTTTTTATATCAAAAAACCGGCTAACCAGCGTGGCGCTACTTCGTCATGAGTAAATACAAAGCTGTAACTTTTTGAAGTCAGAAAGCTCTAGTTATTTCTGTTACACCCCTGACGTATCAGGTTTTTGCGGTCGATGAACTCATGAGTCTCGGGATCGTGATAGCGAGAAGGCCAGATGACCCACGGCTCAATGTCCAGTGCCTGGGCAATCAGATATTCGCCTTTTGGCCACGGACGAATGAGAGCATTAGCGAGGGTTGATGAGCTCAGTCCTGCCTGACGCGATACTGCAGCCAGTGAGGTGCCGCGTTTACGCAGAGCGGCAATAATATCGGCAGAGTGCCAGTCTATATATTTCTGTTCCATTGCGTTATTCCATCATCCTGTTGTGCACATACCCAACGCGCTACGTCGATGGGTTACTGGAGCTTTTATAACATATAAGAATTTATTGGTTTCCAATAAATTCCAAAAATAGTTTATAAATGCGAGAGGCTGCACAATCGCAATGTTGTGTTTCACTAGAAGGGGATAGGGAGAAAATTCCGCGCCGTCTGACGCGGAAATAGATCAATGATCGCGCTGTACGGCAATATGCGCCAGGGCAACCAGGGCTTCTTTATGCTCTGAATCAGGCAGAATACTAAGTGCGGAAATAGCTTTATCTGCTTCCGCTTCGGCACGAGCACGCGTCCATTCAAGAGAGCCGCAGGCCGCCATAGTTTCCAGAACTGGCCCCAACAGGTGGCGTCCGTTGCCTTGTTCGATTGCCGAACGAATCATTTGGGCCTGTTCCGGGCTCCCATTATGCATCGCGTGCAGAAGTGGTAGCGTTGGTTTCCCTTCATTCAGGTCATCCCCAACGTTTTTACCCAGCGTCTCACCATCGGAGCTGTAATCCAGTAAATCGTCAATAAGCTGGAAAGCCGTGCCCAGATAGCGGCCATAATCCTGCAGTGCCTGCTCCTGAGCGCTGCTGGCATTAGCCAGAATAGCGGAGCATTGGGCAGCTGCTTCAAACAGCCGGGCGGTTTTGCTGTAAATAACCCGCATATAGCTTTCTTCGCTAATATTTGGATCGTTAACATTCATGAGCTGAAGAACTTCACCTTCGGCAATCACATTGACCGCCTCAGACATCACCTCAAGCAAACGAAGCGAACCAAGGTCGGTCATCATCTGGAATGCTCGGGTGTAAATAAAGTCACCAACCAGTACGCTTGCCGCGTTACCGAAGGCCGCATTAGCAGTTGCCTTC
The DNA here is from genome assembly GCA_022846635.1 of Salmonella enterica subsp. enterica serovar Choleraesuis. Lineage (GTDB taxonomy): Bacteria > Pseudomonadota > Gammaproteobacteria > Enterobacterales > Enterobacteriaceae. The sequence continues at coordinate 527,363 of AP025685.1, forward strand.
CCACGGCGCATGTCGGATTCGTCTACCACATCATCGTGAAGCAGAGTGGCGGTATGAATAAATTCAATAAGCGCTGCAAGTTTGACCGGACTTTGTCCTTCAAAGTTGAGTGCGCGGGCCGCCAGTACAGCTATCATCGGGCGAATACGCTTCCCACCGCCGCTGACGATGTAGAAGCCTAACTGGTTGATAAGTTGAACATCCGAGTCAAGTTGTTCAAGAATAGTCGCGTTGACACCCGCCATATCTTGCGCGGTTAACTGATTAATTTTTTCTAAATTCATCGCAAAATTCTGGCTATCGTCCTGTTTACCGATATCGGTGGTGAACACTGAGCATGCTAGAGTCAGAGCGTTAGTGCAAGATCAGGGCAAGATTGTACCGTAAAAATGCCGCAGATAAACGCGGCGAAGGCCGATGTGTTTTTTTTCTGCACTGACTAACAATCGGACTTGTCAAACCCTCACGATTTGCGTAATATTCGCGCCCTATTGTGAATATTTATAGCGCGCCCTGATTGAACAAAAGGTGTGCGCAGAATGCGGAGTTTTATATGTACGCGGTTTTCCAAAGTGGTGGTAAACAACACCGAGTAAGCGAAGGTCAGACCGTTCGCCTGGAAAAGCTGGACATCGCAACTGGTGAAGCTGTTGAGTTTAACCAGGTTCTGATGATTGCCAACGGTGAAGATGTCAAAATCGGCGTTCCTTTCGTCGATGGTGGCCTTATCAAGGCTGAAGTGGTTGCGCACGGTCGTGGCGAGAAAGTTAAAATCGTCAAATTCCGTCGTCGTAAACATTTTCGTAAACAAGCAGGTCACCGTCAGTGGTTCACTGATGTGAAAATCACTGCTATCGGCGCTTAATTACAAGGGGAGCAAATTAAATGGCACATAAAAAAGCTGGCGGCTCAACTCGTAACGGTCGCGATTCCGAATCTAAACGTCTTGGCGTAAAACGTTTCGGCGGTGAAGCAGTTCTGGCTGGCAGCATCATTGTTCGTCAGCGCGGTACTAAATTCCACGCTGGTTCTAACGTTGGTTGCGGCAAAGACCACACTCTGTTCGCTTTGACTGACGGTAAAGTCAAGTTCGAAGTTAAAGGCCCGAAAAACCGTAAATTTATCAGCATCGAAGCTGAATAAGTTTTTCGCGTCCCGGTAACGGATGGAGCCCCGCAACTTGTTGCGGGGCTTTTTATATTCTGAGACAGCAAAATCGGTTACAGGGAGTAGAAAGTGAAACAGCAGGCGGGAATTGGGATTGCCCTCGCATTGACTACCGCAATGTGTTGGGGTGCTTTACCTATTGCCATGAAGCAGGTTCTGGAAGTCATGGAACCCGCGACGGTTGTGTTTTATCGGTTCCTAATGGCCGGTATCGGGCTTGGTATAATCCTGACGTTGAAAGGAAAACTGCCACCCCTTACTCAATTCCGCAAGCCGCGTTGGCTGTTGTTGCTGCTGATTGCTACCGGCGGCCTCTTTGGTAACTTCCTGCTTTTTAGCTCCTCACTGCAATATTTAAGCCCTACCGCTTCTCAGGTCATAGGGCAGCTCTCTCCGGTTGGGCTTATGATAGCCAGCGTCTTTATCCTTAAAGAAAAGATGCGCGGCAGTCAGATTATTGGTGCGAGCATATTAGTTTGTGGCCTGGTGATGTTCTTTAACACCAGCCTGATTGAGATATTTACCCGCCTGACTGATTACACTTGGGGCGTCATCTTTGGGGTAAGTGCAGCGGCGGTATGGGTCAGCTACGGTGTGGCGCAAAAGGTTCTTTTGCGGCGTCTGGCCTCACAGCAGATTCTCTTTTTATTGTACACTTTATGTACAATTGGTTTGTTTCCGCTGGCTAAGCCTGCGGTGATTATGCAGCTCGACGGTTGGCAGCTTAGCTGCCTGATATTCTGTGGACTGAACACGCTCGTAGGCTATGGGGCTTTGGCCGAAGCAATGGCCCGTTGGCAGGCGGCGCAGGTGGGGGCGATTATTACGCTTACCCCGCTGTTCACCCTGTTGTTTTCCAATTTGCTATCGCTCGGATGGCCTGAACTTTTTGCCGTACCTCTGCTGAATCTGGTGGGGTATATCGGTGCATTTGTTGTGGTTTTCGGAGCAATGTTTTCGGCGATCGGCCATCGACTGGTGGGGCGCTGGCGTAAAGCGCCCGCAGCGGCCGTCGTTCCGCCTTCCGGCGAATGAGTAACGGAGAAGTAAAATGAAGTTTGTTGATGAAGCGAAAATTTTAGTTGTGGCCGGTGACGGCGGCAACGGATGCGTAAGCTTTCGCCGTGAAAAATACATCCCACGGGGTGGCCCGGACGGCGGCGATGGCGGCGACGGCGGCGACGTGTGGTTAGAGGCTGATGAAAACCTCAATACCCTGATTGATTATCGCTTTGAAAAATCCTTCCGCGCCGAGCGTGGGCAGAACGGCCAGAGCCGTGACTGTACCGGTAAACGCGGTAAAGATGTAAGCATTAAAGTGCCTGTCGGGACCCGCGTTATCGATGAGGGTACTGGCGAAACTATGGGCGATATGACTAAGCATGGTCAACGCCTGATGGTTGCGAAGGGCGGCTGGCACGGCTTGGGTAACACCCGATTTAAATCCTCGGTTAACCGTACTCCGCGCCAAAAGACGATGGGTACGCCGGGCGATAAGCGTGATTTGATGCTGGAGCTGATGCTGCTGGCTGATGTCGGTATGCTGGGGCTGCCAAACGCCGGTAAATCTACCTTTATTCGCGCAGTTTCTGCGGCAAAACCTAAAGTTGCTGATTATCCATTTACTACCCTGGTACCAAGCCTGGGCGTAGTGCGTATGGATAGCGAAAAAAGCTTCGTGGTTGCGGATATTCCGGGGCTGATTGAAGGCGCTGCCGAAGGTGCCGGATTAGGTATTCGCTTCCTGAAGCACCTTGAGCGCTGCCGCGTACTGCTGCATCTCATCGATCTGGCACCTATTGATGACTCAGATCCCGTTGAGAATGCCCGCGTTATCATTGGTGAGCTGGAAAAATACAGCAGCTCGCTGGCCGAAAAGCCGCGCTGGCTGGTATTCAACAAAGTTGACCTGATGGATGCGGAAGAGGCTAAGGCTAAGGCTCAGGAAATTGCCGATGCTCTGGGCTGGGAAGGTAAGCACTATCTTATCTCTGCCGCTAGTCAGCAGGGTGTGAATGCGCTGTGCTGGGATGTGATGGACTTCATCATCGCCAACCCTATTGTCACCAAAGAGCAGGAAGCACAGCCTGAGAAAGTCGAGTTTATGTGGGATGATTATCATCGCCAGCAGCTCGAAGAAGTTGAAGCTGAAGCAGAAGAAGATTGGGATGATGACTGGGATGAAGATGACGACGAAGGCGTCGAAATCATCTACCAGCGCTAATGACCAAAAAGCCGGGGCATGCCCCGGCTTTTTGTTATCTGATTTAAACTGCCAACCAGAAAGAAACTTGTTATTGAGCGCTCTTAGCGCCTGCGTCGTTGAAACATGCTTAAAGCTTCTGTGGGCCGTCACGCGGCGTTTTACTATTAGATAGTGGTAGCCAACCAGCAACCGGCTTTTAGGCCGCTACGATCGCTACGGTTTTCCAGAACCAGTGTGCCGCGATGTAGCTGGACAATACGCTGCACGATACTTAATCCCAATCCGCTACCGCCATAACGTTGATCAAGCCGCCGGAAAGGCTCAATGATATTTTGTCGATGCTCTTCGGCAATACCCGGCCCTTCATCAGTAACCAGCAGCTGGCAGCCATTGCCATCGTGCTCCAGAGTCACGCTAATGAGCGCACCCTCCGGGCTATATCTGGAGGCATTCTCCAATAGATTACGCAGCATCAGGCGCAATAATACGGCATCACCCTGAACCGTTAATGGGCTGGGCTGTGGCCAGCTAATCTTCTGCTGACGCTGACCCAGCATCTCTTCGATTTCCATCGCCAGTGGGCTAATTATATCTGCGGTCCAATTAACAGTGGCATAGTGGCCGCTGGCCATCGCCTGTCCGGCTCGCGAAAGCATCAGCAATTGTTCAACCGTATGCATTAACTGGTCGATACGCTGAATCAGAATAGCCGCTTGCTTATTGCCTGCCTCTTCCAGAAGCTCCAGATGCAGACGAATACCTGCCAGAGGGGTTCGCAACTCATGTGCGGCATCGGCCGTAAACAACCTCTCTTGCTTGATAGTACTGTCGAGGCGCAGTAACAGCTGGTTTATGCCAGTGGTTAGCGCCTCAACCTCTTCCATATCGGAAAAAAATGGCAATGGTGCCAGATTGTCAGCAGAACGATTAGAAAGGCTAGAACGCAGCTTATTTAGCGGACGGGTAATCCAGGTGATGGCCCAAAAAGAGAACAGCAGCGTGAAGCCGACCATGACTAAAGAAGGGATCAACAGTGAGGCTATGGCCTCATGGATTTCTTGCTCGACGTGCGCATTGCGCGCTTTTGCCGTCAGCGTTTCACTGACTAAAAAACCTATCTGCTCCCGGCTTTCGTGCCATAGCCAGATTACGCTTAGTAGCTGGAAAAAAAGTAAAATTGCAGCCAGCATGATCAGCAGGCGATGGCGCATGCTGTTCATTTGATATTATCCAGGCGATAGCCTACACCGCGTACCGTTTTAATGCGCTCTTTGCCCAGTTTACGTCGAAGGTTATGGATATGAACTTCTAGCGTATTGGAGCCAGGATCATCCTGCCAGCTATAGATATCCTGCTGTAAAGTTTCGCGATGAACGGTTTGACCGACGCGCATTATTAAGCGGGATAGCAACGCAAACTCCTTGGGCGTGACTTCTACGGGCTTGCCATCCAGCATGACCTGCTGAGAACCGAGGTTAAGGGTCAGATCCTCATGTTGCAGCAAATTATCGCTGTGCCCTTGATAGCGGCGAATTAAGGCGCGTACCCGAGCCTGAAGTTCAACCAGAGCAAAAGGCTTAACCAGATAATCATCTGCGCCGGCATCGAGCCCGCTAACCCGGTCCTCAACAGCATCGCGTGCAGTGAGAATTAGCACTGGGGAAGTAATTCCGCGCCGCCGCCATTGTGACAGCAACGTCGCTCCATCTTTATCCGGCAGGCCCAGGTCGAGGATAACCAGCCCATATTCACCACTGCTAATAAAAGCATCTGCCTCACCTGCGGTTGACGCGCAGTCCTGGGCGTAGCCCGCATTGCTGAGGGCCTGGGCCAGTCCCTGCTGGAGCAGGATATCGTCTTCAACAATTAAAATTTTCATCAGTTATTTTGGTAAATATCCTTGTAGAGCCGGCTTTCAAACCGGACTAATGGGATTCTGCGGTTACGCTGGTCGGCAGGCTCAACCGCGTAGCCTGATAAATATTGCACAAATGCCAGACGCTGACCGCTGGCAGCCGTAATAAAACCGGCCAGGTTATAAACCCCCTGCAAAGAGCCAGTCTTAGCGGAAACTTTGCCATCAACGCCTGCAGCATGCAGACCCGCACGATATTGCAGCGTACCATCATGCCCTGCTAAGGGTAGCATCGAGATAAAATTCAGAGTGCTATCGTTTTGTGCAATATATTGCAGCACCTGCATCATCGTTGCCGGTGAAATAAGGTCATGGCGAGATAGCCCAGAGCCATCAACGACAATGGCATTCCCAAGATTAACCCCCGCCTTTTGACGCAGAATCTGGCGGACTGCATCTGCACCGGCTCGCCAGGTACCCGGCACATTATAAAAGTTATGGCCGATAGTTCTGAACACTGTGTCGGCAATCATGTTATCTGATTTTTTTAGCATGATACGCAGCAGGTTATGCAGGGGCGGTGATTGAGTTGAGGCGATAACCTGGCCGGGCTCAGTGGTGGCCGTTTGACGCATTAGGGAGCCTGTGTAGCTAATCCCCGCTTGTTTCAACTCTGCTTTTAACAGTGCCCCTGCATATCCAGCTCCATCCTGAATGGCGAAAGCTAACGGTAGTGCATCGTTGCGTTGAGTTAGGCATCCCGTCAGGGTGTAGCGATTAAGGTCGCCGGCTACTACATCCAGTTCACAATACTGAGCTTCCGGTGAGCCTTTAGCCAGAGTACGCACCTGGCTAAAAACGTTGACCGGATAGTAAGAAGCGATGCGAACATAGGCTAAATCGCCGGCTTTGGGCGCGCTGTTCAGTGAAACAGAGAAACAGTTCTTATCGACGATTGCGGCAGAAGGGGGGGCGCTAAAGCACTGAGTCATATCGTTCCAGGGCCACCCTGGGGCTTTATCATGGCTGGCGAATACAGAGGTATCGATAAGCACATTACCGCTGATTTGCTGCACGCCAGCTTGCTTTAGCCGCGTGACCATATTACGCAGAGACTGGCGGGTAAACGTCGGGTCGCCGCTAAAACGCGCAACTAAATCACCTTCCAGGGTTCCGTCTTTGATAGTTCCCGGCGTTTCCAGTGTCGTCGTAAATTTGTAATCAGGACCTAGCTGAAGTAGCGCCGCAAGCGCAGTAATAATTTTCTGGGTACTGGCGGGCAGGGCCATTTGCTGGCTTTGATATTCGATATCGGGGGCGCTGGCTCCTACCTTCTGCACCATCAGCGCAAGGTTCGCGCCATCTGGAAGCTGTCCGATGTATTCACTAACGTTCGCCGCCTGCGTGGAGAAGGTGGCTATTGTGGTCAATCCGATGATAAGTCTGGAAAATCGCATAATCTCGCAGTCAGGACGGGAAACGTGCCCGCCATACTACGGCGCATCCTACCGCAAAGTAAACGATGACCCTTAAGGAACTCCAGGTTAAAATAATACTCAAAATGAAAATCTGATGCTGACCCGAGACCTGATTCCCGGGTCGGTTTTCTTTTGTTTGAAGCCGGAGATATGGTGATATTTCCGCCACTGGCATCGCTGCTAACCGCAGCTTTTGCAATAAACAGGACAGTTTTTTAAGAGGTATAATTATATGCAAGCTATTCCGATGACCTTACGTGGCGCTGAAAAATTGCGCGAAGAGCTGGACTTCCTGAAGTCTGTTCGTCGCCCGGAAATCATTGCAGCTATCGCGGATGCCCGTGAGCACGGCGATCTTAAAGAAAACGCTGAATACCATGCGGCTCGCGAGCAGCAGGGTTTCTGCGAAGGTCGTATCAAAGATATCGAAGCTAAGCTTTCGAACGCACAAGTCATCGATGTCACTAAGCTGCCGAATAATGGCCGGGTGATTTTTGGTAGCACTGTTAGCGTGATTAATCTTGATACTGATGAAGCTCAGACCTACCGCATCGTGGGTGATGATGAGGCTGATTTTAAGCAAAATCTGATCTCGGTTAACTCACCAATCGCGCGTGGATTAATAGGTAAAGAGCTGGATGATGTTGTGGTTATCACAACCCCTGGCGGTACGGTTGAGTTTGAGATAACTAAAATCGAATACCTGTAAAAATCAGGCTTTGGGCGAGAAATTGACCCATTGTAAAGATAGGAAAAAGGCCGCAGGCGGCCTTTTATCAGGTATCGGAGCATGGCATGTTGCTTGTACTCCGATATCTCATCTCTAGGCGCGGCGTGCCGGCCAGGAGAGTCTTAGCGAGGAAGCGCGATTTTACGCTCTTTGCTTGGACGATAAAGAACAAGCGTTTTGCCGATGACCTGGACTTCACAGGCACCGGTCTCCCGCACGATGGCTTCCACGATCAAGGTTTTAGTTTCGCGATCTTCGGAGGCGATCTTCACCTTGATTAACTCATGGTGCGCAAGCGCTTGATCAATCTCGGCCAGTACCCCTTCGGTCAAACCATTGTTGCCAAGCATGACTACCGGCTTGAGCGAATGTGCCAGACTCTTTAGGTGCTGTTTTTGTTTAGTACTCAGATTCATCGTATATTTTTGCTTAGGTTGGGATTGAAAACGGTACATTCTACCGCCATCTCCCCATTATAGACAAACGGCAGCACGCCTTTTTACTTAAGCCTGCAGCATATGATGAACCCAGATGGAATGTTAAATGACAGGTAAGAAGCGTTCTGCCAGCTCAAGCCGCTGGCTTCAGGAACACTTTAGCGATAAATATGTCCAACAGGCGCAGAAAAAGGGTTTACGTTCCCGTGCCTGGTTTAAACTTGATGAAATACAACAGAGCGATCGGTTGTTTAAGCCAGGAATGACGGTAGTAGACCTCGGCGCTGCGCCGGGTGGTTGGTCGCAATATGTGGTGTCACAAATTGGTGGCACCGGGCGTATCATCGCTTGCGATCTTTTGCCTATGGATCCTATTGTTGGTGTGGACTTTCTTCAGGGCGACTTTCGTGATGAATTAGTTGTGAAAGCGCTGATGGAAAGAGTTGGTGAAAGTAAAGTGCAGGTAGTCATGTCAGATATGGCGCCTAACATGAGCGGGACCCCAGCGGTTGATATTCCCCGCGCAATGTACCTGGTTGAACTGGCGCTTGAAATGTGTCGGGACGTGCTGGCCCCCGGCGGTAGTTTTGTAGTGAAAGTGTTTCAGGGCGAAGGTTTCGATGAGTATCTGCGGGAAATTCGCTCCCTGTTTACGAAGGTTAAAGTTCGTAAGCCGGATTCTTCTCGTGCCCGCTCACGCGAAGTTTACATTGTAGCGACCGGGCGTAAACTATAGTACCCTGACGCTGTTTGTTATCACAGTTGTAATAACAGAGGTTAATCCCTTGAGTGACATGGCGAAAAACCTAATACTCTGGCTGGTCATCGCAGTTGTGCTGATGTCAGTTTTTCAGAGCTTTGGGCCCAGCGAGTCGAACGGACGTAGGGTGGATTACTCTACATTCCTGCAAGAAGTTAATCAGGATCAGGTTCGCGAAGCTCGTATCAACGGACGTGAAATCAACGTTACCAAGAAAGACAGTAACAGATACACGACTTATATTCCGGTCAATGACCCCAAATTACTTGACAATCTGATCACCAAAAACGTCAAAGTTGTTGGCGAACCACCTGAAGAGCCAAGCCTGCTGGCTTCTATCTTCATCTCCTGGTTCCCAATGCTTCTGCTGATTGGTGTCTGGATATTCTTCATGCGGCAAATGCAGGGCGGCGGTGGCAAAGGTGCCATGTCGTTCGGTAAGAGCAAGGCTCGCATGCTAACGGAAGATCAGATTAAAACCACCTTTGCCGATGTCGCTGGTTGCGACGAAGCGAAGGAAGAAGTTGGTGAGCTGGTTGAATACCTGCGTGAACCAAGCCGCTTCCAGAAATTGGGCGGTAAAATCCCGAAAGGGGTTCTGATGGTTGGCCCTCCAGGTACCGGTAAAACCTTGCTGGCGAAAGCCATCGCAGGTGAAGCGAAGGTTCCATTCTTCACTATTTCTGGTTCTGACTTCGTAGAAATGTTCGTTGGTGTCGGTGCATCTCGTGTGCGTGACATGTTCGAACAGGCTAAAAAAGCCGCTCCTTGTATCATCTTTATCGATGAAATCGATGCCGTCGGCCGTCAGCGTGGTGCTGGTCTGGGCGGTGGTCACGATGAACGTGAGCAGACTCTGAACCAGATGCTGGTTGAGATGGATGGCTTTGAAGGCAATGAAGGGATCATCGTTATCGCGGCGACTAACCGCCCTGACGTTCTCGACCCGGCGCTGCTGCGTCCTGGCCGTTTTGACCGCCAGGTTGTTGTAGGTTTGCCAGATGTGCGTGGTCGTGAGCAGATCCTGAAAGTTCACATGCGTCGCGTTCCGCTGGCGCCGGATATCGATGCGGCAATTATTGCTCGCGGTACTCCAGGCTTCTCCGGTGCTGACCTCGCTAACCTGGTGAACGAAGCCGCTCTGTTTGCCGCTCGCGGTAACAAGCGTGTCGTTTCGATGGTTGAGTTCGAGAAAGCGAAAGACAAGATCATGATGGGTGCTGAACGTCGCTCTATGGTTATGACCGAAGCTCAGAAAGAGTCCACGGCATACCATGAAGCAGGGCACGCGATTATTGGTCGCATTGTTCCAGAGCATGACCCGGTACATAAAGTCACTATCATCCCACGCGGTCGCGCACTGGGTGTGACTTTCTTCCTGCCAGAAGGCGACGCTATCAGCGCTAGCCGTCTGAAACTGGAAAGTCAGATTTCGACTCTGTACGGTGGCCGTCTGGCTGAAGAGATCATTTACGGCGTAGAACACGTTTCCACCGGGGCGTCTAACGACATCAAAGTGGCAACTAACCTGGCACGTAACATGGTTACTCAGTGGGGCTTCTCTGAAAAACTGGGGCCATTGCTTTACGCCGAAGAAGACGGTGAAGTGTTCCTGGGCCGTTCAGTGGCGAAAGCCAAACATATGTCTGATGAAACTGCACGTATCATTGACCAGGAAGTAAAAGCGCTGATTGAGCGTAACTACGCCCGGGCACGTCAGATTTTGAACGACAACATGGACATCCTGCACGCGATGAAAGATGCTCTCATGAAATACGAGACTATCGATGCTCCGCAGATTGATGACCTGATGGCACGTCGCGAAGTGCGTCCACCGGCAGGCTGGGAAGATCCAGGTGCCAACAACAACTCTGATAATAACGGTACGCCAAAGGCGCCGCGTCCGGTCGATGAACCGCGTACGCCAAACCCTGGCAATACCATGTCAGAGCAGTTGGGCGACAAATAAGCAGCATGCTCACTGCAGTAATCTATAAACCCCGGCTTGCCGGGGTTTTTTATTATTTATAGCCACATAATTTCCCGAGGTTTTGGATGAAACTGTTCGCACAGGGCTCGACGCTCGATCTTGGCTGGCCCCACGTTATGGGGATCCTCAATGTTACTCCGGATTCTTTTTCTGATGGCGGCCATCACAATGGTCTGGTCGATGCAATTGCCCATGCGAATGCAATGATCAATGCAGGAGCGACGATTATTGATGTCGGCGGGGAATCCACTCGTCCTGGCGCGGCTGAAGTGAGCGTAGAGCAGGAACTGGAAAGAGTTGTACCGGTGGTTGAGGCTTTAGCTCAGCGTTTTGAAGTGTGGATATCGGTTGATACTTCAAAACCTGAAGTCATCCGGGCTACGGCTCAGGCCGGGGCTCATATCATCAATGATGTGCGTTCGCTGGAACTGCCGGGGGCGCTGGAGGCCGCGGTCGATACCGGCTTACCTGTTTGCCTCATGCATCGTCAGGGTGAACCGCAAACCATGCAGCAGGCCCCACATTACCAAGATGTGGTAAAAGAAGTTGGTGATTATTTGCAGCAACAAATAGAGCGCTGCGAGGCAGCCGGGATAACAAAAGATAAATTGTTACTCGACCCGGGCTTCGGTTTCGGTAAAAATCTGCAACACAATTATCAGTTACTGGCACATCTGGGCGAGTTTCATCGCTTCGGACTGCCGTTATTAGTCGGTATGTCGCGTAAAACAATGGTTGGGCAATTGCTCAACGTCGGGCCGGATCAACGCCTGAACGGCAGCCTGTCATGCGCGGTGATTGCCGCAATGCAGGGCGCGCAGATAATACGCGTTCATGATGTAAAAGAAACAGTAGAGGCGATGAGAGTTGTGGAAGCGACGCTATCGGCCCGGGGAAATAAACGCTATGAGTAATCGTAAATATTTTGGCACCGATGGTATCCGCGGTCGGGTAGGCGATGCGCCGGTTACTCCGGATTTCGTGCTGAAACTGGGTTGGGCTGCCGGCAAGGTGCTGGCGCGTCACGGCTCCCGTAAAGTGATTATCGGTAAAGATACTCGTATCTCTGGCTATATGCTGGAGTCCGCTCTGGAAGCCGGGCTGGCAGCCGCTGGGCTATCGGCTTTGTTTACCGGCCCGATGCCGACTCCGGCTATCGCCTATCTGACCCGCGCTTTTCGCGCTGAGGCCGGTATTGTTATTTCGGCCTCCCATAACCCATTCTACGATAACGGTATTAAATTCTTCTCAACAGAAGGTACTAAGCTGCCTGATGACGTTGAGCTGGCTATTGAAGCTGAGCTTGAGAAAGCCATCAGTTGCGTAGATTCTGCTGAACTGGGTAAAGCCAGTCGTCTGGTTGATGCCGCCGGTCGTTATATTGAGTTTTGCAAAGGCACCTTCCCAAATGAGCTGAGCCTGAGCGGGCTGAAAATTGTAGCCGACTGTGCCCACGGTGCGACTTACCATATCGCCCCAAGCGTGCTGCGTGAACTGGGGGCCGAAGTGGTGGCAATCGCCTGCGAGCCTAACGGGGTCAATATTAATGATCAGTGCGGGGCTACCGACGTTCGCCTGCTGCAAAAACGCGTTCTTGAAGAGAAAGCCGACCTGGGCGTCGCTTTTGATGGCGATGGCGATCGGTTAATTTTGGTCGATCATCTTGGCCATAAAATTGATGGTGACCAGGTGCTGTACATTATTGCCCGTGAAGCGCTGCGTCAGGGGCAACTGCGCGGAGGTGCCGTAGGTACGCTGATGAGTAATATGGGGCTGGAGATGGCGCTTAAACAGCTCGGTATTCCATTTGCGCGCGCTAAAGTAGGCGACCGCTACGTAATGGAGATGATGCAGGAAAAAGGCTGGCGTCTGGGAGCTGAAAACTCCGGCCACGTTATTCTGCTCGATAAGACCACTACCGGTGACGGCATCGTTGCCGCGCTGCAGGTTCTGGCCGCCGTCGTGCGAAATGATATGTCGCTGCACGACCTGGCTAGCGGGATGAAATTGCTGCCGCAGATCCTGGTTAACGTTCGCTACACCGCCGGAACCGCAAATCCTCTGGAAAGCGATGCCGTTAAAAAAGTCGCTGCTGATGTTGAAGCCGAGCTTGGTAATCGCGGTCGGGTATTGCTGCGTAAATCAGGCACTGAGCCGCTTATCCGAGTGATGGTGGAAGGTGAGGACGAGACTCAGGTCACGGCTCTCGCGCACCGAATTGCCGATGCGGTAAAACAGTTTTAAGCTCTGGCCGCACTGATAATCAGCCATCGTTAAGCGTTTATCGGTGCGGTAAAAATATAGCGGTAATAGCGGGTTGCTGTTTTTTTCCGCAATTGAAATAATGTGAAAGAAATGCTCTTGCGTATCCGGGACGCTTTGGTTAGTATTCTGTCCCGCTTCAGTGAGGAATGGCAACAAACCTCGCTATTATTGGTTGAAGCAACAGGTTGCGGTAAATCCGCCAGGAATAGGTCGATTATGTACGAAGCTCTTTTAGTAATTTTCCTTATTGTAGCCGTCGCTCTTGTGGCGCTTGTAATGCTGCAACAAGGTAAAGGCGCTGATATGGGAGCCTCTTTCGGAGCAGGTGCTTCCGGGACGCTGTTCGGTTCAAGTGGTTCTGGTAACTTCATGACCCGAATGACAGGTATCCTGGCCGCAGTGTTCTTCATTCTCAGCCTGGTTTTGGGGAATCTCAACAGCAACAAAACCAATAAAGGAAGTGAGTGGGAAAATCTGACTCAGCCTAAATCTGAGCAGACACAGCCGGCTACGCCAAGCAGTGATATCCCACGTTAATCTCGCTTAAAGCGATAGTGCCGAGGTGGTGGAATTGGTAGACACGCTACCTTGAGGTGGTAGTGCCCAATAGGGCTTACGGGTTCAAGTCCCGTCCTCGGTACCAAATTCCAGTTAAGATTGCGACTCATGCAATATCGGCGTATAATCGCCACGTTCGGACGCGGGGTGGAGCAGCCTGGTAGCTCGTCGGGCTCATAACCCGAAGGTCGTCGGTTCAAATCCGGCCCCCGCAACCACTTTCCCTGAGAGTTCTTTTTCAAATATATTGTGAAGATAACCACCTTCGCTTCGAATTTCGAAAAAAATTCTCCGGAAGGTTTAGTCGTTTTTACGACTTACAGGGTTCAGTTATCTAAAGCCCCGATTTATCGGGGTTTTTTGTTATCTGACGCGAGAATAACTGGGCTATAGGCCCTTTTTTTATGTCTTGGGGGTGGGTTTGTCCACATTAGAGCAAAAATTAACAGAGATGATTACGGCTCCGGTGGAAGCACTGGGCTATGAACTTGTCGGCATCGAATTCGTTCGTGGTCGCACGTCTACGCTGCGCATCTATATTGATAGTGAAGATGGCATCACTGTTGATGATTGTGCTGATGTTAGCCACCAGGTAAGCGCCGTCATGGATGTCGAAGACCCGATCACCGTTGCCTATCACCTGGAAGTTTCTTCGCCTGGCCTCGAACGTCCGCTGTTCACCGCCGCTCATTATGAGCGTTTCCTTGGTGAAGAAGCCGTCGTGGTGCTGCGCATGGCGGTTCAGAACCGCCGCAAATGGCAGGGGATTATCAAAGCCGTCGAAGGTGAAATGATCACCGTAACAGTTGATGGTAAAGATGAAACTTTCGCGCTGAGTAATATTCAGAAAGCGAACCTGGTCCCCCACTTTTAATTGTCTGGATTGAGGCAAAGGCCCCCGATGAACAAAGAGATTTTAGCTGTAGTAGAAGCGGTTTCTAATGAGAAGGCGCTTCCACGCGAGAAGATTTTTGAGGCGCTGGAAACGGCTCTGGCCACGGCGACCAAAAAGAAATACGAACAAGAAATCGACGTGCGTGTCGAAATCGACCGTAAAAGTGGTGATTTTGATACCTTCCGTCGCTGGCTGATTGTTGAAGAAGTTACTCAGCCAACTCGCGAAATCACGCTTGAAGCTGCTCAGTTTGAGGATCCGTCACTGGAACTCGGTGGTTATGTAGAAGACCAGATTGAGTCAGTGACTTTTGACCGTATCACCACCCAGACCGCAAAACAGGTTATCGTGCAGAAAGTACGTGAAGCTGAGCGTGCGATGGTGGTCGATCAGTTCCGCGATCATGAAGGTGAAATCATCACCGGCGTGGTGAAAAAAGTTAACCGCGACAACATCACTCTCGACCTTGGCAACAATGCTGAAGCCGTGATCATTCGTGAAGATATGCTGCCGCGTGAAAACTTCCGTCCAGGCGACCGTATTCGCGGTGTTCTGTACGCAGTTCGCCCGGAAGCTCGCGGTGCGCAGCTTTTCGTTACCCGTTCCAAACCTGAGATGCTGGTAGAACTATTCCGCATCGAAGTGCCGGAAATCGGTGAAGAAGTTATTGAGATTAAAGCTGCGGCTCGCGATCCTGGCTCTCGTGCCAAAATCGCGGTTAAAACCAACGATAAGCGTATCGACCCGGTCGGTGCCTGCGTTGGTATGCGCGGTGCGCGCGTTCAGGCTGTCTCTACTGAGCTTGGCGGCGAGCGTATCGATATTGTGCTGTGGGACGATAATCCGGCCCAGTTCGTTATCAACGCAATGGCTCCGGCAGATGTCGCATCCATCGTGGTTGATGAAGATAAACACACCATGGATATCGCAGTAGAAGCCGGTAACCTGGCACAGGCGATTGGCCGTAACGGTCAGAACGTCCGCCTGGCTTCTCAGCTTAGCGGCTGGGAACTGAATGTGATGACTGTAGAAGACCTGCAGGCTAAGCATCAGGCCGAAGCTCACGCGGCTATCGACACCTTCACCAAGTATCTTGATATCGATGAAGACTTTGCCACCGTTCTGGTAGAAGAAGGTTTCTCTACCCTGGAAGAACTGGCTTACGTTCCGATGAAAGAACTGCTGGAGATTGACGGCCTGGACGAAGAGACCGTTGAAGCGTTGCGCGACCGTGCTAAGAGCGCGCTGACTACTCTGGCACTGGCTCAGGAAGAGAGCCTCGGTGATAACAAGCCGACTGAAGACCTGTTAAATCTGGAAGGCATGGACCGTGCTCTTGCCTTCAAACTTGCCGCTCGTGGCGTTAGCTCGCTGGAAGATCTCGCCGAACAGGGCGTTGATGATCTGACCGACATTGAAGGCATGACCGATGAACAAGCCGGTGCGCTTATCATGGCTGCCCGTAACATTTGTTGGTTCGGCGACGACGCGTAATAAACTGTAGCAGGAAGGAACAGCATGACAGATGTAACCGTAAAAGCGCTGGCCGCAGAGATTCAGACCTCAGTGGACCGCCTGGTACAGCAATTTGCTGATGCAGGGATCCCGAAGTCTGCTGATGATTCTGTGACTGCGCAGGAGAAGAAAACCCTATTGGCACATTTGAACAGCGAACTGAGTTCAGGGCCTGATAAACTTACGCTGCAGCGTAAAACGCGCAGCACCTTAAACATTCCAGGTACCGGTGGTAAGAGCAAATCGGTACAAGTCGAAGTCCGCAAAAAGCGCACCTTTGTAAAACGCGATCCGCAAGAAGCTGAACGTCTTGCCGCGGAAGAACAAGCGAAGCTTGAAGCGGAAGAGAAAGCCCGTCGTGAAGCCGAAGAAACGGCTGCGCGCGAGGCGCAAGAAAAAGCAAAGCGTGAAGCTGAACAACAGGCCAAGCGTGATGCCGCTGAAAAAGCGAAACGTGAAGCTGCGGAAAAAGACAAAGTGAGCAATCAACAAACTGACGAGACGAAGGCCGAGAAGGCCCGTCGTGAAGCCGAGGCGGCTGAACTTAAGCGTAAAAGCGAAGAAGAAGCACGCCGTAAGCTGGAAGAAGAAGCCCGTCGCGTAGCCGAAGCTGCGAAACGTATGGCTGAAGAAAAATCTGCCGAATGGCAGGAGTCTGAGGAAAAAGCGAAAAAAGAAGAGTCTTCTGACTACCATGTCACGACTTCTCAGCACGCTCGTCAGGCTGAAGATGACAACGACCGTGAAGTTGAAGGTGGTCGTGGTCGCGGTCGCACCAGCAAAGCAGCGCGTCCTAAGAAAGGCAACAAGCACGCTGAAGCCAAAACCGATCGTGAAGAGGCCCGTGCGGCGATTCGCGGCGGTAAAGGTGGCAAAGGCCGTAAGGGCAGCGCACTGCAGCAGGGCTTCAACAAGCCGGCTCAGGCTGTTAACCGTGACGTTGTTATCGGTGAAACCATTACCGTAGCCGAACTGGCTAACAAAATGGCGGTTAAAGGTTCCCAGGTCATCAAAGTGATGATGAAAATGGGTGCCATGGCCACCATCAACCAGGTTATCGACCAGGAAACTGCTCAGCTGGTAGCGGAAGAAATGGGCCACAAAGTGACCCTGCGCCGCGAGAACGAGCTGGAAGAAGCGGTAATGAGCGATCGTGATACCGATGCAGCACAGGAATCTCGTGCGCCGGTTGTAACCATCATGGGCCACGTTGACCACGGTAAAACTTCCCTGCTGGACTACATCCGTTCCACTAAAGTCGCCTCTGGCGAAGCGGGTGGTATTACCCAGCACATTGGTGCTTATCACGTAGAAACCGATACCGGGATGATCACCTTCCTGGATACTCCGGGACACGCCGCGTTTACCGCAATGCGTGCTCGTGGTGCTCAGGCGACGGATATCGTTATCCTGGTTGTTGCCGCGGATGATGGCGTAATGCCTCAGACCATCGAAGCTATCCAGCATGCGAAAGCTGCCGGTGTGCCGGTTGTGGTTGCGGTTAACAAAATCGATAAGCCAGAAGCCGATCCAGATCGCGTTAAAAACGAACTGACTCAGTACGGTATCATTCCGGAAGAGTGGGGCGGCGAAAACATGTTCGTTAACGTATCTGCTAAAGCAGGTACCGGTATCGACGATCTGCTGAACGCTATCCTGCTGCAGGCGGAAGTTCTGGAACTGACCGCAATCCGTGACGGTATGGCGAGCGGCGTAGTTATCGAATCGTTCCTCGACAAAGGTCGTGGTCCGGTTGCCACTGTTCTGGTTCGCGAAGGTACGCTGAACAAAGGCGATATCGTTCTGTGTGGCTTTGAATATGGCCGCGTACGTGCGATGCGTGATGAGCTTGGCCGTGAAGTTACCGAAGCAGGCCCGTCAATCCCGGTTGAGATCCTTGGTCTGTCCGGCGTTCCGGCGGCTGGTGATGAAGCTACCGTGGTTCGTGATGAGAAGAAAGCGCGTGAAGTTGCTCTCTATCGTCAGGGTAAATTCCGCGAAGTTAAACTGGCCCGCCAGCAGAAATCTAAACTTGAGAACATGTTCGCTAACATGACTGAAGGCGAAATTTCTGAAGTGAACATCGTGCTGAAAGCCGACGTTCAGGGTTCTGTGGAAGCCATCAGCGACTCCCTGCTGAAACTGTCTACCGACGAAGTTAAAGTTAAAATCGTTGGTTCCGGTGTGGGCGGTATTACTGAAACTGACGCCACTCTGGCAGCAGCATCCAACGCCATTCTGGTTGGCTTTAACGTTCGTGCCGACGCCTCTGCGCGCCGCGTAATTGAAGCTGAAAGCCTGGATCTGCGTTATTACTCCGTCATCTATAATCTGATTGACGAAGTGAAAGCCGCAATGAGCGGTATGCTGTCACCGGAATACAAACAGCAGATCATTGGTCTGGCCGAAGTTCGTGACGTGTTCAAATCACCTAAATTTGGCGCAATCGCCGGTTGTATGGTGACTGAAGGCTTGATCAAACGTCACAACCCAATCCGCGTTCTGCGCGACAACGTGGTTATCTACGAAGGCGAGCTGGAATCCCTGCGTCGCTTTAAAGATGACGTCAACGAAGTCCGTAACGGTATGGAATGTGGTATCGGCGTTAAGAACTACAACGATGTTCGCGTTGGCGATATGATCGAAGTATTCGAAATTATCGAAGTACAGCGCACCATCGATTAATACCCTCAATCTCGGGTGCGGTTACGCCGTTGTCCGATATTGATGTGGTGTTCAGACTTTTTTCCAAGGGGGCCACGTGCCCCCTTACTAGTCTTAGTATTTGGAGAATTATTATGGCGAAAGAATTTGGTCGCCCGCAGCGCGTATCACAAGAGCTGCAAAAAGAGATTGCTATCATTTTGCAGCGTGAGATTAAAGATCCGCGTCTGGGAATGATGGTTACCGTTTCCGGCGTTGAGGTTTCTCGCGACCTGGCCTATGCCAAAGTGTTTGTTACCTTCCTTAACGACAAAGATGAAGCCGCTATCAAGGCTGGCCTGCGCGCATTGGGCGATGCTTCTGGCTATATCCGCACTTTGCTGGGCAAAGCGATGCGTCTGCGTATTGTTCCAGAGCTGACTTTCTTCTACGACAACTCACTGGTAGAAGGGATGCGCATGTCTAACCTGGTGTCGAACGTTATCAAAGATGACGAATCGCGCCGGGTAAATAGCGACGACGATAAGGAGGCGTAATGAGCCGACCTCGTCGTCGCGGCCGGGACATCCACGGGGTGCTGCTGCTGGATAAACCACAGGGCGCCTCGTCCAATGATGTACTTCAAAAGGTTAAGCGTCTTTATAACGCTAATCGCGCCGGTCATACCGGAGCTTTAGATCCGCTGGCGACCGGCATGCTGCCAATTTGCCTCGGTGAAGCCACCAAGTTTTCTCAATATCTTCTGGACTCCGATAAGCGCTATCGCGTCATTGCCCGTCTGGGGCAGCGTACTGATACCTCTGATGCCGATGGTCAGATAGTTCAGGAACGTCCGGTTGATTTTAGCGCCGCCGATTTGGCCACCGCCCTGGAATTCTTCCGCGGCGAAGGGCAGCAGATCCCTTCTATGTATTCCGCGCTAAAATATCAGGGGCGTAAGCTCTATGAATATGCGCGTGAAGGTGTAGAAGTGCCGCGTGAGGCGCGTCCGATAGTTGTGTATGAACTTTTGTTCTTACGCCATGAAGGAAATGAGCTAGAGCTTGAGATCCACTGTTCTAAAGGCACCTATATTCGCACCATCATTGACGATCTTGGCGAACGCCTGGGTTGCGGTGCGCATGTGACGTATCTGCGTCGCCTGGCGGTGAGTCGTTATCCGGTAGAACGGATGGTGACGCTGGATCATCTGCAATCGCTGGTCGCTCAGGCAGAAGAGCAGGGTGTAGAAGCGTCAAGTTTACTTGACCCTCTGTTAATGCCGATGGACAGCCCGGCGGCAGACTTCCCGGTGGTAAATCTGCTCTCTTCCGTCGCTGCATATTTTAAAAACGGCCAGCCGGTGCGCGTTGGCAATCTTCAGGTTCGTGGCCTGGTTCGGGTTACGGAAGGTGATGATGCGCGTTTTATAGGCATGGGCGAGGCAGATGATGAAGGGCGGGTGGCTCCAAAGCGCCTGGTGGTGGAATATCCGCTTTAAATGAAACGCCGCGCTAACCTTGCTCTGGCACAGCCTGAAAGGTAGAATGTGGCGGCTTTATCTGAGGGTCGCTGAATTAGAGATTGGCGCCCTGTTTTCTATCTACGTATATATATTTGGAGTGAGACATGTCTCTAAGCGTTGAAGCAAAAGCGAAAATCGTTTCTGAGTTCGGTCGTGATGCAAACGACAGCGGTTCTTCTGAAGTTCAGATTGCCCTGCTGACTGCACAGATCAACCACCTGCAGGGTCACTTTGCAGAGCACAAAAAAGATCACCACAGCCGTCGTGGTCTGCTGCGCATGGTTTCTCAGCGTCGTAAACTGCTCGACTACCTGAAACGCAAAGATGTTGCGCGTTACACCAGCCTGATCGAGCGCCTGGGTCTGCGTCGCTAAGTATTTGCGAGTTTCAGAAAAAGGGGCCTTTATGGCCCCTTTTTTCACCCAGAAGCAGCAATTGCAGATAAACTCATGTATTGTTGCTTGCGGAGATCTTCATTGCATAGATTCGCGCGGCTAATGAGAGGCTTAGCTCAATTTGAGCAGGTTTGTCATTAGTCGCGAGGAGCAAAGGAAGATCAGTGTAAAACGGCGTTTTGTGTCATCAGAATGCCTTATTGGATAAAGGACTCTATTTTGCTTAATCCTATCGTGAAAAAATTCCAGTACGGTCAGCATACCGTTACTATCGAAACTGGCATGATGGCTCGTCAGGCGACTGCAGCCGTTATGGTAAGCATGGACGACACTGCGGTATTCGTTACCGTTGTTGGTCAGAAAAAAGCGAAACCAGGTCAGGACTTCTTCCCTCTGACCGTTAACTATCAGGAGCGTACCTACGCTGCTGGTCGTATTCCTGGTAGCTTCTTCCGCCGTGAAGGTCGTCCAAGCGAAGGCGAAACCCTGACTGCGCGTCTGATTGACCGCCCAATCCGTCCACTGTTCCCAGAAGGGTTCGTGAACGAAGTTCAGGTTATCGCGACCGTAGTTTCTATCAACCCACAGGTTAACCCTGATATCGTGGCAATGATCGGTGCTTCTGCAGCTCTGTCTCTGTCCGGTATTCCTTTCAACGGCCCAATCGGCTGCGCACGCGTTGGTTATATCAACGACCAGTACGTATTGAACCCAACCGCCGACGAGCTGAAAGAAAGCAAGCTGGATCTGGTTGTAGCGGGTACTGAAAGCGCTGTGCTGATGGTTGAATCCGAAGCTGAACTGCTGAGCGAAGACCAGATGCTGGGTGCCGTAGTATTTGGCCACGATCAGCAGCAGGTTGTTATCCAGAACATCAATGAACTGGTTCGCGAAGCTGGCAAGCCACGCTGGGACTGGAAGCCGGAAGCGGCTAACGATGCTCTGAATGCGCGCGTTGCGGCTCTGGCAGAAACTCGTCTGAGCGATGCTTACCGCATCACCGACAAGCAGGAGCGTTATGCTCAGGTTGATCTGATCAAATCAGAAACCATCGCAGCGCTGCTGGCAGAAGATGAATCCCTGGACGAAAACGAACTGGGTGAAATCCTGCACGCTATCGAAAAACACGTTGTTCGTAGCCGCGTACTGGCCGGTGAACCGCGTATCGATGGTCGTGAAAAAGACATGATCCGTGGTCTGGACGTGCGTACTGGCGTTCTGCCGCGTACTCACGGTTCCGCGCTGTTTACTCGTGGTGAAACTCAGGCGCTGGTTACCGCGACCCTGGGTACTGCCCGTGACGCGCAGACCCTGGATGAGCTGATGGGCGAACGTACCGACAGCTTCCTGTTCCATTACAACTTCCCTCCGTACTCCGTAGGTGAAACCGGTATGGTTGGCTCGCCAAAACGTCGTGAAATTGGTCACGGTCGTCTGGCTAAGCGCGGCGTGCTGGCTGTAATGCCTAAAGCTGATGAATTCCCGTACACCGTACGTGTGGTTTCTGAAATCACCGAGTCTAACGGTTCTTCTTCCATGGCTTCCGTATGTGGTGCATCTCTGGCGCTGATGGATGCTGGCGTGCCGGTGAAAGCCGCCGTTGCTGGTATTGCGATGGGTCTGGTAAAAGAAGGCGAGAACTACGTAGTTCTGTCCGATATCCTGGGTGATGAAGACCACCTGGGCGATATGGACTTTAAAGTAGCCGGTTCTCGCGACGGTATCACTGCACTGCAGATGGATATCAAAATTGAAGGTATCACCCGCGAAATCATGCAGGTGGCTCTGAACCAGGCTAAGGGTGCGCGTCTGCACATCCTGGGCGTTATGGAACAGGCTATCACTGCACCGCGTGGCGATATCTCTCAGTTTGCTCCACGCATTCACACCATCAAAATCAATCCGGACAAAATCAAAGACGTGATTGGTAAAGGTGGTTCTGTTATCCGTGCGCTGACCGAAGAAACCGGCACTACTATCGAAATCGAAGATGACGGTACTGTGAAGATCGCTGCAACCGACGGTGAGAAAGCGAAACATGCTATCCGTCGTATTGAAGAGATCACTGCTGAAATCGAAGTTGGCCGTATCTACAACGGTAAAGTTACCCGTATCGTAGACTTCGGTGCCTTCGTTGCTATTGGCGGCGGTAAAGAAGGTCTGGTTCACATCTCTCAGATTGCTGACAAGCGCGTAGAGAAAGTGACTGACTACCTGCAGATGGGTCAGGAAGTACCGGTTAAGGTACTGGAAGTTGACCGTCAGGGGCGCGTTCGCCTGAGCATGAAAGAAGCCGTAGAACAGCCAAAAGCTGAAGAAGCGGCGGCTCCGGCAGCACCAGAAGCAGAATAATTGTCATCCCTGTGCTCTCCATGGTGACATGGAGAGCCATTTTGCATTCGGGCTGTAGCCAGTTAGCAGCCAGAGGACAGGACGTTCATCCAATAGTTGTCTTCGGGAGTGGGAAATGAAGCCTTTGTTGCGCTGGTGTTTGGTTGCAGCGGCGATTACGCTGACAGGATGCAGCAACTCTTCCTGGCGTAGTAATGAAGTTCTTGCGGTGCCTTTGCAGCCTACGCTGCAGCAGGAGGTGATCCTGGCCCGTATGGAACAAATACTTGCCAGTCGGGCTTTGACCGATGATGAACGCGCACAGCTTTTATATGAGCGCGGAGTATTGTATGATAGTCTCGGTCTACGGGCACTAGCGCGCAATGATTTTTCACAAGCGCTGGCTATCCGACCGGATATGCCTGAAGTATTCAATTACTTAGGCATTTACTTAACGCAGGCAGGCAATTTTGATGCTGCCTATGAAGCGTTTGATTCTGTACTTGAGCTTGATCCAACTTACAACTACGCGCATTTAAATCGCGGTATCGCCCTCTATTACGGTGGTCGTTACCAGCTTGCGCAAGATGATCTGCTGGCGTTTTATCAAGACGATCCCAATGATCCTTTCCGTAGCCTGTGGCTCTATCTGGATGAAAGTAGTCTGGATAAAGATAAGGCGTTAACGTCGCTTAGGGCGCGTTACTCCAAATCGGATAAAGAGCAATGGGGATGGAACATTGTCGAGTTCTACCTTGGCGATATCAGCGAACAAGTGCTGATGGATCGTCTAAAGGCGGACGCAACGGATAACACCTCGCTCGCTGAGCATCTCAGTGAAACCAACTTCTATTTAGGTAAGCATTACCTAAGTCTGGGGGATAAGGACAGCGCTTCGGCACTGTTCAAGTTAGCGGTTGCTAATAACGTACATAACTACGTTGAGCACCGTTATGCATTGTTGGAATTAGCGCTCTTGGGCCAGGAGCAAGAAGACCTGGCAGAATCGGACCAGCAATAGCTGACGAACATATCAGCCCAAAATATCTTGTAAGTCATCATCTTAACGGGTGAGGGCGTTTTTGTTCGTTAAATTAACTACTTTGAGCCGGTTCACACTTTTCAATGAAAATTGCTGATCAATTTCACGATGAGTTATGTAGACTGGCCGCCACTTACATTGAGGCACTTGCACTACATGGCTGAATTCGAAACCACTTTTTCCGATCTGGGCCTGAAGGCTCCAATCCTTGAAGCTCTTAACGATCTGGGTTACGAAAAACCATCTCCAATCCAGGCTGCGTGCATTCCGCACCTGCTTGAAGGCCGCGACGTACTGGGTATGGCCCAGACGGGCAGCGGTAAAACTGCGGCATTTTCTCTGCCACTGCTGAATAATATTGATGCCGATCTGCGCGCTCCGCAGATTCTGGTTCTGGCTCCTACCCGCGAATTGGCGGTTCAGGTTGCCGAAGCTGCTACTGAATTCTCTAAACATATGCGTAGCGTTAACGTTCTGGCCCTGTATGGCGGTCAGCGTTATGACGTACAGCTGCGCGCTCTGCGTCAGGGCCCACAGATTGTGGTTGGTACTCCAGGCCGTCTGCTGGATCACCTGAAACGCGGTACTCTGGATCTTTCTAACCTGAAAGGTCTGGTGCTGGACGAAGCTGATGAAATGCTGCGTATGGGCTTCATCGAAGACGTTGAAACCATCATGGCGCAGATCCCGGAAGGTCATCAGACCGCTCTGTTCTCGGCAACTATGCCAGAAGCAATCCGTCGCATCACTCGTCGCTTCATGAAGGATCCTCAGGAAGTTAAAATTCAGACCAGCGTAAATACTCGTCCGGATATCAGCCAGAGCTACTGGACTGCTTACGGTATGCGTAAAAACGAAGCGCTGGTTCGTTTCCTCGAAGCTGAGGATTTTGACGCGGCAATCATCTTCGTTCGCACCAAAAACGCGACCCTGGAAGTTGCTGAAGCCCTGGAACGCAGCGGCTACAGCAGTGCTGCTCTGAACGGCGACATGAACCAGGCTCTGCGTGAGCAGACTCTGGAGCGCCTGAAAGATGGTCGTCTGGATATCCTGATTGCCACCGACGTTGCGGCTCGTGGTCTGGACGTTGAGCGTATCAGCCTGGTTGTTAACTACGACATCCCAATGGATGCTGAATCTTACGTTCACCGTATCGGCCGTACCGGTCGTGCCGGTCGTGCCGGTCGCGCTCTGCTGTTTGTTGAAAACCGCGAACGTCGTCTGCTGCGTAACATTGAACGCACCATGAAGCTGACCATTCCAGAAGTAGAGCTGCCTAACGCAGAACTGCTGGGCAAACGTCGTCTGGAAAAATTTGCCGCTAAAGTTCAGCAGCAGCTGGAAAGCAGCGATCTGGATCAGTACCGCGCGCTGCTGGCTAAAATCCAGCCGGTTGCCGAAGGTGAGGAACTGGATCTTGAAACGCTGGCCGCTGCGCTGCTGAAAATGGCCCAGGGCGAACGTACCCTGATCGTTCCACCTGATGCACCGATGCGTCCACGTCGTGAATTCCGTGACCGTGACGATCGCGGCCCTCGTGACCGTAACGACCGTGGTCCGCGTGGCGATCGTGAAGATCGTCCTCGTCGTGAGCGTCGTGACGTTGGTGATATGGAACTGTATCGCATTGAAGTTGGCCGTGATGACGGTGTTGAAGTTCGTCATATCGTTGGCGCTATCGCTAACGAAGGTGATATCAGCAGCCGTTACATTGGTAACATCAAGCTGTTCGCTTCCCACTCAACTATCGAGCTGCCAAAAGGTATGCCGGGTGACGTTCTGCAGCACTTTACCCGTACCCGCATCCTGAACAAACCAATGAACATGCAGCTGCTGGGCGATGCTCAGCCTCGTCCTGACCGCGGCGGTGAACGTCGTGGCGGTGGCCGCGGTGGTTTTGGCGGTGAGCGTCGTGAAGGTAATGGCGGTGGCCGTCGCTTCGGTGGCAATAACGAACGTCGTGAAGGCGGTGGTCGTTTCAGCGGTGAACGCCGTGAAGGTGGCCGTGGCCCGCGTCGTGACGACAACGGTTCTGCTCCACGCCGTCGTTTTAACGACGCATAAGCATAGCGGTAATCACTTTGCTTTAGCTGAATAAGCGCTAATAAAAGCCCTGATATTTATATCGGGGCTTTTTTATATCAATTGACCTCTCCTGAATAAAGCACATCAACCTTGCCAGCCGTAAGTCATACCTTCTGCCACGGTTCCCATCCGCAAAGCATTTTTACCCGGATGCCTCATTACGTTGCCGGTTGTAAATTTTTATAAACAGTTTCGATATGTGCGATCGTAGTCTTTTTCTTCTGCTTTGTACTCATGTACTGGTACAATACCGCAGCCAGGCCAATGAATGGCCGACTTTTATTCATCCACTAGGATTAGGTAATGAGCACAGCGACAGTTTCACCTTCCAGGCCCTCCATCTGGGGCGGCGTAATGATTATTGGCGGTACCATAATTGGTGCCGGGATGTTCTCGCTTCCTGTAGTCATGTCTGGTGCCTGGTTTTTCTGGTCGCTGGCGGCACTGGTATTTACCTGGTTCTGCATGTTGCATTCCGGTTTGATGATTCTTGAGGCTAACCTCAATTATCGTATCGGTGCCAGCTTCGATACCATGACGCGCGATCTGCTGGGCCGTGGCTGGACTATTATCAACGGCCTGTCGATAGCGTTTGTACTGTATATCCTGACCTACGCATACATATCGGCCAGTGGTTCCATCCTGCATCACACCTTTGGAGAGATGTCTCTGTCGGTATCGCCACGCCTGGCTGGGCTGGTGTTCGCGTTGCTGGTAGCGTTTATTGTCTGGTTAAGTACTAAAGCTGTGAGCCGGATGACCGCCATTGTGCTGGGCGCAAAAGTCATCACCTTTTTCTTAACTTTCGGCAGCCTGCTTGGGCATGTTTCAGCTCCCACGTTATTTAATGTGGCGGAAGAGCATCCAAGCTATATGCCATATCTGTTGATGACGCTGCCGTTTTGCCTGGCATCATTTGGCTACCACGGAAACGTGCCAAGCCTGATGAAGTATTACGGTAAAGATCCGCGCACCATCGTCCGCTGCCTGACTTATGGCACGCTGCTGGCGCTGGGGCTGTATGTTATCTGGCTGCTGGGCACCATGGGTAACCTGCCGCGTCACGACTTTATTGCTATTGCAGATAAAGGCGGCAATATTGATGTGCTGGTGCAGGCATTGAGCGGCGTACTCAATAGCAAAACGCTAAACCTGTTGCTGGTGGTATTTTCTAACTTCGCGGTTGCCAGTTCATTTCTGGGTGTAACGCTGGGCTTGTTTGATTACCTGGCCGATCTTTTCAAATTCGATGACAGCCGTATCGGCCGTCTGAAAACCGCAGCTATCACCTTCATCCCACCTATTTTAGGTGGATTGTTGTTCCCTAACGGGTTCCTCTACGCGATTGGTTATGCCGGGCTTGCGGCAACTATCTGGGCGGCAATTGTTCCCGCACTGCTGGCCCGGGCCGCGCGTAAACGCTTCGGTAGCCCTCAGTTTCGGGTCTGGGGTGGTCAGGGGATGATAATCCTGATTTTGGTGTTCGGGGTGGGAAACGCAGTGGTACATATCTTGTCGACATTCGATTTGCTGCCGGTCTATAAGTAATAACCCTCTGAGAAAAAGGAGCGCGATGCGCTCCTTTTTACTGTCGATTGGCAGAAGCGGTATTAACCAAGTTCTTCCCGCACTTGCATTGCCAGATCGAATGAATGCAGCCTGGCCTGATGATCGAATATCTGGCCATTAACCATAATCTCATCAGCTTCAGTTTCCCGCAGCGTGGCCAGCAGGCCGTGGCGGATTTTTGCTTTGTCCCCGACCAGAGACATCGCCAGCGCGCGTTCAACTCCATACTGCTCTGATGGGCTCCAGAACCCCTCCATATTTTCAATTGGAGCAGGTAGCGGGCCGCTTTCGCCGCGACGTAGCTTCACGAATGCCTGCTGCATTGAGCTAAACAGATATTGCGCATCGCGATTACTGTCGGCGGCAATGATGTTGATACAGACCATGGCATAAGGCTTTTCAAGCCGCTCTGAAGGCTTGAAGTTAGCGCGGTAGAGCGCAAGGGCCTGGTGCAGCATGTCTGGAGCAAAATGGGAAGCGAAGGCGAATGGCAGTCCAAGCTGTGCAGCAAGCTGTGCGCTATACAGGCTAGAGCCTAGCAACCACACCGGGATTTTGGTGCCATATCCAGGTACCGGACGGACGGCAGGTGCCGGATCCCGGGCATCGAACCAGTCGACAATCTCTGTGACATCCCGAGGGAAGTTGTCTACGTCGTTGTTCATATGGCGACGCAGAGCCATCATGGTACGCTGATCGCTGCCCGGCGCTCGCCCCAGGCCGAGATCTATCCTTCCCGGATATAGCGTCTCTAAGGTGCCGAACTGCTCGGCAATGACCAGCGGAGAGTGGTTAGGCAACATGACGCCACCGGAGCCAAGATGCAGCGTGCGGGTATTCGCAGCCAGAAAGCCAATTAAAACCGAAGTGGCGGCGCTGGCGATGCCGGACATATTATGGTGTTCAGCCAGCCAGTAGCGGTGATAACCGCGCCGTTCAGATAATTGAGCTAAATCTAGAGAGCGAGAAAAAGCATCGCTTGCGGTGGCGTTAGCCGGGATTGGCGCCAGATCCAGCACCGAGAAGGGTACGGAGATTTTGTCGGTCATAAAAACTCACTTTGTTGCGCCTGGAACATCGGAACGAACCCAGGTACCAGCATCATCAGATTGAAGGTCTTTATCCGGCTTAGTGCGCCAGAAAAGCTGCATCTTCAATACTGCTATAAACCTCTACCAATAAGGTTAACAAAGTGAGCTGTTATTGTGCATTAAATGTTGCTTGCGCCTGATTTCTCAGACGCATAGTTTTAGCCTTCGACCAGCTCCAGGCCCGCAAGGCGACGCCAGTAGCCATTGCAATCGCTCTGATTTACTAGCTCAAGCGGGTGCTGTCCTTGCTCATTAGCCCGGAAACTATCAATGGTAGCCAGCGTTTCGTTGCCCAACGGGGACAGGCGCACCATATCGACCAGCCCCTGCATTGAACTCAGTTCATTGCCGAGGTTATAGACGTAACCACTCATGGTCTGAATACCGTTGAGGGTAAACACCGTTTGGTTTTCCTGGGAGCGTACGGTACGGCCCTGTGGATATTTGATGCAGCAGGTTTCACACTCATCTTTCGGACGATCTTCTGAGCGGGCGGTAAAGCAGCGGGCTGAGTAGGCCAGCGGCAGATGGCCATAGCTCAGCACTTCTACCTCGAACTTATCGCGGATGCCAAGCTCTGTGCACTGATCCAGCAGCTTGACCAGCCAGTCGCGGGAAAGCTCTACCGGCATACACCAGCGCATCATGCCTTGTTTCTGCAACAGACGCAGGGTCACGGCGTTATAGCAGTTGAGGGCATGGCCAGCCACAAACGGCAGCTTGCGCTCAGCGGCCATATTTACGGTGCCGAAATCATTGGCCTCGACGATAAAGTCGCCATTCTCTACATAGCGTTTAAGCTCACCGACTTCTGAAGGGGCCTGCACTAATGCCAACGTTGATAGCACCACTTGCTTACCGCTGGCAGCCAGCATTTTAGCCATATCCAGCCAGTCTGCCGTTTTGGTCTCCCGGCGCTTGCTGCATACGGATTCACCCAGATAGATGGTATCGGCGCTGCTGGTGGCGGCTTGCTGATAAAACTGTTCCAGCTTCTCTTTTGGCCAGTAGTAAAGAACCGGGCCTAACGAATACTTCATGGTATCTCCTACTGCCATTTACGGTGATAAGCGCCAAGGGTGGTTTGCGTGCCTTCCGCCATAGCGCCCAGACACTCCGACCATTCCGGCTGAGCGATATAACCTTTAGGGTCAGCCATGCAGCGGTCAATGGCCTGACGCCATACTTTCGCGACCTGTGAAACGTAGGCCGGGCTGCGCTGGCGCCCTTCGATTTTCACCGAGGCGATATTAGCGGCCAGCAGTTCAGGCAGCAGTTCAAGAGTATTAAGACTGGTAGGCTCTTCCAGCGCGTGGTAGCGCACATCATCGACCATATAGCGGCCTTTACACAGTGTTGGATAGCCTGCGTTCTCGCCATCCTGATAGCGGTCAATCAACACACCATTCAGACGCGATTCCAGCCCCTGCGGGGTTTGCTGCCAGCGCACGAAGCTGGCCGGTGAGCATGCGCCAACGGTGTTTGGCGATTCGCCGGTCAAATAAGAGGAGAGATAGCAACGGCCTTCGGCCATGATACACAGGCTGCCAAAGGCGAATACCTCCAGCGGTACCGGTGTGACGCGTGCCAGCTGTTTTACCTGATGCATGGAGAGCACGCGAGGCAATACAACACGGCCCACATCGAAGTGGTTTTTATAGAAGCGGATGGCCTCTTCATTGGTTGCAGAAGCCTGCACTGATACGTGGCGCTCAATATGTGGATAACGCTCAGCGGCATATTCCAGTACGGCGATATCAGCCAGAATTAATGCATCAGCGCCAAGCTGTGCGGCCATATCTACAGCGCGCTGCCAGCGGGCATAGCCGTCTGGATGAGCAAATGTATTGATGGCAATGTGTAATTTGCGACCGTGCCGATGGACAAAATCTACCGCTTCCTTAAGCTTTTTCTCGGTAAAGTTCAGACCGGCAAAATGGCGGGCGTTGGTGTCGTCTTTGAGACCGATATAAACCGCATCGGCTCCGTTTTCGATGGCCGCCTTAAGGGCAGGTAAGTTCCCGGCGGGGCAAAGCAGCTCCATAGTGGTTCCTGATTATCGGTCGTAGCTTTCGTTGCTACACCGTCTGTTATGACTGCCAAATGGCTAACGAATCGAAATTTTAATTAACATATCAGTGCCTATTTTTGATTTAAGGCAGTTAATGACGTAATGCTGGCACCAAAAAGTGGCTTATTGAGGCTACGGATAAGACGCAGAATTGTTGATTTGTACCGCTATCCCGGTCTAACGTTGTGGCACAATAGGAGCAATAACTTTCTGATGGAGCAAACTCGTGTTAGATACTCTGCGTTCACGCCTTGTGCGTATCGGCCCTTCTCTGGTACGGGCACCGGTAAAACTGACGCCTTTTGCGTTGAAGCGCCAGGTTTTGGAACAGCTGCTTGGGTGGCAGTTCCGCCAGGCTCTGGAAGATGGTGAACTGGAGTTTCTGGAAGACCGCTGGTTGCAGATTAACGTACGTGACATCGGCCTGAGCTGGTTTACCAGCGTGCAGGATGGCCGCCTGGTTGTTAGCGAGCAGGCTCAGCCAGACGTCACCTTCAGTGCAGACGCTAACGATCTGCT
The DNA here is from genome assembly GCA_022846635.1 of Salmonella enterica subsp. enterica serovar Choleraesuis. Lineage (GTDB taxonomy): Bacteria > Pseudomonadota > Gammaproteobacteria > Enterobacterales > Enterobacteriaceae. Next base: position 558,490 of record AP025685.1, read on the forward strand.
GCTGATTGCTGCCCGTAAGCAGGACCCTGATACGCTGTTTTTCCAGCGTCGTCTGTCTATTGAAGGGGATACCGAGCTGGGGCTATATGTTAAAAATCTGATGGATGCTATCGATTTAGACACCATGCCTAAGCCGCTGCGTTTGATGCTGCTTAAAGCTGCTGATTTTGTGGAAGCAGGCCTCAAAGCGACGCCTGCAGAGTCAAAACAATCCGTGGGTGAACCATGTTAATTCGAGTTGAAATTCCAATTGATGCCCCGGGCATTGATGCGCTACTTCGCCGCTCATTTAACGGCTCTGGAGAAGCGGAGCTGGTGCATGATCTGCGTGAAGACGGCCTGCTGACTTTAGGGATGGTCGCAACCGACGATGAAGGTCAGGTTGTCGGGTACGTGGCTTTCAGTCCGGTATCAATTAACGATGAAGATCTGCAGTGGGTCGGTCTGGCTCCGCTGGCGGTTGATGAAGCCTGGCGTGGTCAGGGGCTGGCCCGTAAGCTGGTGTATGAGGGACTGGACGCACTCAACGAGTTTGGTTACGCCGCCGTAGTCACTCTTGGCGAACCAGCGCTGTATAGCAAATTGGGTTTTGAAACCGCAGCTAACTACAAACTGAAATGCCGCTGGCCGGGTACTGAGGATGCTTTCCTGGTACACCGTCTGGCGGATGATGCGCTGGATAATGTTAGCGGACAGGTTGAATACGCCGGGCACTTCAATCGTTTTGATTAACCGGCTGCGGCACTTCTGGTTGGGTAACGGCCAGAAGTGTTTCCGGTAATTTCCCTTCCTGAACCAGTCGTTCTTTGCGTTGTTTTGATAGGTGCTTTACACGATACTCAAGGCGTAATGCCTGTCCGTGTTCGCCTGCTTGCTGTGAAAACACCAGCTCCAGCTCTCCTCTGCCGCGCAATGCTTTAGCCCCTTTTCCTGCCTGGTGTTGTTTGAAACGGCGCGCGACATCTGTCGTAATGCCGGTGTATAAACGATTGTCGGATGTGCGGATAATATAAAGAAACCAGTCGCTCATGTGTGGCCCTGCCAGCAAATACTGATGCCATGATAGGTTATTGGTTACCTCGGGAGCGACAAATATTGTGCAAGGAATTAATCAGATGGCAGATCAACTGGCCGTAATTAGCCGCTGGCTGAGCAAACAACACGTGGTTAGCTATTGCGTTGCTCAGGATAACGTTCCCTGGTGCGCTAACGCATTTTATCTCTATGACCCTGAGGCTGTGGCTTTTTATCTGCTGAGCGAAACGACGACGCGTCACGGGAAAATGGCCGGAGAGTTTGCCAGAGTGGCTGGAACGGTGAGCGGACAGCCTAAAAACATCGCTTTGATTCGCGGCGTTCAGTTTCAGGGAGATCTGCGGCTACTTCATGGCGATGAGGCGAACGCGCGCTATGAGGATTACTGCAAAAAATTCCCAGTAGCAAGGATGCGCCGGGCTCCGGTATGGGAGATAGCGCTATCCGAGCTAAAGTTTACTGATAACACACTGGGTTTTGGCAACAAACATATCTGGCTGCGTGATTAACCCAAAATACGTAAAGCTGCACGATTAAAAGCCGGCAGGTCATCAGGCGTTCTGCTGGTGACTAACTGTTCACTATCGACAATCACCGCCTCGTCATAGAAATCGGCCCCGGCGTTTTTCACATCCGTGACGATTGGCTTTACCGCAGTAGCTTTCCTGCCGCGTAGCACGTCCGCGCTAATTAATAATTGCGGCCCATGACAGATGGCGAACACCGGTTTGCCGCTGGCCATAAACTGACGGGTAAAATTAACAAAGCGGTCGTCGCCTCGAAGCGTATCTGGTGAGTGGCCGCCCGGTAGAAGCAGTGCATCGAACTGAGCGGGAGATACATCATCGATGCTCTCATCGATAGTGATGACGGCTTGTCCCTGCTTCCCATGAATTTTCTTTCCTGCTTCCATTTCAATGGTCACAACCTTGTGACCCGCCTGAGTGAATGCATCTGCCGGGGAGGTGAATTCTGAATCCTCAAACTCATCGGTAATTAACACGGCTATTTTTTTGCTCATAACACCTCCATAGGTCTCGGTTTTATGGGATTTCCCTCCAGATGGGAAATTATGGTGAATAATTAGCACATGTAGAGGGTAAGTTTGGTTGAAAAAGCGTCATCTGTAGGTCGGAGTTCTCTCAAAGGAGTCAAGATGAGCCGAATATTGCTAACCGGGGCTACGGGGCTGGTGGGTAGCCAGGTACTTAAGCTTCTGCGCCGCGACCCGCGAGCTTCAAAAATTATTGTCCCAACTCGCCGTGCGTTACCGCCAGGAGCCTGCCTGGTGAATCCTACCGGACCTCGGTTAACGGATATGCTTCATGCGCTGGATGAGCCGTTGGATGCCGTTATCTGTTGCCTGGGTACCACGCGTCAGCAAGCAGGAAGTAAAAATGCGTTTGTCATGGTCGATTATGGTTTGGTTATTGATAGTGCATTAACCGGCCTGCGGCTGGGGGCAAAACAGATGCTGGTAGTCAGTTCGATGGGGGCAGATGCCCGATCGCCATTCCTCTATAACCGGGTCAAGGGAGAGATGGAACAGACTCTGATTGCCCAGCGCTGGCCGCGGCTGGTGATTGTCCGGCCATCAATGCTGCTGGGTAAGCGTCCGCGTCAGCGTTTAAATGAGTCACTTTTGGCCCCCTTTTTTCGGCTGATGCCTGGAAACTGGCGGGCTATTGAGGCTCAGGAAGTGGCGCAGGCATTAGTCTGGCAGCTATTTTCTCGTGGTGGTTCGTCATTAAGCGTTCTGAAGGGGAGGGAGATCCGCGCCTGCGCGCGACGCCGTCAGCGGCCGTAAAACGAATGTTTACCAGATAACTAAACGGCGTAAGATGTTGCCAGTTTTTATCTCACTCTCATCGGGAATCAATAATGACAACCTTATCTTCAGAGCAGGCTGCGACAGCGCGCGGCTGGTGGAAGCCTGTACTGTTTTTGATAGTGCTGGTGGCCGGGCTATGGTACGTGAAATGGGACCCCTATTATGCCAAGGCCTTTGTCGCCGGGCAGAAACACTCGATTGGTCACTCGATTATTGCCGATGCTCCCTCAAGCCCAATCAGGGCCGCCCTGGATTATGCATTAGTCTATTTCCTTGCAGTCTGGAAAGCCGCGGTATTGGGCGTTGTGCTCGGCTCACTGATTCAGGTATTGATTCCGCGTGACTGGCTGGTGCGCACTTTGGGCCAGCCTCGTTTTAAAGGTACGTTATTAGGCACGCTGTTCGCTTTGCCAGGAATGATGTGTACCTGTTGCGCCGCACCGGTTGCCGCAGGTATGCGCCGCCAGTCGGCTTCACTCAGCGGGACGCTGGCTTTTTGGATTGCTAACCCGGTGCTTAACCCGGCTACGTTGGTATTTATGGGCTTTGTTTTAGGCTGGAATTTTGCGCTGATCCGCCTGATTGCCGGTGTAGTTATGGTCTTTGGCATCGCGCTGTTGGTTCAACGCTGGGTAAAAGATGAACCGGCCATCGAAGCCGTACCGGTCGCGCTTCCGGTTGCTGTATCGGGTTCTTTGATTAGCCGCTGGCTGCGGGCGCTGTGGGCACTTTTCTGGAGCACTATTCCGGTTTATGTGCTGGCGGTGTTACTGGTTGGCGCGGCAAGAGTGTGGTGGTTCCCCCATGCGGATGGCGTTGTTACCAATACGCTAATGTGGGTGATGATTATGGCCGTTGTCGGAGCGTTGTTTGTAATTCCAACTGCGGCTGAAATTCCAATTGTTCAGACCATGATGCTGGCTGGAATGGGCGTAGCTCCTGCGCTGGCTCTGTTAATGACGCTGCCTGCGGTGAGCCTGCCGTCGTTGATAATGCTGCGCAAATCAATGCCGGTAAAAGCGCTATGGCTGACGCTGCTGCTGATTATCGCGAGCGGAGTGATTGTTGGCGGGCTGGCGCTATTGTGATGGCTGACGCCCCTCCGTGAGGAGGGGCTGTCGAGATTACTGCAGGTAAGTAAATGCGGTGGTGACGCGATTTACGCCGCCGACCCGGCTGGCAACATCTGCTGCAGCCTTGCCTTCCTCCTGGGTAACCAGCCCCAGCAGGAACACCTCTCCATTTTCGGTGGTGACTTTCACATTAGAGGATTTCACCTGGTCGCTGCTCAGTAACTGAGAGCGTACTTTGGTGGTTATCCAGGTATCGCTTGATGCGGTCCCAATCCCCACCGGCTGCCCCTGGCGGATTTCGTTATACACTTCGGTAGCGCCATCGGTGCCCACGGCAATTTGCTTCGCGCGTGCTGCCTGAGCGCTGTCCGGCGCCTGTCCGGTAAGCAATACTTTGCCCTGATAGGCCGTGACGCTGATTCGGGCGTTCTTTTTCAGATCCTGGTCTTTAGAAAGCGCATTGCTAACGCGCAGTTCCAGAGTGCCATCATCCACCTGGGTACCAACGGTGCGTGGATCGGTGGCGGTTTTCGTCGCGACTGCGGCGCTGCCTACAACGGCGGTGGCGATGCAACCCTGAAGAAATAGTGCTGACACGAGTATTGCGAGGGGCATAATAGCCTTCATCAAAGCTCCTTAGTCATCCTGATGGGGGAAAAGGGTGTTATCGATAAGGTCGCATAGACAGTTGACCGTCAGCATATGCATTTCCTGAATGCGTGCGCTGCGGTGTGACGGAATGCGAATTTCAACGTCCTGAGGACCAAGCAGCCCGGCAAGTTCCCCGCCGTCATAGCCGGTTAAAGCCACGATGGTCATATCGCGGGTTACGGCAGCCTCTACGGCTTTTACGATATCCCGGCTATTACCTCGGGTTGAGATAGCCAGCAACACATCGCCAGTCTGACCCAGTGCACGTACCTGTTTGGCATAGATTTCGTCATGCAGACGATCGTTGCCAATTGCGGTAATTACCACGTTGTCGGTATTCAGCGCGATAGCTGGCAGACTGGGCCGTTCGGTCTCAAAACGATTTATCATACTGGCAGCAAAATGCTGTGCGTTGGCGGCAGATGTGCCATTACCACAGCAGAGAATTTTGTTACCGTTAAGCAGCGACTGCACCAGAGTGAGTGCCGCACGAGAGATGGCATCGGGCAGGGCTTCGGCTGCCGCTATCTGAGTTTGAATGCTTTCTGTGAAGCAGCCTTTAATTCTTTCGAGCACAGTAGTCCTTAACAACAGCGGTTAATAATCGGTAGTAAATGCATTGGGAAGCCATGCTATCTCATCGCCAGTGAAGGCTACCACATCAAAACGGCAATCCACAGTATCAAAACTCCCATTTTGTCGGGCCAGCCATTGACTGGCGGCTCTGAGCAAATGGCGGCGTTTTACCGGGGTAATGCTGGCCACAGCGCCGCCAAAATGATGGTTTTGACGATAACGTACTTCGACGAATACCAGCGTTTTGTGGTGACGCATGATGAGATCCAGTTCGCCGCCGCGCATTTGCGCATTGGCGGCGAGAAACTCCATTCCCTGTGATTCCAGCCAGCGTCGGGCCTGGGTTTCATAACAGGCCCCGCGCTGGCGGGTGGTTAGCTGGCCGGGACGATCCGGCCCTGTTGGAATTTGAGCCATGTTAACTTCCTTGTGACTACACAGTCGCCATCGGCAGTTAGCAGACCGGTATTGCCGCTAATTTGATAACCAGGGACCTGGCGTAGCTGAGAGAAGTGATTTGCCAGCGTCCATGCATCAACCCCCATAGCGTAGAGACGCGCCAGAGCAAAGTTGTTATGCCCCGCCCGCAGTGCCTGTTGCTGAAGCGACGGATTACTTCCCGCGAGCAGTGGAATATCGCTAAACTCCAGGCCTTCCATCTCGAGGCGGAAATCGGCCCCCGAGCCACCCTGCGCGCTACGCGAACTGGCGTAAAGCTTCGCACTGCTGTTGCTGCCGGTACGCATGGTAATCATTGGTTTAATCAGCGCAATCTCATCACGAGTGGCAACGATATAAGCCGCATCTACGCCACCGGAGGCCGACTCCATAGCGGGCATCGGTACTGACAAACCATCTGATGATGCAGGCTGTGAAGGGGTGCCGTTAACCGGTGAGCCGGTCAGCGCAATTCCCGAGCCGCTATTAATACCTTGCTTTAATGAGCTAACGGAGCCAAATCGTTGAGCCAGCACTGTACCTCCGCCCAGCTTGCTCCATTGATCGGCAAATGCGTGTGATACGCGATTGCCAAGATCGTTAGACGGGATCAACAGCAGCGGCTGGCGCAGGCCTTGCTGCCAGATATGACGGGCTGCATCGCGAGCTTCATCTTCCGGTGAAAGCGCAAAGTAGCAAATGTTGGGATGATTTTGCACCAGCTCTGGCTGATTTAGCGCCAGAATATTCATATTGCTGCCGCTATTGGGAAGCTGCTCCACATTATTCTTCAGCAGTGGTCCCACTACCAGACCTGCACCATCTTGCTGCGCCTGGTTCAGCAACTGGGCCAGAGGCTGGCTTGAAGTATCATAGACTTTAACTTCGATCCCAGGATTGGCCGCCGCCGAATTAGTGGCAGGAGCAGCAGCAGGGGAAGAGCTGACGCTGGTGGTGGCCGGCTGTTCAACGCTTGCCGATACAGCACTGTTGCTATCATCATCCGACGTTAGATCGCTTACCGAAGCCGCTGCCGGGCTGGCAACCTCACCCACTTCTGGAGTGACGCTGCGCTCTACGTTGTCGTTAGAAGCACTGGACGGTGGTGTTGTAGCAGGTTCTGTCACTCGCGGAGTGGCTGGTGCCGCGATAACTCCAGGCGTACCGTGCAGCCGCGCATCATCAAAACCTTGTTGGATAAGTTTGCCGAAGGTTGCCGCCTGGCCGCTAAGCGGTAGCAGTAAGGCTATTTTATTGGCTGAGCCGGGTTGATAATGCTGCGCGCCGGTAAGCTGAGAAGGCAACATTTTCGCACCGGGATTTTGAGGGTAGCGGCGCTGCCAGTCCTGAATCCCGGCTTTCATCATGTTGGCGTCACTGCGGTTTTCCATCCACATCTGACGTAGATCCAACCAGCCTTGCAGGGTGTTTTCATCGGCGTTAATAGTCATGGAGGACGCCTGTTGCGCTGAAAGCCCGGTCAGCGCCTGCCAGGTGGCATCAATATTTTTCTGCTTATCTTTGCCGGTCAGCAACGGCTCTTGAGTAATTAAAGTGCGCAGCAGTTCTAAAGAAGGTCGCCCGGCAAGCAGCCCCGTTTTTACCTGCCAGTAGCGTGCCTGTTGCTGTTTATCGAGCTGAGAGGGATCAAGCCGGGCCAGCAGCGTAGTGGCGGCGTTGGTATCTTTTTGCGCCAGTTTAATTTCCGCACCCAGCAGAGCACTCTCCTGGTTCTGGTCATTCGTCATGGTTTGCGGCAGTTGCCCATATAGCTTTGCCGCCGGGTCAGTCTTACCCTCGTTGAGCAGTGCACGAACCGCGAGTAATTGCCAGGAGGTCTTGCTATCATTCGTGCTTTGCTGCATTTGCTTTAGGTAATAGCCAGAGTCAGCGGTCGCTCCGGCCTGTAGCAGGGCCGAACTCTGGTCGGGAGATTGCGTACCGCAGCCTGCAAAAAGCAGGGTTGCCAGTACGACGGGCAAACAGCGTCCGGTCTTCGAGCGCACCAGTTTTGACTTAACCATTACGGATTCCATTTTTTTCTATTTAGTGTTCAATATTAATTCGGCAATACGGATGAAACAATGAAACAACACGATTCGGCGGCGATTTCTCCTGGAACGCTCTATATTGTGCCAACGCCCATTGGCAATCTTGGTGATATCACTCAGCGCGCTCTGTCAGTGTTGCAATCTGTGGATCTTATCGCGGCTGAAGACACCCGACATACCGGGCTGTTGTTACAGCATTTTGCGATTAATGCCCGATTATTTGCCTTACATGACCATAATGAGCAGCAAAAGGCGCAAACGCTGGTCGCAAAACTTCAGGAAGGTCAGGCAATAGCACTGGTTTCGGATGCCGGAACGCCGCTTATCAATGATCCCGGTTACCACCTGGTGCGTACCTGCCGGGAGGCGGGGGTTCAGGTGGTTCCGCTGCCAGGCCCTTGTGCCGCAATTGCCGCTCTTAGCGCTGCTGGTCTCCCTTCTGACCGATTCTGTTACGAAGGTTTTCTTCCTGCCAAATCTAAAAGCCGCCGTGACACATTACAGGCGTTGGCCGCGGAACCGCGCACGCTGATTTTTTATGAATCTACACATCGTCTGCTCGATAGTCTGGACGATATCTGCAGTGTGCTTGGGGCCGACCGTTACGTGGTGCTGGCGCGTGAACTGACTAAAACCTGGGAATCCATTCAAGGTGCGCCGGTTGGCGAGCTGGTGGCCTGGGTGCGCGAAGATGAAAATCGCCGCAAAGGTGAGATGGTGCTGATAGTTGAAGGCCATAAGGCGCAGGAAGATGCGCTACCGCCCGAAGCGCTGCGTACTCTGGCGCTGCTTCAGTCTGAGTTACCGTTGAAGAAGGCCGCCGCATTAGCAGCAGAGATTCACGGCGTGAAGAAAAACGCATTGTATAAGTACGCGCTGGAGCAACAGGAAGCGGAGTAAGCGCCTGTGTGTCGCTGGTTATAGGGCGGGTATGAAAACCCGCCTTTTTAATATCTGGGAAAAATGCTGGCCCAGTCATTATTGAGCTGGCTAAGGTTTACAGAATCTGGATATTGGTCGCCTGATATCCTCCAGGGCAGGTGACAGCGGGGCGTAAACCCTCTATAATCCGCGCCGAAGCTGACCAGACAGTCGCCGCTGTGTCGTCGTCCCCTCGGGGAGACGGGCGCAGGGGAGGAAAGTCCGGGCTCCATAGGGCAGGGTGCCAGGTAACGCCTGGGGGGGAAACCCACGACCAGTGCAACAGAGAGCAAACCGCCGATGGCCCACGTAAGTGGGATCAGGTAAGGGTGAAAGGGTGCGGTAAGAGCGCACCGCGCGGCTGGTAACAGTCCGTGGCACGGTAAACTCCACCCGGAGCAAGGCCAAATAGGGGTTCACATGGTACGGCCCGTACTGAACCCGGGTAGGCTGCTTGAGCCAGTGAGCGATTGCTGGCCTAGATGAATGACTGTCCACGACAGAACCCGGCTTATCGGTTAGCTTCACTCTTTAGAAAACCCCGCCTCGGCGGGGTTTTTGCTTTTAGGATGCAGGGCAGGATGAATAACTGTCCACTCCGTTTTTCATGAAAGAATGCGGCTTACCGATTAGCTTCACTCTTTAGAGAACTCCGCTTCGGCGGGGTTTTTGCTTTTAGGGGGCAGGGCAGGATGAATGACTGTCCACTCCGTTTTTCATGAAAGAATGCGGCTGAGCAGCCTGCCTCAGAGATAAACAAAACCCCGCATCAGCGGGGTTTATCTTATGTTTTGGAGTTAATTAATGGCTAACTCCCGTCAGGCTGCTTCTTCGTCCCTGATGCGCAGTTCCGCTTCGGCAACAATGGCTTCCAGCTCACTTAACATCTCTTCAATGCCAAATACCGCAGGTTTAACTTCCTGGGGCCTGGCCATTTTCACCACGGCGGGTTTGTTGCTCTTTTTCTTACTTTTACTCACGTTCCTTGCTCCGTTTCCTGACTTATTCACACGGGTAAATCTATCAGCAATGCGCGCAGAGGCGTATCGGCGACCAGGGTAATGTTAGCTTCATCACGAATAAATGCACCATCTCCGCAGGTTAATGATGGTTTTTGTTCTTCTCGCGCAATGATATGCGCTGAGCCGTGGATAGACTGTAAATAAGCACGAGGGCCGTTAAGCGTCATATTAAGGCGTTCGCCCTGAGCCAGTTCAACGTGATGGATCCAGACTTGCTGGCGTAGCTGTAAGCTACCGTTACTGCCATCAGGTGATGCCAGAAGACTATGGGATCCCTTGGCGATGCTGATTTTTTGCAGCAAAGGATTCTCACGGCCTGGGCAGGCATCCAGCCAGAGCTGCATACGCGTCAGTGATTCATCTTTATTCAGGTTATGTTCGCTATAGCTTCCGCCCGGCTGAGCAGAGATAAGTAACGCCTCACCAGCCTGAGCCTGGATGTTATTGCCATCGCTGTCACGATATTCGGCCTCGCCCTTAAGGATAATATTCAGGACGTCAACGTTAGGATAAGTTCGCGGCTGAAATGATGCCCCAGGAGCCAGCACCTCTTGATTGAGCACGCGCAGCGAAGCGTAGCCCAATAGCTCTGGGTCGAAGTAATGACCAAAGGAAAAGGTGTAACGTGCTTGCAGCCATCCGTAATCGGCATGTCCACATTGTTTGGCGGTTCTGGCGGTAATCATACAGTTAGCCTCATATTTCTATGGTTATAGGTTAAGGAGCTGGACGCTTTATTGCCAGCCAGTTAATCTGCTCACCATGTTCAAAAAATCTGATAGAGAAGCATATGGCTAAGGAACGCGCCCTGACGCTTGAAGCGCTACGGGTTATGGATGCTATCGACAGACGCGGGAGTTTTGCCGCTGCCGCGGATGAGCTGGGGCGAGTGCCATCGGCACTAAGTTACACCATGCAAAAGCTCGAAGAGGAGCTAGATGTGGTGTTATTCGATCGCTCAGGCCACCGCACCAAATTTACCAATGTGGGGCGAATGCTTCTGGAGCGCGGACGAGTACTGCTCGAAGCCGCAGATAAGCTGACCACCGATGCTGAAGCGCTTTCCCGCGGCTGGGAAACGCATCTGACGATTGTCAGTGAGGCCCTGGTACCGGCGACTTCTTTATTCCCTCTGGTCGAGCGCCTGGCGGCAAAGTCCGACACTCAACTTTCTATTTTTACCGAGGTGTTGGCGGGGGCATGGGAGCGGCTTGAGCAGGGGCGAGCCGATATTGTTATCGCCCCAGATATGCACTTTCGCTCATCGTCCGAGATTAACTCCCGCAAGCTTTTCTCTATCCGCAGCGTTATCGTGGCCGCACCAGATCATCCGGTGCATCAGGAGCCAGAACCGCTTTCAGAAGTGACCCGGGTGAAATATCGCGGCGTAGCAGTGGCCGATACTGCCCGCGACCGCCCGGTGCTGACCGTACAGTTGCTGGACAAGCAACCGCGCCTCACGCTTAGCAGCATGGAGGATAAGCGTCAGGCGCTGCTGGCTGGGCTTGGAGTGGCTACCATGCCGTGGTTTCAGGTTGCAGAAGATGTGGCGGCCGGGCGCCTGCGGGTTGTGAGTCCGGAAAATATCCAGAATATCGATATTATTATGGCCTGGCGGCGCGACAGCATGGGCGAAGCGAAATCCTGGTGTTTGCGGGAAATACCAAAACTGTTTGCGAAAGGTTTGGAATAACCGAAAACCGGCGGCCAGCAGGCCGCCTGGTATCAGGATACTTCCGGTGGCAGAGGATCTTCGCCAAATCGGTTCTGCCCGAAGGTACCGCGCTGGCAGTTGAAGATAAGAATAATCAACCAGCCGATGAAGGGAATTATCAGCGCCAGCAGCCACCATGCAGAACGGTCGGTATCATGCAGGCGACGAAACTGCACCGCCCAGGAAGGAATAAATACCGCGATCGCGTAGAGGGTAGAAAGTAGATCGTGATCTTTGCCAATCTTCAGGCCCAGCAGGTTGTCGATAGCCGACAGCACCAGTGCCAGGATGAAGTTGACCAGAATGAACATCCAGTACTCTTTACGGCGCGCTCGTCCCGAAAAGCCAAAGTAGTTATGTAAAACCTTCAGATACCAATCCATCGTTCTCCACCTCGATAATTATCACCAAATCTTTGGGCGATAACCTTAAGCATAGACGGAATAAATATCCGGTAAAAGAGAGTAAACACAAAACGTTATAGCCGACACAACTTATTTTGTGCCGGCCTGGTTTCGCTTTAGGCAAACTTGCGCTCGCGACCGTGAGGGACGGTTAAGTCCTGAGCCGGACCGATTGAAATAATGCCGGTCGGGTTAATGGTTTTATGGCTGCGATAGTAGTGATTACGAATATGGGCAAAGTTGACGGTATCGGCGATGCCTGGCATTTGATACAGCTCGCGCAAGAAACCATACAGATTCGGGTAATCGCTAATACGGTGTTTATCGCATTTAAAGTGGGTGACATAAACCGGATCAAATCGAACCAGGGTCGTCCACAGGCGAATATCTGCTTCTGTCAGCTCATTCCCGGTCAGGTAGCGTTGTTTATCCAGTAACTCTTCCAAACGGTCCAGTGATACAAATAGCTGACTTACCGCTTCATCATAAGCTTCCTGCGAGGTGGCAAAACCGGCTTTGTATACCCCGTTGTTAACGGTATCGTAAATCCAGTCATTCAACTCATCAATCTGATCGCTCAGCGCGTCTGGATAGAAGTTGCCAGGTTTGGCACCGAGGTTATCGAACGCTGTATTAAACATACGGATAATTTCGGACGACTCATTACTAACGATGGTCTGATTTTTCTTATCCCACAGCACGGGAACGGTAACCCGGCCGCTATATTGCGGATTGGCCTGCAGATAGAGCTGATACAGGTATTGGTGGCCATAGAGCGTATCACCGGTAGCGCCTGGGAAATCGCTATCAAACGTCCAGCCGTGCTCCATCATTAATGGGTTGACTACCGATACGGTGATTAAATCTTCCAGCCCTTTCAGCTGACGCACGATAAGCGTGCGGTGCGCCCACGGACAGGCCAGAGAAACATACAGATGGTAACGGTCTTTTTCGGCTTTAAAACCAGGCTCCCCGTTCGGGCCTGCGCTTCCGTCAGTTGTGAGCCAGTTACGGAAAGCGGCGGTAGAGCGCTTAAAGCGGCCACCGGTTGATTTGGTGTCGTACCATTGATCCTGCCAGACGCCATCAACAAGTAATCCCATTTTTTCATCCCCTTGCCGCCATGCGGTTTTCTGGTGTCAGACAAAGGCGGAGGAGAGTCTCCGCCTGTGATTGTTATTCAGTATAGTTGTTACCACTTTTTATTCAGCAAGCGGTCGATACTGATTGCTCCAGGTCCAAACAGAGCAAGCATCAGATAACCACCAGAAATCGATACGTTTTTCAGAAACATAATCTGGTTTACCCCATCGGCGAAATTCGAGTGGAAGATAAACGCCGTAATGATGGTAAAGATGGCGGTAATCAGCGCCGTAGTCCGCGTCAGCAGGCCGAACAGAATGGCCAGACCGCCGCCAAACTCAAGCAGGATAACCAGTGGCAGCATCGCTGTCGGTACGCCCATCGCTTCCATATATTGCTGAGTGCCTGCGTAACCAGTGATTTTGCCCCAGCCTGCGGTAATGAACAGAATAGGCATCAGGATACGGGCAACCAGAACGCCAACATCTTCTAATTTTTTCATCTTAAACTCCGGATGGTCTGCTTGACCGATAATTAAGTTATTTCACTATTTTCCCGGTGGTTACCGGGAACGCTTTCGATGGAGTGGATGTTACTGAGATGTCGGGAGGAATGTTATCAAGTAAAACTGCTATTCATATTCAAATAATATGAAGTACTGCTATGGCCGGTAGGTCTGATGCTATCCGGTGCATTTTCTGTAGCTCGTATCTGGGGTGAGGGCATAAAAAAACTGCACCCGGATAATCCTGAGTGCAGTTTTTCAAGGACTTAATATTGAGGCCTAGCGGCGTTGAACGATGAGTTTGCGCACCATTCTCCATGTGCTCCACACGCCAACGCCGCGCTTAGTCCAGCGAACAAGGAAGCGCGGATGGCGCAGCCCCCAAATTGCCATAACGCTGCTGCCGACCATCGCCCATGAACGCAGGCTGAGTAGCGTATTCCAGCCTCTGTCCCATGGGGCGGTGGAGTCTAGCCAGGCGCGCCGACTGGCACTGAGATCCAGCCTCTGCTGCTGGATAATGCTCAACAGCTCTGCTTTACGTTGTTCACGTTCGGCACGGCTCACTGTTTATCCTCCAGCAGCGAACGGTCGTTCTCAAGCTCGCGGCGGGTATGACGTAACAGCGTAGATTGCCGTGATTTATAGAGCGTCCACAGGCCGCAAAATAACGCCAGAGCCAATAAAGTACCGGTAGTGGCTATCATAGCAGTCAGACGATATTCAGGGCTGACCGCCCAGATAATCAAAACCAGCAGGCTCATCAATCCGAAGGCGGCAAAAAGCATTGTCAGGCCCAGCATAAGAAGAAGCTGGAATAGATTTGCTTTTTCCTCCTCCAGCTCGACCACCACCAGGCGCAGGCGAGTTTCTGCCATGCGCACCAATAAGGTAATGATGCGCTGCCCGATGCCGAACACATTTTTACCGGGTCCCTGGCTCTGGTGTTCGCTACTCATGCTTAACGCCGAGCCAGCAGTACGCCCAGAACAACACCCACGGCAGCGCCAATGCCAACGCCGGTCCATGGATTCTCACGCACATAGTCGTCAGCTTTGCCTGCGGCTTCACGAGTCTGGCGGGCAACGGCATCGCCAGCTTCGCTAAGACGCACGCGGCTGTCTTTCAGAGCGCGGTGCGCTTTTTCACGCATACTTTCCAGCTCTGCTTTAGATTTGTCGCCCGATGTGCTGAGTACTTCTTCCAGCGTATCGGCCAGAGATTTCAGTTCTGCGCGTAGTTGTTCTGAATTGTCTTTAGACATAACTCTCTCCTGCTGTTAGATATTCCCAAACTTAATAGTCCCGGGCCTCAAGCGTTTTAAGCTCATGTTCGGCCTCGGTGAGTTTCTTATGCTTCTTACTAATTTTGTCGGCATCGCCTTTCGCTTTAGCCTCAGCCAGCTCGTGCTTACGTTCGGCGACTTTATGACGTTGTTCAGTGATTTTCTTCTGATGGCTGGCACGTAGCTGATCATCACTACAGTGAGCTTGAACCTCACTAAGCGCTTTCTTTAAACCATTGATGCGATTCTGATTGTTATGCTGAGTGGCATAGCTGAGTTCACGTTCAATGTCCTGCTTTTTCTCAGCGCAGGGCGATGTTGCGGCATGGGCTGCGCTGGTAAGAACAAACAGTGAAATAGCTAAAGTAATGTGATGACGCATCTAAATACCTTCCCTTGAAGCGTGGCAGTGATAATCCAAATTCCTGATAGATAAGGCATCGCGCAGATTGGGTACGCTAAATAAGCATAGCCGCTTATTGAGCAAACTCCATTTTAAACGGGGCAGACTTATCCCATTCTGTGGCTGGAGGTGCGTAACCGCGCTAATAACGAAGCGCCAGCAGACTTATCTTCTCTGAGGGCCAGTTCGTAATCTTGTGGGAGAGAGCGGCGCAAAACGTCACGAGCAGCTTCGCACTGCACATTGGTGACGCAGCGAATGACCAGCCCGTCGCGATGGGGCGTAATACTTTTAAAAGCGATTCCGTTGGCATCCAGGTGGTGCCAGACAAAGAAACCATCCGGCAGACTAACGCCTTCACGAACGGCCCGAATCTCCAGCGTGGCTTCATGCTGGCGGTTAGCCGACCAGGCTAAAACAGCGGTTAATGCCAGCAATAGCGGCAGAGCAAAGCGCAGCAGCCGCCATTGTGGTTGAGTAATAAAACGCTTCACTGCTGGCCCCGTTGATGCTTTTTCTTCCACAGCACCCACAGTGAGCCGACCAGACCAATGATGAGCAGCGCGACCGGCAGAATCATAAGGCCGGACATTAGCTGGTCTTCATATTTTAAAAAGACCGGAGTTTTACCCAGCAGATAGCCGAGGGTGGTCAGAATAAGTACCCATAACAGCCCGCTCATCCAGTTAAAGAACTGAAAACGTGCGTTATTCAGACCGGAGATCCCGGCGATAGTAGGCAGCAGGGTACGAACAAAGGCGATAAAACGGCCAATTAACAGCGCGGATAAACCGTGCTTATGAAACAGGTGATGTGCTCGCTGATGGTAATGCGCCGGCAGGTGAGAGAGCCAGTTTTGCACGATACGCGTATTACCAAGCCATCGACCCTGAATATAGCTAAGCCAGCAGCCGAGGCTTGCCGCTGCTGTTAACAATAATATGGTTTGAAAATATCCCATGGCGCCTTTGGCTATCAGTACCCCTACCAGGACCAGCAGGCTATCCCCAGGCAAAAAGGCGGCGGGTAACAATCCATTTTCTAAAAACAGAATCATAAATAAGACAAAATACAGCATTCCCACCATCCCCGGATTGGCGAGAGTTTCAAAATCCTGGCTCCAGAGAGCGCTAAGTAGTTGGGTCAATAGTTCCATGTAATGATCCTGGCACAACGATGAAAAAGCCACGAGAAACGAGGGTGAACAGCCTTGTGACGTTTGTGATTGGTTGCTTTAACTCTGATATGGGCGATTTACGCTGAACAAAAGCCATAAATCAGAGCTAAGTTGTCACCAACGGCTGTTGGTACTCTATGCGCACAATTCCCTGTGAACGATAACGCCTGGGCGCAATATGCGGTGGCGATTTGCATCTAATTGTAACAAACGACCCCGCTATGCGTCACAGTATTTCTTTTCATGCGCATTGATTTTGCTTGGCTGGGGAGGGGCTGGCGAGGGTATTTACACTCTCTGACACTATTTATATTTTGCTTACCCAGATGCTTTTACTGAGTAATCAGAGTGGTTGGCGTTGCGCGTTGGATTATTGAACAAAAATAGCCGGGAAATATGGCCCGATATTTATAAACGGTGACGCTGAAATAAGCTCAAATTGTTGTAACAACGGTTGCTCAACCCCGGACTCTGGTAATAAAAAGACCGCCTTGAAGGCGGTCTGAATATTAAGTATCGACGGTTAGTTTCCTGACTGTCCCATCGCGCCAGATGAAGCACGAGCTTCGGCATCGGCTTGGCAGGCTGCGGCGGTGAAAACTACATCTGTTGAAGAGTTAAGCGCCGTTTCGCAAGAGTCCTGCAAAACGCCGATAATAAAGCCGACGGCAACCACCTGCATGGCGATTTCATTTGGAATACCAAACATGCCGCAGGCCAGAGGAATCAGCAGCAATGAGCCGCCGGCAACCCCGGATGCACCGCAGGCACAAAGAGAAGCGACCACGCTTAGTAACAGGGCGGTAGCCAGATCGACCTCAATCCCCAGAGTGCTCACTGCCGCCAGCGTAAGTACAGTGATGGTTATGGCAGCGCCGGCCATATTGATGGTGGCACCCAGTGGAATTGAAACCGAGTAAGTATCCGGGTCAAGGCCAAGTTTGTCGCACAGAGACATGTTTACCGGAATGTTAGCCGCAGAGCTTCGGGTGAAAAACGCGGTAACGCCGCTTTCACGCAGGCAGGTAAATACCAGCGGGTATGGATTGCGGCGGGTGCAGACAAAGACAATCAGGGGGTTGATAACCAGTGCGACGAAGAACATGCAGCCAAGCAGCACGGCCAGTAACTGCGCATAACTGGTCAGAGTGCTCAGGCCAGTTTCTGCCATGGTAGAGGCGACCAGACCAAAAATACCCAGCGGCGCAAAGCGAATAACTACGCGAACGATAAAAGTAACTGCGTCGCTGGCATCGTTAATTAGATTTTTGGTGCTGTCATTAGCGTGGCGAAGAGCAAAGCCAAGACCCGCAGCCCATACCAGGATACCGATATAGTTAGCGTTAACTAACGCATCGAATGGGTTTGCTACCATGCTCATCAGCAACCCTTTCATGACATCCACAATACCGCCTGGTGGAGTAATGCTGGTTGCACCGGTCACAAGATGTAGTGAAGAAGGAAAGATAAAGCTGACAATAACGGCTGTCAGTGCTGCCAGAAAAGTCCCTATCAGATACAGAACCAGGATAGGGCGAATGTTGGTTTTCTGTCCCTGCTTGTGATTAGCGATAGAGGCCATCACCAGCATTAACACCAGCACCGGAGCCACGGCCTTCAGTGCGCCAACAAACAGCGTTCCCAACAGACCAACGGCAAGAGCTGCAGGCTTGGAGATAAGGGCCAGGGCAATACCTGCCACCAGTCCCACCAGAATTTGCTTAACCAGACTTCCCTGGATAAGCCGCTGTAGTAGCGGATAATTACCACGTGTTGCCATAAATATTCCTGTATACGAAGTTGTGCGAACATCTGCCGGCGTATTTATTTGTTACGTTTATGAACAGATGTTAATAAGTTTGCACGGTCGAGTATAAAGAAAACGGCGGTGGCGGGAAGAGGTAATGCGCATTATTTGCGCTATATGGCGCTTTTTTATTCCTTTAATAACGTTTCTGGAAGTGAAGTAAGCGGGCACCATTCGGTGCCCGCAGCGTGATTAACCAGCGTTGCGCGCTTGCGCATCGTGACGATGATTAACCCAGGCGTTGATTATCAGCGTGATAGCCAGTATTCCGCCAACGATCCCCAGCGAAATGCCGATTGGGATGTGGTAGAAGTCGACTATCAGCATCTTGACGCCAATAAATACCAAAATCACCGCCAGACCATACTTCAGCAGGGAGAAGCGCTCAGCGGCACCGGCCAGCAGGAAGTACATTGCGCGCAGGCCAAGGATGGCGAACAGGTTTGAGGTCAGGACGATAAAGGGATCGGTCGTCACGGCGAAAATAGCGGGAATACTATCGACGGCGAAAATGACGTCGCTCAATTCAACCAGAATCAGTACTAGCAGCAGCGGCGTGGCGTACAGCAGGCCATTACGGCGTACCACGAAGTGCTCATTTTCCATGGTGTCGGTAAGACGCAGGTGCCCACGCAGCCAGCGTACTAATGGCTTATCGCCAATATCACTGTCATCTTCTTTAGCTAGCGCCATTTTCACACCGGTAAACAGCAGGAATGCGCCAAACACATACAGCAGCCACTCAAACTGAGAGATCAGCCAGCTACCGGCAAAAATCATAATGGTGCGCAGTACGATTGCACCTAATACGCCATAGACCAGAACCCGGCGTTGCAGGGCGAGTGGCACCGAGAAGTAGCTAAAAAGCATTAGCCAGACGAAGACGTTATCGACGGCCAGGGATTTTTCAATCAGGTAACCGGTGAGAAAGGCGAGGGCTTTAGCATCGGCCACTTCACGGCCAATATTTTCAGCCAGGTACCACCACAGTGCGGCGCTGAACAGCAGCGAGAGGCTGACCCAGACAACCGACCATACGGCGGCCTGGCGTACTGACATGCCGTGGTTGCCACGCTTCCCCTGGATAAGCAGGTCTATAGCCAGCATTATGGCGACCACGAGAGCAAAGGCGCCCCACAACAAAGGTGTTCCAACACTATTCATAAGCAAGATTCCGATAATAAAAAAGCCACCGTCAGAAGACGCTGGCTTTATCGTTTAATCTTGCAAACGGGGCCCGCCTTCCGGCAAGGTCTCACTTACAATGCGTTACAGCCCGCATTGCCCGGCGACCGGAAGCGTATGCTTCGTCATGACGATCCACCGGCAAACAAGTTACTCCCCTTTGCATGTGTCAAAATATGACAGTGCATGACAACGGTCAAACAATTGAGCTATCCATTTACGTAAGTTTACGTTACGAACGGGCTTAAGAGCCATCCGTCGGGAAAATCACGCCGGTCTGGCGGCGGATTTCAGTCTGCCAGCGTGCGGTTGCCAGGCTGCGGGCCAGACCGGAATGTTCAATTTCCCGGTTTTCGACCAGGCGTGCAAATTCCTGGGCCTCATACAACATGGTGTTGATATGTTGAGGTAATCCAAGCGGCTGTAGCTGCCCGCCGCGCGGTATTAGCGATACCTGCTGGCATTCGGAGATTTTTTCAATCACCAGAACACCATCTTCACCCTGAATTTCAGAAGGCAGCGTCGAGTCGCTGACTTTGGAATGCAGCAGAGTGACATCAAAATCCCCGTAATTCATAACCACACTGCCGTGGGCGTCGACGCCGCTATCTAGCAGGCTGGCTTCAGCCTTAACCGAATATGGCTCTCCCCACAGGGCAATGGCGCTGGCCAGGCAATAAAAACCGATGTCCATAATTGAGCCATTGGAAAATGCCGGGTTAAAGGTATTGGGATTCTCGCCATCCAGATAACGTTGATAACGTGAGGAGTATTGGCAGTAATTGATTAATGCCTTGCGGAGCTTACCTACCTTCGGCATTGCCTGCTGAAGTACCGCAAAGTTCGGCAGGCTGGCAGTTTTAAACGCCTCGAACAAGACGACCTGGTTCTGACGGGCGCAGGCGATTGCAGCTTCTGCCTGAGCCAGGCTGGATGCCAGCGGCTTCTCGCAGATAACGTGCTTGCCGTGGCTCATAAACAGGCAGCTTTGTTCAAAGTGCAGCGAGTTCGGACTAGCGATATACACCGCGTCGATATCTTCACACGCCGCCATCTCTTCCAGGGAGCTGAATAGATGTTTGGCAGGATAATCCTGAGTAAAACTCTGTGCCTGCTCGAGGCTACGTGAATAAACGGCAGTCAGGATGAATTGACCCGTTTCATGGGCGGCATCAATAAACTGCCGGGTGATCCAGTTGGTACCGATAATGGCGAGACGAATCATGCGCGGGAAACTCTCCGGAATAGATGCCTGATAAGACGTTGAAACCTGAAGTTTCATTGATACAACATCTATCCCGAAACGCAATTTCTGGCAGGTCAAAAGCCAACTGCCGTTGCAAAATATCAGGCGGCCTGGCCAAAGAGTAAACAGCAGAGATTTATGGCCGGATAAGCGTTAGTTGCCCAGAGCCTGTTGAGTGAGCCACAGCCGGGCATCAAACTCGAGCTGGTGATAATCCGGTTCCATATGGCAGCACAGCTGATAGAAAGGCTTATCGTGATTCTTTTCTTTAAGGTGTGCCAGTTCGTGAACGACGATCATCCGCAGGAAGGGCTCGGGCGCGGTGCGAAAAACCGTAGCTACCCGGATTTCGGCGCGGGCTTTTAGCTTATTGCCCTGCACCCGAGAGATAGCGCTATGCAAGCCAAGGGCGTTATTGATGACGTGTATCTTGTTATCCCAGATGACTTTATTAAGCGGGGGCGCATTGCGCAGGCTGCGGTTTTTGATCTCTTGGGCATAATCCCACAGCGCCTTATCTGAGTTAACGGCGTGGCGTCCGGGGTAGCGTTTATCCAGCACCGCGCCCAGACGGCCCTGGTCTATCAGGGTGCGCACCTGGACTAAAAGAGATTCGGGATAGCCCTGTAAATAGGTTAATGTCATCGGGATTCGCAAAAAAAGGTTTACTGTCAGGCCCAATTGGGGGATAAAACGCGCGAATTTTAGCATTATGGAGAGGCTATGAGCCAGTTTGAGTTCGGCGGACGCCAGTTGGCGCTGCAACGTTTACCTGCCACCGATGAGACTTCCCCATTACAGGCCTGGGATGCGGCGGACAGCTACCTGTTGCAGGAAGTGGCGGAACATCCCGTAACCGCCGGGCCGGTCATTATTATGAACGACAGCTTCGGCGCGTTAAGCTGTGCGCTGGCTGAATGGTCACCGGTGAGCGTTAGCGACTCCTGGGTTGCCCAGCAGGCAGCCCGCATAAATATGGCAGATAACGATATTGATGAAACTGCCGTTACCCTTATTGATAGCCTGGCTCCGTTGCCGCAGGCACCAAAGCTGGTGCTGATTAAGCTCCCTAAACAACTGGCTCTGCTGGAGCATCAGCTACGTGCGCTGCGCGAAGTGGTTACCCCTGAAACCCGGGTTATTATTGGCGCTAAGGCCCGGGACATTCATAGCTCTACTTTGCAGCTTATTGAAAAATTACTGGGGCCGACAACCACCTCTTTGGCATGGAAAAAGGCTCGCCTGGTGTTCTGTACGCCAACGGTACCTGCTCTGGCTGAGGCTCCTGCAACGCTGAACTGGAAGCTGGAAGGCACTGACTGGACTATCCACAACCATGCCAACGTGTTTTCGCGCTCTGGCCTGGATATTGGTGCCCGTTTCCTGCTTGAGTATCTTCCTTCCGGCCTGGAAGGTGAGCTTATCGATCTGGGCTGCGGTAACGGCGTATTAGGGCTGAAACTGTTGGACAGCAACCCGCAGGCGCAAGTGACCTTTGTCGATGAGTCTTATATGGCCGTGGCCTCCAGTGAGCTCAATGTGGCGCAAAACATGCCAGAAGCTATGGAGCGCTGCGAGTTTGTGGTTAACCACTCACTGTCAGGAATGGATGGCGGGCGCTATAACGCCGTGTTCTGTAACCCGCCGTTCCATCAGGAGCATGCGCTGACCGACGGTATCGCCTGGCAGATGTTTAACGATGCCCGCCGCTGCCTGGGCCGCGGCGGAGAACTGTGGGTGGTGGGCAACCGCCACCTCGATTACTACCGTCGAATCCGTAAAGTCTTCGGTAACTGTACGACGGTTGCCACTAATAAAAAGTTTGTCATCCTGAAAGCGACTAAGCTCGCAAAAATGCGCTAAATCTCCAGCGCCAGCTGGGTGCCCTGAGCAATGGCTCTTCGGGCATCCAGCTCTAGCGCAACGTCGCATCCCCCAATCAGGTGCACTGTTTTACCGCTCTCCTGAAGCGGTGCCAGAAGTTCACGACGCGGCTCCTGCCCGGCGCAAATAATCACATTATCCACTGCCAGCAATTGTTCCTGCCCATCGATCGTCACATGTAATCCCCGATCGTCGATTTTCTGATAGCTGACGCCAGCGACCATTTTTACGCCGCGATGTAATAGAGTCGCCCGATGGATCCAACCGGTAGTTTTGCCAAGGCCCGCTCCTGGCTTGCTAGCCTTACGCTGCAGCAGCAATATCTGGCGCGGACTGCGCTGAGGCTGTGGGCCGGAAGGAAGCAATCCGCCCCGATGGCTTAACGTGGTATCGATCCCCCATTCCGCGCAGAAGCTGGCAATTTCCGGAGTAATGTCCGAAGCCACATCCTGCTTTGTGGCAATTGGCAGCGGCTGGCTTAGATACATCGCGGTATCAAAGCCGATTCCTCCAGCCCCGATAATCGCGACTCGTGGCCCCACCGGGCGCTTATCGCGCAGCACGTCCAGATAGCTCAATACGCTGGAATGGTCGATTCCGGGTATTTCAGGCTGCCGTGGCTGAATACCGCAGGCCAGAACCACTTCGTCATAGTCAGCCAGCATCTCTGGAGTAGCATATTGGCCGAAGCGTTGTTCAACCGCGTACTCTTCTAACTGATGGCGGTAATAACGCAATGTCTGGCTGAACTCCTCTTTGCCCGGGATCTGGCGGGCAATATTAAACTGGCCTCCAGGCTCGTTGCTGGAATCAAACAGGGTTATCTGATGGCCGCGCGCTGCTGCGGTAACGGCAAATGCCAGTCCTGCCGGCCCGGCACCCACCACGGCAATGCGTTTACGCTCGGTAACGAGATGAACCGGGAGTTTGGTTTCGTGGCAGGCGAAAGGGTTAACCAGGCACGACGTTATCTTGCCGACAAAAATACGGTCCAGGCAGGCCTGGTTACAGCCGATACAGGTATTGATTGCGGCTTCCTGGCCGCTGGCCGCTTTGGTTAGCAGTGCCGGGTCGGCCAGGAAAGGGCGGGCCATAGAAACCATATCCGCATCGCCAGCGGCGATTATCTGCTCGGCGTCAGCCGGGTCGTTAATCCGGTTAGTCGTGATAACCGGCACCTTTACCGCGCCACGAAGTTGGCGAGTGACCCAGCGGAATGCTCCACGCGGAACTGAGGTGGCGATTGTCGGTATGCGTGCTTCGTGCCAGCCAATCCCGGTATTAATCAGATTGACTCCTGCGGCTTCGACCTCCCGGGCCAGCCGGAGGGTTTCCTCAAGCGTTGCGCCTTCCTCGACCAGGTCGAGCATCGACAGCCGGTAAATAATGATGAAATCCGGGCCGGTTTGCTGACGCACGGCGCGCAGAACTTCTAGCGCAAAGCGCATACGGTTCTCATAGCTACCGCCCCAGCGGTCAGTGCGCTGATTGGTGCGAGCGGCCAGAAATTGGTTAATCAGGTAGCCTTCGGAACCCATTATCTCTACGCCGTCATACCCCGCCTCGCGTGCCAGGCCGGCGCAGCGGGCGAAGTCATCAATCAGGCCGGTGATTTCATCTTCACTAAGAGCATGAGGCATAAAAGGGTTGATAGGTGCTTGCAACGCAGAAGGCGCAACCAACTTTGGCTGATAGCTGTAGCGGCCGGTATGCAGTATTTGCAGCGCTATTTTTCCTCCTTCGTGATGTACCGCATCGGTAATGACCCGATGGTGGGGCAGGTCGTCGACAGAGCTTAGCGTTGCCCCTCCGGCGCTGGTGACTCCCGAAGCGTTAGGGGCGATGCCTCCGGTAACGATAAGCGCTACCTGATGGCGGGCGCGCTCGGCATAGAAAGCCGCCAGCCGCTGCGGGCCTTCCGGATGTTCTTCAAGGCCGGTATGCATTGATCCCATGAGAACCCGATTTTTCAGGGTAGTAAAACCAAGGGACAGCGGCGTAAATAGCGACGGATAGCTCATAAGTGGCCTTATTATTATGTGGTCGGATGAGTATGTAATTTAGCCAGGAGGGAAGGGAATGGAAAAGGCAGACCTACTTATTGTGATAGCGCTCCAAAAAAAAGCGGCGGAGAGCGAATGCCCTCCACCGCCAGAGGCGTTTATTACGCTTCGGTTGTTGCTGGACTTAAAGCCTGCAGCGCCAGAGCCGCAGTTTGCAGCACCTTTTCGCATTCAGCTTCGGTAATGGTCAGCGGCGGTTCAATACGGATTGTCCGGGCATTGTTGAGCGTCCCGGCGACCAGTACCTGGCGACGGAACATCTCGCTCGCGAACTGGTATCCGATATCGTTATCGTGGAACTCCAGAGCCATTAACAGCCCGCGTCCGCGTACCGCTTTCAGCCACTGTGGATAGCGACGCGCCAGAGCCTGGAAGCCATCAAGCATCATGGCTCCTTTGCTGGCCGCCTGAGCAGGAAGGTTCTCTTCCAGCAGGACGTGGATCGTCGCCAGCGCCGCGGCACAGGCCAGTGGATTACCGCCAAAGGTGGTGGTATGCAGGAACGGATTATCAAACAGTACCGAATAAACCGACTCGGTTGCGATAGTGGCACCAATTGGCATCACCCCGCCGCCCAGCGCCTTCGCCAGGCACAGAATATCCGGCTGCACGCCTTCATGCTCACAGGCAAACATCTTGCCGGTGCGCCCCATACCGGTTTGAACTTCATCCAGAATCATCAGTGCGCCAAACTCATCACACAGGCTACGTACCGCGCGCAGGTATCCCTCTGGAGGAATAATCACGCCGCCTTCGCCCTGAATGGGCTCCAGCAGTACCGCTGCAACGTCTTCTCCGGTATCGCGACAGGCCTGCAACTGCTGACGTAAAGCTTCGGCATCGCCAAATGGAATGTGGCGGAAGCCCGGCAGCAACGGCATGAATGGCTTACGGAATGTGGATTTAGCCGTGGCCGACAGTGCACCCAGCGATTTGCCGTGGAAGGCACCGCTAGTGGCGATGATGGTGTGGCGTCCTAATGGGCCTTGTTTAGCTTTCGCCAGTTTCAGTGCCGCTTCAACCGACTCGGTACCACTGTTACTAAAGAAGCAGTACTTGAGATTACCCGGTGTCAGCGTCGCCAGAGTTCGGGCCAGCATTGCTCGAAGCGGGTCGAGCAGTTCCTGTGAGTGCAGCGGCTGTTTGGCGAGCTGCTGCTGGACGGCGGATACGACTTTTGGATTACGGTGCCCTACATTGAAGATGCCAAATCCTCCCAGGCAGTCCAGGTATGGCTTTCCCTGGGTATCGAGCAGCGTATTAAGATCCCGCGCTTGCCATTCTACGGCTCCGTAATCCCCGCCGGCTGTGACCGACTTGCGATAACTTAAAAAACCTGGATTTACATACTGGTGAAAACATTCGGCAACTTCTTTATTTAGGGCTTTCATCTCCTCATAGGTGAGAGTGGTTTTTTCAATCAGATTGAGTGCGTGCGTAGTGCAGGCAAGCGCCGAAGCGCGACTAGGTAAACTGTTCAAAATATGCTCCCGGAAATGACGTATCACGCGATACCGATTTAAGTATTGCAGGCTTTAAGCCACTCGAGGGGAAGGTGAGAAAATCGGGATAAACGGACGTGGGGGCCTAAACGAACAAGATTTAATCGCACTAAAAGTTAAGTTGCGGCAACTTATGCTGTGACAAAAAGCCGCCGCTTGACCGGGATCACAGAACTTGTCACCCCATTTTCGTGCAAAAAAACGTCCCGTCGCTCTATTTTGGCGCAGGCAGCTTAAAAACCTGCCCACGCTATTAACCCTGGCAGTAGCCAAAGTGCTTTGCTGACTGAAAATAGTGTGTCAGGCCGCTGGGCCGCTGTGTTATCTAATTGGCGAGAAACCCTTATTAAGTGCGGACTCCAGCTGGTTAAGGGCGGGTTTTCCAGCCTTGAGTCCGGCATATTGCTATAAGGCTCAAATCTCAAATCAAACGCTGGCTATACCTGGGCAATAGCGGCGGCGGCCTCATCCAGCAATTTGATTATCTGTAGCATTTGTTCTGGCGTTGCTTGTTGCTGATTAATACGGATATCAAGGGTGGATTTCAGATTTGCCAGCGCGCGTTGCATCTGTGGATCCCGGCGTAGCTGGTGGCCGATATTACGCTGGCGGATATTATCCTCTATATGCAGGCGCTGCTCCTCATGCTGTTGAAGCCACTGGCGTCCTGCCGCTGTGATGAGTAACCGGCGTTTGCCATCGCTTTCGGGATCTTCATCTATTAGCGCCATATCTCGCAGCCATTCCAATGTCGGGTAGATAACTCCCGGACTGGGAGCATAGTGCCCAAGGGTCAGGTCTTCTATTGCTTTGATTAGCTCATAACCATGACTGGGTGAACGTGCCAGCAGCATCATTATCACCACCCGCAGCTCACCATTTCCAAAAAATCGCGCCCGTCGGCCAGAAGAATGAGAATGCCCATGCATAGTAAAACCTCTTTAGTTATATCTTTTTTTGACAAGTTTAGCAGACAGGTTGGGCAAAATCGTAATGCTTATAAATGATAAAGCACAACAACAGCCGGTGTAACCGCAACTCAACGTGTAAAAAATATTGAAATATAAATGAGAATCACTATCATAAAGCTATATTTAGATATATCTAATAAGTGAGAACTCAATATGACGCAAACTGTATACCCGTGCCGTGAGCGCAATGAGCTGCGTTTTCGTAAGCTTGAGGTGCTGAAAAGCGAGCGAGCAGGCCAGATGTTTCAGCGCCTGACCATTGGCGGGTCACAGCTGGAGGGGTTTGTTTCCCAAGGCTTTGACGATCATATAAAAGTATTCTTCCCAACCAATCCGGACAGCTTTGTTCCGCCGCAGGCGGGTGAAGATGGCGTTATCTGGGGCGAGGGGGAACGTCCAGTCGCCAGGGATTACACGCCAATTTATGATGCCGCCCGTAATGAGCTGACTCTGGATTTCTATCTGCATGACTGCGGCGTTGCCAGCCAATGGGCGCAAAAGGTGCAGCAGGGCGACCCGGTGTTTATTGGCGGCCCGCGCGGTTCGCTGGTGGTGCCGGTTGAGTATGAATGGCAACTCTATGTTTGTGATGAGTCGGGGATGCCCGCACTGCGCCAGCGTATGCAAGCCTTGCGTAATGCCGGTTTTCGCGGTGAGTTAACGGCGCTGGTCTGCACTCATGGCACCGATAGCCGGGATTATCTGGCCGGGACAGAGGGCTTCGACCTTGAATGGTTTGATATTCAGCAGACAGAAGCATTAACTTCTCGCCTCGCACAGTTGCTACCGATAGCCCGGCAAAAAAAACCGTTTATCTGGATTACCGGTGAAGGTCAGTGGGTGAAGCATATTGGTGCGCCGTTCGAAGATAGCGATATCGACAGCCGGTTGCTGCGCATGGTGGCCTACTGGCACGCTAAACCCGCCAGCGCTGAATAAACGGGTCTGCAGAAACAAAACAACCCCTGGTTTTTTTCGGCATTTTTTGTGACCAGGCTCACCGTCCGTGCGCCAGGATCTCTTGCTCTTCAATGCCCAGCTCAATCTGACTGGCGACATTTTTAAGCGGTGAGAGATATTTATCGACGGCCTGGTCGATGGTCATAGCGCTGGCGACATAGATAAGGCTGAGGCAGGCGATAACCCGCTGTTCGCTGTGAATAGGCACGGCGATAGCGGCAATTTTCTCCTCCTGGCGCCAGCCGCGATAGTTTTGCCCGTAGCCGTTACGACGGGTACGCTCCAGTATCTCCTCCAGACGCAGTGGTTCTCGCGCCAGCTGATACTCTTCACCGGGACGTGCAGCCAGCATCGAAATAAGCTGTTCACGTTCTTTATCAGGGCAAAAGGCCAGCCAGGTCAGGCCGGATGCGGTTTGTAACAAAGGCAATCTACGTCCGACCATCGCCCGATGAAACGACAGCCGACTAAAACGATGCGTGGTTTCACGCACCACCATTCCGTCGACTTCCAGCGTGGCAACATCGGTCGGCCATACCACTTCCCGCAGCAAATCCCCCAGCAATGGTGCCGCCAGCGCGGAAATCCATTGCTCATCACGAAATCCCTCGCTTAACTGACGAACTTTCAGCGTCAGGCGGAAGCTGTCGTCGGAAAGACTGCGGCGGACGTAGCCTTCATCCTGTAGTGTCTCTAGCAGGCGACGAACGGTGGTGCGATGCAGGCCACTCAGCTCAGCCAGCAGCCCGACGCTAGCGCCGCCATCTAATCTATTTAACAAATTTAACAACATCATACCCCGGGCCAGACCGCGCACGGTTTTGTAGTCACTTTGGGCGTCGTCTCGCATAATTATTTACATAAAATATAGATAAAACAACATTGTGCACCAGGTGCACAATAGAGCATGTTTTGATTGTAGCGCATTATCCGACCACTATACTGACCCCACAATAAAAATTCGTTTACATACGGATAACAAATATGTTTCACGATCTGACCCTACATCGCTTCGCCTCTCTGGTACGTCTGCTGGTGGCCGGAATGCTTCCGTCCTCCATGCCGGGGTCGGGGCGTCGTTCGGTGACGCACTAACCCGGGAATGTCGTCAGCTCAGTAACGCCGAGCCACTTCCAACGCATTCATTTCTCTTGTACGCAAGGGCTGGCAGCCCTTTACCTGCAATAAATCGCAGGAGCACGAGCCGAGAGGTACCGCTATGACAACTTCTAATCCTGATATTCAACCTGCTACTCATCAACGTACCCAGGTAGCCATTGCCGGAGCCGGCCCGGTTGGGCTGATGATGGCTAACTATCTCGGTCAGATGGGCGTTGAAGTGCTCATCATTGAGAAACTTGATGAGCTTATCGACTACCCACGGGCCATCGGTATTGATGACGAAGCGCTACGCACCATGCAGTCAGTCGGATTGGTGGATAAGGTTCTGCCGCATACCACACCGTGGCATGCCATGCGCTTTTTGACCCCAAAAGGGCGCTGCTTCGCTGATATCCAGCCGATGACAGATGAGTTTGGCTGGCCGCGTCGTAACGCTTTTATTCAGCCGCAGGTTGATGCGGTGATGTTTGCCGGATTGCAGCGCTTTCCAAACGTGCGCTGGCTATTTTCCCGCGAGCTGGAAGGTATCCATCAACAGGGGGACTCGGTCACCCTGAATCTGAAAACTAAAGATGGTCAGCCGGAAACCATTAAAGCCGACTGGCTGGTTGCCTGCGATGGCGGAGCCAGCCTGGTTCGCCGCTCTCTGAATGTGCTGTTTGAAGGTAAAACGGCACCTAACCAGTGGATTGTTATTGATATCGCCAACGATCCGCTGGGCACTCCGCACATTTACCTGTGCTGCGATCCAGTACGCCCTTATGTATCTGCGGCACTGCCGCACGGCGTGCGCCGCTTTGAATTTATGGTAATGCCGGGTGAAACCGAGGCTCAGCTTAGCGAGCCGCACAACATGCGTCGCCTGCTCAGTAAAGTGTTGCCCAATCCGGATCGCGTCGAACTTATTCGCCAGCGTGTCTATACCCACAATGCGCGTCTGGCAGAGCGTTTCCGTATCGACCGGGTACTGCTGGCGGGAGATGCCGCCCACATCATGCCGGTGTGGCAGGGGCAGGGTTATAACAGCGGTATGCGCGATGCTTTTAACCTGGCGTGGAAACTGGCGCTGGTGGTTAACGGTAAAGCCGGCGATCGACTGCTGGACACTTACCAACAGGAGCGTCGCGATCATGCGAAGGCGATGATCGATTTGTCGGTGACTGCCGGTAATGTGCTGGCTCCTCCTAAACGCTGGCAGGGCGCGCTACGCGATGGGGTCACCTGGCTTCTCAATTATCTGCCGCCGGTAAAGCGCTACTTCCTTGAGATGCGCTTTAAACCGATGCCTCAGTATCGCGAAGGTGCGCTGGTCGTGGCCCCCGGCCAGAAAAATACCCCCGTGGGCAAGATGTTCATTCAGCCTAAAGTCACCCGTGAAAACGGGGAAGTTATGCTGCTCGATGATGTGATTGGCGCGAATTTCGCGGTGATCGCCTGGGGCTGCAACCCGAAATGGGGACTGAGCGAACAGCAGATTGAATTGTGGAGCGCTCTCGGCACGCGTTTTATCCAGGTCGTTCCTGAAGTACAGATCCACACCAGCCAGGATAATCATCCAGGTGTCGAGCGTATCGGCGATACCAATAACCGCATTAAAACCTGGTTCGCCGGGCAGGAGGGTTCACTGGTGGTGTTAAGACCGGATCGCTTCGTGGCGGCGTTGGCGCTTCCGCAAACTCTTAGCCAGCAACTGGATGGTCTGGCTAATGCCATGACGCTGAATCCGGTCGCTCCCTCCGTTCCCGTTGAAAAGGTGGCCTGATATGAATGCTTATCTGCACTGTCTCTCCCATACCCCACTGGTCGGTTACGTTGATCCGGAGCCTGCGGTACTGGATGAAGTTAACGGTGTGATTGCCGCCGCCAGGGCGCGGATTGCGGCCTTCAACCCCGAGCTGGTAGTGCTATTTGCCCCAGACCATTACAACGGCTTTTTCTATGACGTGATGCCTCCGTTCTGCTTAGGTATTGGCGCTACCGCTATCGGTGACTTCAGCAGTGCGGCTGGTCCGTTACCGGTACCCACGGAGCTGGCAGAAGCCTGCGCTCACTCGGTGATGAAAAGCGGTATTGATTTAGCGGTTTCCTACTGCATGCAGGTGGATCACGGCTTTGCTCAGCCGCTGGAGTTTTTGCTGGGCGGACTGGATAAGGTGCCGGTTCTGCCGGTCTTTATCAACGGTGTTGCCACCCCTCTGCCGGGTTTTCAGCGCACTCGGATGCTGGGCGAGGCCATTGGCCGCTTTACCAGCACTCTGAATAAGCGGGTGCTGTTTTTAGGCTCCGGTGGTCTCTCTCACCAGCCGCCGGTTCCGGAGCTGGCAAAAGCGGATGCCCATATGCGCGATCGCCTTCTTGGCAGCGGCAAACATTTACCGCCGGATGAGCGTCAGCTGCGTCAGCAGCGGGTTATCAGCGCGGCGACCAAATTTGTGGAGGATCAGCACAGCCTCCATCCTCTCAATCCGGTGTGGGACAACCAGTTTATGACGCTGCTGGAGCAGGGGCGTTTGCCGGAACTGGATGCGGTAAGCAACGAAGAGTTGTCCGTAATTGCCGGGAAATCCACGCACGAGATTAAAACCTGGGTAGCAGCCTTTGCTGCTCTGTCGGCTTATGGCCGTTGGCAGTCCGAAGGCCGTTATTACCGGCCAATTCCGGAATGGATCGCCGGCTTCGGCTCGCTGAGCGCCAAACCCCAGAACTCATGAATCAGGAGAAGACCATGACTTACCAACCACAAACCGAAGCGGCAACCAGCAAGTTTATTGAAGTACAGGAAGCGGGACAGACGCTCCGCGTTCATTACAACGACTGCGGAAACGGCGCGGAAACCGTCGTGATGCTACACGGCTCTGGCCCTGGCGCTACCGGCTGGGCCAACTTCAGCCGCAATATCGATCCGCTGGTGAGCGCAGGCTATCGGGTGATCCTGCTGGATTGTCCTGGCTGGGGCAAAAGCGACTCGATCGTGAATAGCGGATCGCGCTCCGATCTTAATGCCCGCATCCTTAAGCAGGTTGTCGACCAGTTAGATATCGAAAAAGTTCATCTGCTGGGTAACTCGATGGGCGGGCACAGCGCTATGGCTTTCACCCTGAGCTGGCCGGAGCGCGTGGGCAAACTGGTGCTAATGGGGGGCGGAACCGGCGGTATGAGTCTCTTCACCCCAATGCCGACGGAAGGTATCAAGCTGCTTAACGCGCTTTATCGCGAGCCGACTATCGAAAACCTCAAGAAGATGATGAACATCTTCGTCTATGACACCAGCGATTTGACCGAAGCGCTGTTTGAAGCCCGCCTGAATAACATGCTGGCGCGCCGCGATCACCTGGAAAACTTTATCAAGAGTTTGGAAGCTAACCCAAAACAGTTCCCGGACTTTGGGCCTCGCCTGGGAGAAGTAAAAGCGCAGACTCTGATTATTTGGGGCCGTAACGACCGCTTTGTACCGATGGATGCCGGGCTGCGTTTGCTGTCAGGTATTAACGGTTCCGAACTGCATATTTATCGCGACTGCGGTCACTGGGCGCAGTGGGAACATGCCGATTCATTCAACCAACTGGTTCTGGACTTCCTGAACCGCCGCTAAGGAGCTGAAATGTCAGATATTAATCTGGAGTCCCTGGCGGCGAGCCTGCGCCAGGCGGAACAAAACGGTAAAGCTATTGCGCCGCTGCGTGACCTGATTGGTGTAGAGAATGCCGAGGCCGCTTACGCTATCCAGCGCATTAATGTTCAGTATGAGCAGAGCCAGGGGCGGCGCGTGGTGGGCCGCAAAGTGGGTCTGACGCATCCGCGGGTTCAACAGCAATTGGGCGTCGATCAGCCAGATTTCGGCACTTTGTTTGCCGATATGTGTTACGGCGATAACCAGACGATCCCGTTTGAACGCGTGCTGCAACCGCGCATTGAGGCAGAGATCGCGCTGATCCTCAATCGCGATCTGCCGAATCTCGATACTACTTTTGACGAGCTGTATAACGCCATTGAGTGGGTGGTGCCCGCGCTGGAGGTGGTGGGCAGCCGTATTAGCGACTGGTCGATAGGTTTTGTCGACACTGTGGCCGATAACGCCTCCTGCGGCGTGTATGTGCTGGGTGGCCCGGTTCAGCGCCCGGCAGGGCTGGATTTGAAAAACTGCGCTATGCGTATGAGCCGTAATAACGAGGAAGTCTCCTCCGGCCAGGGGAGCGAATGCCTGGGTCATCCGCTAAATGCCGCCGTATGGCTGGCGCGAAAAATGGCCAGCCTGGGTGAGCCGCTGCGTGCCTGGGATCTGGTGCTGACCGGTGCGCTTGGGCCAATGGTCAGCGTGAATCCGGGCGATAGATTTGAGGCCCACATTGAAGGTATTGGTTCCGTTGCCGCTAGTTTTAGCGCACCTGCAGACGACGCATCTAAAGGAAATCAGTCATGAGTAAACGTAAAGTCGCCATCATCGGTTCCGGGAATATCGGCACTGACCTGATGATTAAAATTCTCCGTCATGGCAAGAATCTTGAGATGTCGGTGATGGTGGGAATCGATCCTGAGTCTGACGGCCTGGCGCGCGCCAGCCGCATGGGCGTGGCTACCACTCATGAAGGCGTCGATGGATTGATGCGTATGCCGGAGTTTGCCGATATCGATATTGTATTTGATGCAACCAGCGCCGGAGCGCACGTTAAAAACGATGCGGTGCTGCGTAAAGCAAAGCCGGGCATTCGCCTGGTTGATCTGACTCCAGCGGCGATTGGCCCTTACTGTGTGCCAGTCGTTAACCTTGATGCCAATCTGAGCCAGGGTAACGTCAATATGGTGACCTGCGGTGGCCAGGCCACCATTCCTATGGTGGCAGCGGTCTCTCGCGTGGCGAAAGTCCACTATGCGGAGATTGTGGCCTCAATAGCCAGTAAATCGGCCGGGCCGGGCACACGCGCCAATATTGATGAATTTACCGAGACCACCTCCAAAGCCATTGAAGAGGTAGGCGGCGCCGCAAAAGGTAAGGCGATAATCATCCTTAATCCGGCGGAGCCGCCGGTGATGATGCGTGACACCGTCTATGTACTGAGTGATTTGGCTTCTCAGGTTGAGATTGAGTCTTCCGTTAGCGAAATGGCCGCCGCCGTGCAGGCCTATGTGCCGGGCTACCGCCTTAAACAGAAAGTGCAATTCGAGGTAATTCCGGAGGATAAGCCGGTAAACCTGCCGGGCATTGGCCGCTTTTCCGGCCTGAAAACCGCTATCTACCTTGAAGTTGAAGGCGCGGCGCACTACCTGCCGGCCTATGCAGGCAACCTCGATATTATGACTTCTGCCGCGCTGGCGACCGCCGAGAAGATGGCTCAGTCTCTGACTAAAGTTCCGGGAGCAGTTTTATGAATGGCAACAAAATCTATATCTCAGATGTGACCCTGCGTGACGGCATGCACGCCATTCGCCACCAATATTCGCTGGATAATGTGCGCCAGATAGCTCGTGCATTGGATGAGGCGCGGGTCGATTCCATCGAAGTCGCGCACGGAGATGGTCTGCAAGGTTCTAGCTTTAACTACGGTTTTGGTGCTCATAGCGATCTGGAGTGGATAGAAGCAGCGGCTGATGTCGTTAAGCACGCTAAAATCGCGACGCTGCTGCTGCCGGGGATCGGCACGATCCACGATCTGAAAAACGCTTACCAGGCCGGGGCGCGCGTGGTGCGCGTAGCGACTCACTGCACCGAAGCCGATGTGTCGGCGCAGCATATCGCCTGCGCACGTGAGCTGGGTATGGATACCGTAGGCTTCCTGATGATGAGCCATATGACGACGCCGCAAGAGCTGGCGGTGCAGGCGAAGAAAATGGAGTCCTACGGCGCGACCTGTATCTATGTAGTGGACTCCGGCGGTGCCATGAATATGAACGATATCCGCGATCGCTTCCGGGCGCTCAAAGATGTTTTGGAGCCACAAACCGAAACCGGGATGCACGCCCATCACAACTTAAGCCTTGGGGTTGCCAACTCAATCGCTGCGGTGGAAGAAGGCTGTAACCGCGTCGATGCCAGCCTGGCAGGGATGGGCGCGGGTGCCGGGAATGCGCCGCTGGAAGTGTTTATTGCCGCAGCAGATAAGCTGGGCTGGAACCACGGCACTAATCTATACGCATTAATGGATGCCGCTGACGATCTCGTCCGCCCGTTGCAAGACCGTCCGGTACGCGTAGATCGTGAAACGCTGGCGCTTGGCTACGCTGGGGTTTATTCCAGCTTCCTGCGCCATTGCGAAGTGGCGGCACAGCGTTATGGCCTGAGTGCCGTAGACATTCTGGTCGAACTTGGAAAGCGCCGTATGGTCGGCGGCCAGGAAGATATGATTGTCGATGTTGCCTTGGATCTGCGTAACCGCTAATAGCACGTTGATGAGCGGCTGACTATGTATCAGCCGCCATTTCACCTCGAAATACCCTCAAAGGTACCGCTATGAATAACGATACCCGCCACTCCCCCCAACACTTGATGCTCACTATCGGACTCTGCTTTTTGGTTGCCCTCATGGAGGGGTTAGACCTCCAGGCAGCTGGCATTGCTGCAGTTGGCATTGCCGAAGCCTTTAGCCTGGACAAAATGCAGATGGGCTGGATATTCAGCGCCGGTATTCTCGGTCTGCTACCCGGAGCGCTGGCGGGAGGTATGCTGGCCGACAGGCTGGGCCGCAAGCGCATTCTTATTGCTTCGGTGGGGCTATTTGGCCTGTTTTCACTGGCGACGGCACTCGCCTGGGACTATCCATCGCTGCTATTTGCCCGCCTGATGACCGGCGTAGGCCTCGGGGCGGCATTACCTAATCTGATAGCGTTGACTTCCGAGGCCGCTGGCCCTCGTTTTCGTGGTACTGCCGTTAGCCTGATGTACTGCGGTGTACCGATAGGCGCTGCGCTGGCCGCCAGCCTGGGCTTTTCCGGCACAGGCAATCAATGGCAGACGGTCTTTTGGGTCGGTGGAGTGGTACCTTTACTGCTGGTTCCGATGTTAATGCGCTGGCTGCCCGAGTCACAGGCTTTTACTCGTAAAGAAGTGGGTTCACAGCCTATGCCGCTGCGCGCTCTGCTGGAAGCGGGTAGCGCATCTGCCACTTTGCTGCTGTGGGTGTGCTATTTCTTCACTCTGCTAGTGGTTTATATGCTGATTAACTGGCTGCCGATGCTGTTGGTGGAGCAGGGTTTTAGTAGCACCCAGGCCGCAGGCGTAATGTTTGCCCTGCAAATTGGCGCGGCCAGCGGCACATTACTGTTAGGGATGCTGATGGACAGGCTGCGTCCGCTGACCATGGCGCTACTTATATATAGCGGAATGTTTTGCTCACTGCTGGCTCTCGGCACTCTGTCTTCATTTAGCGCAATCCTGGCGGCAGGTTTTGTGGCCGGTTTGTTCGCTACCGGTGGCCAGAGCGTGCTTTATGCGTTAGCCCCATTGTTCTATAGAACCGAAATCCGGGCGACCGGAGTCGGTGTAGCGGTAGCCGTTGGCCGATTGGGGGCGATGAGTGGCCCGCTGCTGGCCGGGAAAATGCTCGCGCTGGGGGCGGGAACTATCGGCGTTATGGGGGCTGCGGCTCCTGGGATCGTACTGGCCGGGATGGCGGTGTTCTGGCTAATGAACCGCAGAGGAGAAGCCGTAACCGATCCGATAAGCGGTTGATTCAGATTCAGTGCAGCGCTTTGCGGATTAAGTTTTGCCACGAACGCTGCCCAGCTCGTTAAGTGACTCCCTTAGCCGCGGCGTGACAAACTCAATAAATCGACGCAGCTTAAGCGGCAGTAATGCGCGTGAAACGTGAAGCAAAGTAACCGGTACTGGAGGTGTCTCAAATGGTTCCAGTACCAGCTTTAGCTCTCCGCTTCGTAAGCCTTCCTGAGCCTGGTAATGTAATACCCTGGTCAATCCTGCATGGCGTATCGCCGCGTCAACCGCGGCCTCCGGTGCGGTTACTCCTAGCCGCTGGTGAACCGCCACGATGCGTTGCATATTATCTTTGCCCCCGGTGTAGCGCCATCCCGTGGATGGCATAGGGGCTTCGATAGTAATACAAGGCAAATGTATCAGCTGTTCCGGGGTTTGTGGAGTGCCGTTACGCGCGAGCCACTGGGTGCTGGCACAGGTAACAGTGCGCATTGAACCTAAAGGAATAGCAATTAGAGAGCTATCCGGTAATTTGCCGATCCGGATAGCGATATCGATATTTTCATCGATCAGCGAATCGTTACGGTCGCTAAGCAATAGTCGCACGGTTATCTGGGGATATTGCTCCAGAAATTCGGTAACTAAAGGAAGAACGTGACGACGGCCAAACATGGCTGGTGCCGTAATGACCAGCTCGCCTTTTGGTGTCTGATACTCACCGGTAGCGGCACGTTCGGCCTGCTCAACTTCTTCTAAAATACGGCGCGCCGCGGCGACATAATCGCGTCCGGCATCTGTCAGTGAAATCCGGCGAGTACTACGGGTAAGCAGCCTGACACCTAGGCTGTTTTCTAATTCGGCAATATTTCGGCTCACCGAAGTGAGCGGGATTTTATGCGCCCGCGACACCGCCGACATACTGCCCAGCTCGCTGACTTTTACCAGTAGCGCCATCGCCTCAAGCTTGTTCATTATTATCCCGATATCCGGAAATCAGTTTGCCTGATAGCCAGTATTATTGTTTTAACCGGCAGAGTCTATGATGCAAGTACCAAGGCTAATACCCGGTATACGAGCAGCGGGTGAGGCTGATTGATACAGGAGGGTGCATTATGGCGGCAGGTTTTCTAAATATCGCGACCACGCGCGACGTGCTTGAGGTTCAGGACGAGATGGGAAGCGCGGTGATGTGGGGCGAGTTGTGCGATGAGCCTCACGTAACTGAATTTAGCGCCAGCGAGCGGGCGATGATTGAAAGCCGCGATAGTTTCTATATGGCGACCGTTTCTCAAACCGGTTGGCCCTATATTCAGCATCGCGGCGGCCCGGTGGGCTTTCTCAAAGTCATCGATGAACGCACGCTTGCGATGGCTGACTATCGCGGTAATCGGCAGTACATTACCAGCGGCAACCTGCGAGGCAATATGCGGGCCTGCCTGTTTTTAATGGACTATCCCAGCCGTACCCGACTAAAAATATATGTGCGGGTAGAGGTTGTTTCTGTAGATGACGACCCGGAATTGCTGGCGCAGGTTGCCCCTAATGGCTATCGGGCTAAGGTTGAGCGAATTTATTTGTTACGTCTGGAGGCTTTCGACTGGAACTGCCCTCAGCATATTACCCCACGCTACACCGCGGCTCAGGTAGCGGAGCATTATGCTAAGCCTATGAAGGAGCAGATTGCGGCTTTAGAGCAGGAAAATAGTTTATTGAGGGCGCAGCTTGAGCGCCGGGGAGAAAGCAAATGAGTGAACAACGACCGCCATTTCCACCGTTTGATGAACAGAGCGCCAGGCTTAAGGTCCGAGCCGCTGAAGATGGCTGGAACACCCGAGAACCGCTAAAGGTGGCACAGGCTTATAGCGCTGATAGTCTGTGGCGCAATCGGGTTGAGTGGGTGAAGGGGCGTGATGAGATAGTGGCTTTCCTAACTCGCAAGTGGGCAAAAGAACTTGAATATCGGCTTATCAAAGAACTGTGGGGATTTACCGGTAACCGAATCGCGGTGCGATTTGCCTATGAGTGGCATGATGATAGCGGCAACTGGTTTCGCTCATATGGTAATGAGAACTGGGAATTTGATGACAGTGGTTTGATGCGCCAGCGTTTTGCGTGCATTAATGATGCGCCTATAGCGCAAGAAGAACGTCTGTTTCATTGGCCCCAGGGGCGACGCCCGGATGACCATCCAGGATTGAGTGATTTAGGTCTCTAGAAAAAGCACCAAAAGCAGGGGCGGGTGATGGCATTGGTCATCACCCGGCATAATCAGGGTAATCCTGAATAAAAGCCCCGTGTCAGGCTATTATTTATAAACGTCTGCGTGAGCGAAAATCTGGCCACCGTTACCCGGATGGTCGATATCGGTCACTTTAAAATAATGGCCGCCGCGTTCGTCACATTTGTGAGACAGCACTTTAATTGCATCAGCAGTAGTGCCATCAGGGATTTGTGCGGAAACTTCACCAATTTTGTTGTTAGCCATATCATTAGAGTTAATTTCGGTCGCAGCCATAGCTGATGACGCACCTAACAATAAAGCTAAAGAAATAGTAGAACTCACTAACAGATGTTTCATTTGATACTCCTCAATAGGCTTATACCCGAAGCACAAATAATCGAGCTATCAGGCAGACATTTTGGGGTATGTAACCAGTAGGTATTTTGTTTCTAAAAAAAATAGCCGGCGCGAACGCCGGCGAAAAATCAGCATGTACTGATGGTCTCGTTAACTACGAAACAGGTAGAGGTGTCCTCTTTGGGGCCCTCTGTTTATTCATGTATGCAGGTGTTATTGTCTTATATGGCGCAGTTATTCATTAAGCAAAGATAACTACATATTACTATGCACGATTGCTTGAATATCTGTAGCACCGCCATTTGGTGTGGAATGAATTTAGCAATTGAAAAAAATGTTGGCAAAGCATTTTTTGGTATTATTTTCGATGATAAATAACGGAATATATTATGACTGCGAGTTGATAAAACCTTGACCTTTTTTATTAGCTGTAACTTATTGATTTTTATGATATTTATTGAAATATCAGGAGCTTTTTCAGGCGTTATAAACCAGATTTAGGCTAGAGTTGATAAGTTGATAGTGGTTTCTTGCCAACCGTTTTCCTCCATCCCCTGTCCAAAAATGGACTTCTCGTGCTTTGTTAAAAATGTTATCAGGATGCCCTGGTAATGTTGTTTTGCGCCCCTTTTTATTTGGGTGATTCAATTATTGCTGCCTGGTTTTCTTTAATCTATGGCGATCGGGATGTGGGTTTATCTGATATGAGTTTCTGGTGGAGAGATAAAAGTATGCTTTTAGGCGCTAAAAGAGGCTGGCTAACGCCATGATTTTGGATTTATGGCTTAGTAAATCTGTAAAATGCAGGGAGAGTGAAAAAACCTACGCCGTGAAATTACGTGTTGAGCGTTAGATATTCATGTTAACTACTATAAATATTACTTTCGAAACTAAAAATAGTAGTGCCGATGGTTATCGCCAGACATTGAAGTGCCAAAATTTGGAGAAGTGGCTGGGTGCTTTTTTTAGTTTCTGGTGTTGTGACTTACTTTAGATTCCAGATAAGAGGGTGGCGGCTAGGACTAATATGCAGAATGGTTATTATGTTTAAGGTTTTCTGGCAAAGAGTTTATAAAGGCCTCTCAATTATTATTATGGTTAAGATAACAATTCTCCGTTATCTAAAAAGATAATAAACATTTTCGATGCAGATAAATTATGAGAAGGGTATTTACGCAGGCTGCCAGTAAAATTTACTGGCAGCAGAATTACAGATAAGAGTATTCAGCGATAGAGATCGAAGTATTAATTAATTTTAAGGGTATTAGCACCCGCAGGCCACGGGAAGCCCCTCCCGACCTTCAGTACCCGCAGTGGTATATCCATCGCGTTTCCACCAGTCCAGCCCACCCAGTAACTCTTTCACCTGGAATCCCAGGGTCAGAAGTTTCATTGCGGTGCGGGTTGAACCATTGCACCCAATGCCATCGCAGTAGCAGATATACATTTTGGATTTATCCAGCTGCTCGGTACTGTTCGTACAAATCTCCCGGTGGGGAAGGTTAATGGAGCCGGGGATATGCTCACGCCGCCAGGCTTCTTCACTGCGCCCATCAATCACTACGATATTTTCATTGTTCTTCAGCGCCAGATAGAGATCCCATGAATCAGTTTCCCAGGCGAGTTTTTGCTGATAGTAGGCCAGTTGTTCGAGTGCAGACATAGATACCTCATAGGCGGCAGGTGGATTTATTATTTTTCCGTCAATATGAGAACCGACGGCGATTATCTGGCCAATATGACATAGGTGATTAGCGCGGTACAGCGGGTTAATGGGCGGGCGAGAGTCTTATCTAATGGTTATCTGGTTGGGATTATTACGGAGTATAAAAACAAAAAACCACCGGTTAAGGTGGCTTTATGCCTGATAAATCAGGTGAAATTTGGTGGCCCCTCCCAGGCTTGAACTGGGGACCAAACGATTATGAGTCGTCTGCTCTAACCACTGAGCTAAGGGGCCGTGGCGAGCGATTATAAAGTAACTGACTCTGGCAATCCAGCGTTACGAGTGTATGTGCTGTTTTTATAACCAACAGATTTATTTAGCTTTATAATCGGCGAGTTATCATAAATAGGGAGGACTATATGATTGATGATATTTTGGCACCAGGGCTGAGAGTGGTGTTCTGTGGTATCAATCCCGGGCTCTCTTCTGCGCAGCAGGGGCTGCCGTTCGCTAATCCCTCAAATCGATTCTGGAAGGTGTTACATCTGGCCGGATTTACCAGCCAGCAGCTGCGTCCCGACCAGGCGATGCAATTGATGGATTACGGCTGCGGCCTGACCCGACTGGTGGAGCGCGCTACGGTTCAGGCCAGTGAAATTAAGGGTGAAGAGTATCGGGAAGGGGGAATTGCCCTTATCGAGAAAATCCAAAAATGGCAGCCGGCAGTGTTGGCTATTCTAGGTAAGCAGGCTTATGAGCGTGCCTTTCGCGTTCGAGGGGCGGTATGGGGTAAGCAGGAGGCCACCATTGGCGAGACGGAAATTTGGGTGTTGCCGAATACCAGTGGCCTGAACCGGGCTACCCTGGATAAACTGGTGGAAGCCTATCGTGAGCTTGATGAGGCTTTGGCGACTAGTGGACGCTGAATTGCGCCCACAAAAAAGCCCTCAACAAGAGGGCTTTTTAATATCCAGACGGTAATTAGTCGTCCAGGAAGCTACGCAGCACTTCAGAACGGCTTGGGTGGCGCAGTTTGCGCAGCGCCTTCGCCTCAATCTGACGGATACGTTCGCGGGTTACGTCGAACTGTTTACCTACTTCTTCCAGCGTGTGGTCGGTATTCATATCGATACCGAAGCGCATACGCAGGACTTTAGCTTCACGAGCGGTAAGGCCGGCCAGAACGTCGTGAGTGGCGGCGCGCAGGCTCTCGGTGGTTGCAGAGTCCAGCGGCAGCTCGAGGGTGGTATCCTCGATGAAATCACCCAGATGTGAATCTTCATCGTCGCCGATTGGCGTTTCCATGGAGATTGGCTCTTTGGCGATTTTCAGCACTTTACGGATTTTATCTTCTGGCATCAGCATGCGTTCAGCCAGCTCTTCAGGCGTCGGCTCGCGGCCCATCTCTTGCAGCATCTGGCGCGAAATACGGTTGAGCTTGTTGATAGTCTCAATCATATGTACCGGAATACGGATGGTACGCGCCTGGTCAGCGATAGAGCGGGTGATAGCCTGACGGATCCACCAGGTTGCATAAGTTGAGAACTTATAACCACGGCGATATTCAAACTTATCAACGGCTTTCATCAGGCCGATGTTACCTTCCTGAATGAGATCAAGGAATTGCAGACCGCGGTTGGTGTATTTCTTAGCGATAGAAATAACCAGACGCAAGTTAGCTTCAACCATCTCTTTCTTCGCACGGCGGGCTTTCGCTTCACCGATAGACATGCGGCGGTTGATATCTTTAACCTGTTCGATGGTCAGGCCGGTTTCAATTTCAATTTGCTGCAGTTTCTGAAGGCTGCGCTGTACGTCATCTGCAACGTCATGCAGTTTTTCAGACCACGGCTTGTTCATCGCAATAGCGGCGTTGAACCAGGTTTCGCTGGTTTCGTTACCGGTAAACAAAGTGATGAAGTTTTTCTTCGGCATTTTGCACAGCTCAACGCACAGTTTCATGATGATGCGTTCCTGAGTACGGACGCGATCCATCATGGTGCGCATGCTGTTCACCAGGAAATCGAACTGTTTTGGCACCAGGCGGAACTGTTTGAACACATCAGACAGCTGCTGGATCTGAGCCTGGGCATCAGCGTGGCTGCGGCCTTTGCTTTTGATGGTGTCGCGAGTCAGTTCGTACTGGGTACGCAGCTCAAGGAATTTCTCACGCGCCAGTTCAGGGTCGATGCTGTTGTCATCGTCGCTGCTGTCGTCGTCGGAATCATCCTCGTCTTCGTCTTCATCATCGTCCATCTCTTCCTGAGACAGTTCAGAGCCGACGTGCGTGGCGGTCGGGCCAACTTCTTCTTCCGCATTTGGATCGACAAAACCGGTGATAAGGTCAGACAGGCGAGATTCGCCCGCTTCCACGCGGTCGTACTGTTCCAGCAGATAGGTAATCGCTTCCGGGTACTCGGCAACCGAGCACTGAACCTGGTTAATCCCATCTTCAATGCGTTTAGCGATGTCGATTTCGCCTTCGCGGGTTAACAGTTCTACGGTGCCCATTTCGCGCATGTACATGCGCACAGGATCGGTTGTCCGGCCAATTTCAGATTCAACGCTGGACAGCACCTGAGCCGCGGCTTCCGCTGCGTCTTCATCGGTATCGGTGGTGTTTTCGCCCAACATCAGGTCATCGGCATCCGGTGCTTCTTCCATCACCTGAATGCCCATGTCGTTAATCATTTGGATGATGTCTTCGATCTGATCGGAGTCGACGATATCTTCCGGCAGATGGTCATTGACCTCAGCATAGGTCAGATAGCCTTGCTCCTTACCTTTGGTGACAAGAAGTTTCAGCTGTGACTGCGGGTTTTGCTCCATAAGACGGTATCCACACTTATGTCATGTAATGAGTGTCGGTCGGCGAAATCGCCAACAATAGCGTATGAGGGCGCACTTATTTTTTTGCCGCTGCCCATCAGTGCGGCGTTCGGGTTCACCCGATCAATATTCGGCAGTTAAGCCGCTAGTATTCTTGCGTGCCGTCGCGCGAACGCGACGATTGTCTGGTATTACTTTTTTGCCCGCGCCTC
Source organism: Salmonella enterica subsp. enterica serovar Choleraesuis (assembly GCA_022846635.1). Lineage (GTDB taxonomy): Bacteria > Pseudomonadota > Gammaproteobacteria > Enterobacterales > Enterobacteriaceae. The sequence goes on from AP025685.1 coordinate 602,329, forward strand.
GTTAATAACGCGGACTTCTTCGCGTTCCTGCGGGCTGAGGCCATGAGTTCTGGCTCTGGCGATAAGCTCTGTTAACCGCAGCTCCAGCACGGAGTCAAACATGTGCTCAAGCGCATCGGTAAAGGTCTTTTCTGCAATGTCCTTATCTGCTATATCGTCCCACATGGACAGTTTTTCAAGGGCTGGTGCCTGTTCTGAGCCCCGATACTTCTCAATAATTTGTCCAGTAGTCAGTCCTGGCGTCTCAATACAGGTGGCCACCAGTTCCGCAAACAGGCTAAGACCCGGCAATTTGCTGCTGTCCAGCCCGTTCAACGGGGGAACCAGCGCCGCGAATTGCGGGTTTTGCAGCAATAATCCTATTAGTATACGCAGGGTTGTACGCTTTAGCTGTTTTGGCTTTTGCGTAGCGGTATTTTCCTGCTGTTTTGGCATCAAACGATCAAGCTGCGAATCGTCCATAATGCCCAGTTTGTTGCCCAGCTCCTGGCGCAAATAAATACGCAGGGTTTCACCCGGAACCTGACTTATCAGCGGTAGTGCCAGGGTGCTAAGCTGTGCCCGGCCATCCGGCGTACTCAGATCGACCTGAGGCAACAGGCTGTTAAACAGAAACTGCGACAGCGGCTGCGCTTCTTCCATTCTGGCCTCAAAGGCTTCTTTGCCTTCTTTACGTACCAGAGTGTCGGGATCTTCGCCGTCAGGCAAAAACATAAATTTCAGCTGGCGGCCATCGGTCATCCACGGCAGAGCCGTTTCTAATGCTCGCCATGCCGCATCGCGCCCGGCGCGGTCGCCGTCATAACAGCAAATGACGTTATTAGTGCTCCGAAACAGCAGCTGAATATGGTCTGCCGTTGTCGAGGTACCAAGCGAAGCTACGGCATAATTAATGCCAAACTGGGCCAGGGCCACCACGTCCATATATCCTTCGACCACCAGCAGCCGCCGGGGTTCGGGATTATCCTGCTGGGCTTCATATAGCCCATATAGCTGACGTCCTTTATGGAAAATATCTGTCTCCGGGGAGTTCAGATATTTCGGCTGCCCGTCGCCTAATACGCGTCCACCAAAAGCGATAACCCGCCCGCGTTTATCGCGGATTGGGAACATTACGCGCTCGCGGAAGCGGTCATAGCTGCGGCCCCGATCATTGGTGACCAGCATGCCCGCATCGCTTAGCGACTGCCGATTCTCCGGGTTGCCGCCAAAGCGCTTCAGGACGTTATCCCAGCCCGACGGGGCGAAGCCAATGGCAAAGCGCTCAATAATCTCGGAGCTCAAACCGCGCCGTTCGAGATAACGGCGAGCTTCCAGCGCGTCAGACTGCGTTAATGCCTGGCGATAAAAATCATTCAGGCCGCTCATCAGATGGTACAGGCTCTGACGCTGATGGCGTTCAATTTGCCCTGGCGCATTGCCGTTTTCATACGGCACTTCCAGGTTATGCATGGCCGCCAGTTCTTCTACGCTTTCAACAAAATCGAGCTTGTCGTAATTGAGCAGAAAATCGATGGCGTTGCCGTGCGCACCGCAGCCAAAGCAATGATAAAACTGTTTCTCACCGTTTACGGTGAAGGAGGGGGTTTTCTCGTTGTGGAATGGACAGCACGCATGGAAGTTTTTGCCTTGCTTTTTTAGCTTCACACGAGCATCAATCAGATCGACGATGTCGGTGCGTGCCAGCAAGTCATTGATAAAGACGCGTGGGATTCGTCCAGCCATAGGCCCCGTTTGTTTTCAGCGTATCCCGCCATTAATCAATCACAAAGCGCCGCTCAGAGCCGTTCGCGATGGGTTGAAAAATTTAAGGCTTATAAACGAGAACAAGCCGCGCATTCCTTTCGGAAGCACGGCCTTGATAACTACTACCCGGTCTGTTTCCCTTGATACTAAGGCCTGAGCCTGCGTATTGAGGAAAGCCCTTTAGGACTAGTACAGACGAGTACGGCGTGCGTTTTCGCGAGCCAGCTTCTTAGCGTGACGTTTTACTGCTGAAGCTTTAGCGCGTTTACGTTCGGTAGTCGGTTTTTCATAGAATTCACGACGACGAACTTCAGCCAGGATGCCCGCTTTTTCGCAGGAACGTTTGAAGCGACGCAGTGCTACGTCGAACGGCTCGTTTTCACGTACTTTAATTACCGGCATGTGCCTCTCACCTTTACTTAATTCGGTTTGCTGCTGGCATCAACGCCAGCTTATTTCAAAATGGTGCGGAATTTTACTGCAACCAGTGCTGCTTTGTAAAGCACCACCGGAAACTGAACGCAGTTTTAGTCCACGCAGTTCCAGAGGCGACATATTATACACCAGATAGCTTCCTGGGTTGAGTAAAGTTTTACTTAGAAGCGCTGCGGGCATAAACTGCGCGGCGAGCAGAAGAGGTAAAAAACCATGCGTGTACTGGGAATTGAGACATCCTGCGATGAAACCGGCATCGCCATTTATGACGACCAGCAAGGGTTACTTGCTAACCAGCTGTATAGCCAGATAAAACTTCATGCCGACTACGGCGGCGTAGTGCCGGAGCTGGCATCGCGCGATCACGTGCGTAAAACGGTGCCGTTGATTCAGGCTGCAATAAAAGAAGCGGGGCTGACGGCTAAAGATATCGATGCCGTAGCGTATACCGCAGGTCCAGGCCTGGTTGGGGCGCTATTGGTTGGCGCGACGGTTGGCCGTGCGCTGGCGTTTGCCTGGGATGTTCCGGCGGTTCCGGTTCACCATATGGAAGGCCACCTTTTAGCTCCTATGCTGGAAGATAATCCACCGCAGTTCCCGTTTGTCGCGCTGCTGGTTTCCGGAGGCCACACTCAGCTTATTAGCGTAACCGGCATTGGTGAATACCAGCTGCTGGGCGAGTCAATTGATGATGCTGCTGGTGAAGCTTTCGATAAGACCGCGAAGCTACTGGGGCTGGATTATCCGGGTGGCCCGCTGTTGTCAAAAATGGCAGCCCAGGGTACGCCGGGGCGCTTTGTTTTTCCGCGTCCGATGACCGACCGACCGGGGCTGGACTTTAGTTTTTCCGGCCTGAAAACTTTTGCTGCTAATACTATTCGAAACAATGAAAGTGACGCGCAGACCCATGCCGACATCGCCCGGGCTTTTGAAGATGCGGTCGTTGATACGTTAATGATCAAATGCAAGCGTGCACTGGAACAAACCGGTTTTAAACGCCTGGTTATGGCAGGCGGAGTGAGCGCTAACCGCACTCTGCGTGAGCGCCTGGCCATAATGATGCAGAAACGGGGCGGTGAAGTCTTCTACGCGCGACCTGAATTTTGCACCGATAATGGCGCGATGATTGCCTACGCGGGCATGGTTCGTTTTAAAGCTGGCGTTGAGGGCGAGCTGAGCGTTAGCGTGCGTCCACGCTGGCCTCTGGCCGAGCTTCCTGCCGTCTCCTGAGGGAAAGCGGCTGGAAGAAAAAGGAGTGAGCGATCACTCCTTTTTTTCTGAGTTCTCTTCAGTAGCGCTGCTTTCAGGGGATTTCTTTCTGCGCAGCTTTTTCCAGACCTTGGTTTCCTGCCCACGCCACAGACGCTGAATATTATCGTGGTGGCGAATAAGAATAAGACAGGACAGCATGGCGACCGGGAAGGTGAATTGCGGCTTGAACCACCATACGTAAAATGGTGCAACCAGCGCGCTGACGATAGCGCCGAGCGATGAATAGCCGCTTAGCAGCACGGTTAAAAGCCAGGTGCCGGTCATGACGCCGGTGAGATCCCAGCCGATAGGCGCGATTGCACCAAATGCCGTGGCAACGCCTTTACCGCCGCGGAAACCGAAGAAGACCGGCCAGATATGGCCAAGACAGGCGGCAATAGCGATAAGACCCAGCCAGAATGGAGTCACGCCGAGTTCATAGGCGGCCCATACCGGGAGCATGCCTTTAAGAATATCGAAAACCAGTACCGCAAACGCCGCGCCTTTACCGCCTATGCGCAGGACGTTGGTGGCTCCAGGATTGTGCGACCCGTTATCCCTGGGATCGGGCAGACCCGCCATCCGACACACCAGAATGGCGCTGGATATAGAGCCGCAAAGGTACGCAAGAATCATAATTCCAGGCGCGATTGCACTCATGACGCTGTTCCGTATTGAAAATGTCGTGTTGTACTCTGCATCTGTGGATAATACGCATATTTGGCCGGAAGTGGTATCTGGCTGTACAAAAAAGCGCAGGTCACGATGGATATTGTATTTATAGAGCAACTTTCGGTAATCACCACCATTGGTGTGTATGACTGGGAGCAAGGTATCGAACAGAAGCTTGTGTTCGATATCGAAATGGGTTGGGACAATAGTCATGCAGCGGTGAGCGATGATGTTAATGATTGCCTCAGCTATGCAGACATCAGCGACGCCGTCATCGGCCACGTCGCCGGCCAGCGTTTTGCCCTGGTAGAGCGCGTAGCAGAAGAGGTGGCTCAATTATTATTGAATCGCTTCAACTCTCCATGGGTACGCATCAAGTTGAGTAAACCCGGTGCGGTTGCGCGGGCGGCCAATGTTGGCGTCATTATTGAGCGCAGTAGCGGCAAATAACGGGTTTTTTTTCACCAACTTTCCTTTACACTGCGCAGCTTGCAGCGGTGGATAGCGCTGTGTTTGTGGCCTGGCGCTGTAGTTTAGGTCGTGACGTATTTTTCTAACAGGTTAATAGTAATGAGTGATATGCACTCCCTGGTCGTCGCCGCGATACTTGGCGTGGTTGAGGGATTAACTGAATTCCTGCCGGTATCCAGTACCGGACATATGATTATCGTGGGCCATCTGCTGGGTTTTGAGGGCGATAAAGCTAAGACTTTCGAGGTTGTCATTCAGCTGGGTTCGATTCTGGCTGTGGTGGTGATGTTCTGGAGGCGGCTATTTGGGCTTATCGGCATCAATTTTGGTCGTCAGCCACAGCAGGGCGCGCAGGGCGGTCGCCTGACGCTGGCTCATATCCTGTTAGGGATGCTTCCTGCGGTGGTACTGGGGCTTATTTTCCACGGTGAGATTAAAGAGCTATTTACCCCACGCACGGTCACCTATGCCTTGATTGTCGGCGGCATCCTGCTAATAGCGGCAGAGCTATTGAAGCCAAAAACGCCGCGCGCTGTTGCCGTCGACGATATGACATTGCGCCAGGCTTTTGTTATCGGCTGCTTCCAGTGTCTGGCTTTGTGGCCAGGTTTTTCGCGCTCAGGCGCGACGATTTCGGGCGGTATGCTCATGGGCGTAAGTCGCTACGCGGCCTCTGAGTTTTCATTCCTGCTGGCGGTGCCGATGATGATGGGGGCTACGGTGCTTGACCTCTACAAAAGCATCGGTTTTCTGACTATGGCTGACGTACCGATGTTTGCCGTCGGCTTTGTCACGGCATTCCTGGTAGCGCTGGTGGCGATTAAAACCTTCCTTGAAGTCATTAAGCGTATTTCGTTTATTCCATTTGCCATTTATCGCTTTATTGTTGCGATTATGGTTTACACCGTCTTTCTTTAAAGGCGATTGCCCTTAGCCTTCAGGCTGAGGGCAACGCTGTTCTTTCCAGGCCGCTACGGCTGCAATTCTGCGTTTGGTCAGCTCATTGCGAATAGCGGCACCGGTAAATCCGGCTTCGACCACCTCTTTTGCCGCGACCTGGCGAGCGGCATCCCATGCCTCTCGCAGTAATCTTCCCTGCGGATAATCCTTCTCTTCAAAGCCGGTGCGCCCTCTGGCATCAGCCTCGCTGGTTAGCGCGATTTGCTCAATTCGCTGTGGCTTACGCCAGGCATCTACCGCATCAAATAATTTCACCAGCGTTTTAGGTTGCAGCACGTTGATGGTATGCACTAAATCGTGGAATTCAGCGACCAGACGTGCCAAATCGCGTACTTCATTAGGAATACGCAGTCGGGTACACATCTGAGCAACGCATTTTACGCCTCGCGGGCCGTGCCCGTGATGGCGTGGCCAGAGCTCCGGTGGCGTTAGCGCCTTACCCAAATCGTGAGTCAGGGCTGAGAAACGCACGTCCAGCTCCGGGCTTAGCCGGGCGGCCATCGCCAGGGTCATGAGGGTATGCACTCCGGTATCGATTTCCGGATGCCATTTAGCCGGAGCGGGAACGCCGAAAAGCGCATCTATTTCCGGGAACAGCACTCTCAGCGCCCCGCAGTCGCGCAGCACCTGGAAATAGACCTCGGGATCCCGGCCTAAAAGGGCGTTTTCGGTCTCTTTCCAGACACGTTCTGGCGTTAAATTTTCCAGCTCGCCGGATGCCGCCATCTCTTCCATTAGCGCCTGAGTTTCGGGGGCGATGGTAAAGCCAAGATGGGCGTAGCGGGCGCTAAAACGCGCGACGCGCAGCACCCGTAGCGGATCCTCGCTAAAAGCCGGTGAAACGTGGCGCAGAATACGCTGCTGGAGATCCTGCTGGCCGTTATAGGGGTCGATAAGCGCGCCGGAGGCATCCTCAGCAATAGCGTTGATGGTGAGGTCGCGACGCAGTAAATCTTCCGGCAAAGTGACGTCTGGCGC